>CAMDNF010000030.1:0-26631 GCA_945902735.1 Rhizobium sp. Q54 | reverse complement strand
CGTGTACGATGACCCGATTATCCATGACCCGAATGCATTCCTTCAGCTTAGCTTATCGCATCGGACTGCCAACGCCGGACTAAAAATGCATCGGCGGGGCGGAGTAAAAGTGCACCACGGGTGATAGCAGTAAGGCCCCCCGCGGGGGGCCTTACTGCGTCCTGGTTTATTCCTCGGGTGGGCTATCTGGGATGTTGGCGGCTCGTGCACCGCGCTGACGGCGCTCGCCCTTGCCGCCGAGGCAACGCCGCCGACCGCGATCGACTTCACGCCGATCGTCGATTACTTCGTATACGCCGCGCTATCGGCTGCAACCCTCGGCGCGGCCTGGCTCGTGAGGCTCGTCAGTAAATGGGCCGGCGTGCGTATCGACGACGTGATAGCCGAGCGGATCCGTACCGGCCTCGCCAACGCTCCATGCGAGCCCGTTTCGGGCTCCGCCTCCCGAGGTGTTCGTGCCAGCCCTCGCCGCATGGCGCCCAGACTAGCGATGAACTATCATTCCACGCGCGCTATCAAACCGGGGCCGATCACCCTCTCCGCGATTTCGCGGATCGCACACAGCGCGAGCTGTCAGGGTATGATGATGCGTTTCACAAGCATGCAGAAGGACCGAGCCATGGTCACAATTCTGAATGAGGGCGGGCACCGGAACCTGACCGCCATGACCGTCGAGGGCGATCATCTGTGGCTGCGCGATGCCGATGTGGAAGCGGCAACGGGCTGGGCCATGAAGCCTGAAGGCTTCTGCAAGAATGAGATGTGCGTGCCGATTCCACCGGGCCGGGCCGACAGCTTCGTCCGCGCCGGCGCGGTCAACGTCGCGGCGTTCTGGCGCCAAATTGGCAATCCCGTTCTCCACGACGCGTCCCGCGAAGTCTGGATCTTGGGCGAAGGCGCTGCCGCGCGCACGAGGCGGCTTTTGAGCCTTGAGGCACCCGACTTCACTCTGCCCGACCTCGATGGGCGGCCGCATTCCTTGTCCGACCATCGCGGAAAGAAGGTTTTTCTGAGCACCTGGGCATCCTGGTGCGGCTGTCGTGAAGACCTACCCATATGGCAAAAGCTTTACGTCGAACTCAAGGATCGCGCGTTCATCGTGATCGCCGTGGCCATGGATAGCCGCGACCATGCGGCGCGGCCCTGGATCGAAAAGGCGGCGCCGTCCTACCCGTGTCTGATCGATGCAGAGCACCGCGTCGCCGAGCTGTACAACATGGTCAACGTGCCGCAGGCCGTGTGGATCGACGAGCGCGGGCGGATCGTCCGACCGACTGAAACCGCCGGCGTTTTCGAATCATTCCGCTCGATGGACCGGGCCACCTGGAAAACGCCTGATGACGCGGCCAAGATCGCGAGCGATGCCCGCGATACCTATGTCGCAGCGATCCGCGATTGGGTCCAAAAGGGTTCAGCGAGCGAGCACGTATTCGATCGCGACGTCGCGCGTGCGCACGTGCCGGTCTCGAGCGACGATATCGCCTTGGCACATGCCAATTTTCGGCTCGGGCTCCATCTGTTGAAGCTGGGCAAAACCGAGGAAGGCGACGCCTTCTTGCGCGAAGCGGCCCGCCTCCACCCTGACTCATGGAACATGTGGCGCCAACGTCATCAACCGGAAGACCTTGGCCTCACCGCCGGCCCGGAGTTTTGGGAGCGGGTCGACGCGCTGGGACGCAGGAAGTACTACCCGGCCGTCGACATGAAAGGCATGCCTGAATAGGCGGCTGGCTATGCAGATCGCGCACGTGACGCCATCAGGCGAATGACGTGTTGATTGAGATCGAATCTCCGAGCGCCGCTAGGTTATGAACCAAACGAGGCACATCGCATGACGGACCGAGTGGATTGGTGGTTTCGCGGCCTCGAACTCTCGACTTGCAATTGCAATTGGGGATGCCCGTGCCATTTCAGCGGCGTGCCGAGCTACGGGAACTGTCGAGCCGCGGCTGCGGTGCAAATCGACTCCGGACGGTTTGGCGAAACTGAATTGAATGGGCTGCGCTTCTGTCTACTTTGTGCATGGCCCGGCCCAATTCACGAGGGCAAGGGCGAAATGCAGGTGCTGATCGATGATCGAGCCAGTGCAGATCAAAGACGGGGCATCCTCGCCATCGCCACGGGGGAGCATACCGAGCCTGCCGCCACGTTCTTCAGCGTCTATCGGCTTATGAGCGACAAGCTATTTGAACCCAAATACGTTCCGATCGAGTTCTCCGCCGACGTTAAGGCCGGCAGCGGCTCGTTTTCGGTGCCAGGGCTCATCGAGGCCAGTGCTGAACCGATCCGCCACCCAAAATCAGGCAAACTGAATCGCGTACGCTTGTTCCGACCCTTCGGGATCGAATTCCGTGTTGCCGAATTCCTCAGCGGAAGGGCAAGTACCAAGGACGCCAGCATTTCGCTGCAGTGGTCCGGTCGCCACGCTCATCTGGCGCAGGTCCATATGACGCCACGCGGTCCGCTTGAAGATTGAGCGAGCGCAGGATTACAAATGGGTGCAGTTGGTCAGGGGCGATCGACGGCACCGCGACAAAGAGTGTGGCTACAAGAGTAGCCAAGGCAGGCGCGCATGGCCGCTATCGTCATAGCCTATTGCCATGCCCCCTCTCGATCATCATCAACCGCGCCTTCGTGCTGATCCTATTGGCGGCCGCCCAGCTCCATGAGTGGACCATACGGCCCTACCAGCCGCCGCCTGTGCCAAGCCGAAGCAACCGCCTATGGCCGCATCGCTCAAAACCAAACAGCCTCCAGGGTTTCCGGGGCGGTTCAATGGGGCGCGAAGGGGAGGCTTGATCGCCCAAAGATCGAGGCGCTGGCGACGCGTGGGAAGGATTGAGCCCTGGCCACCAGAGGGCCGAGCCCTTTCATCATAGGCTCGCTTGAGTACGCCGCCGGGGGTCTATAATAATCGTGCCAGGTGATTGGCTTTCACCCATGGTTCAAAACATTTGCTTCCGGCCCCTCGATCTCGTTGTGCCGGTCGTGCGGCGGCTCGCTGGCGACACTGATTAAAGGAGACTATGAGATGACGAGAGTTCTAATCGCGCTGACCGGTGCAAAGGAATGGTTGCTAAAAGACGGTTCGAGCCATTTTGGCGGCTTCTGGTCGCCTGAGTTCGTTTATCCCCATCATCATTTCACCAAGGAAGGCTACGCGATAACCATCGCCACGCCCGGCGGTGTGCCTGCGCCCGTCGATCCCGCAAGCCTGGGCCTCACTATTCAGGAGAACGATCAGGCCTCGGTGGACTTCCAGCGCGATTATCTCGCCCGGCCTGAGATCGACGCAGCTTTGGCGAAGCCAGCGCGTCTCGAAGATCTCGATGCCGACGATTTCGACGTTGTTTTCGTTCCCGGCGGGTTCGGCGTTTTCCAAGATCTTGGCGGAACCGTCGCCATCGGAACGCTCATCGCCAAGACGTATCGGCAGGAAGGAAAAGTTGTCGGAACGCTGTGCAGCGGGATCTCTTCTCTGTTGGCGGCCCGGGACAGCGATGGCGCCTGGCCGTTCGCCGGCAAGCGCATGACAGGCTTCCCCAACAGCGAAATGGTCGATTTCGGGGTCGCGGACCGTGCGCCCTGGCTTTCCGAGGATCGCCTGAAGGCCTTAGGGGCGGACTATATCCCCGGCGAAAAGCACACCGATGTCGTCGTCGTCGATGGAAATTTGGTGACAGGGCAAAACGGCGCTTCGTCAACGCGCACCGCGAAAGCTGTGATTGATCAGGTCAATGCAGCGTCGGTCAGGCGAAGTACTCACCCTGGGATACAGAAGCGTTCTCAGGTCGTCGAGCGAGGCGCGCTCTCATCCTAATCGGCGTGGATCATGAGGTCGTAGCGCGTCATCGCCTCGAGCCTCGCTCGGGTCAAAAACCGCGCCGCCAAGAGGCGAAGCCCGGCGACGAGGCGTCCTTCTATTATTGATCACCACCGGTGCGGGTGTGCTGATATATCGGAAAGTCGGCATCGGGAGTTTGAGCATGAAGCCGCCGCCCTTCGCCTACCGCGACCCGGCAACACTTGGGGAAGCGCTTGCGCTGCTCGCGGCAAATGTCGACGCACGCCCCCTCGCCGGCGGCCAGAGCCTGGTGCCGATGCTCAATTTCCGCCTGGTGCATCCCCCGATGATTGTCGACCTCAATCGCATCGGGGCGCTCGCGGGCATCGTGATCGGGGCAGACGCCGCAACGATTGGCGCCATGACACGACAGAGGGATGCGGAACGCGATATGGAGCTCGCGCGCACCTGGCCACTGATCATCGAAGCGCTGCGCCATGTTGGCCACATTCAGACCCGAAGCCGGGGCACGATCGGCGGTAGCCTCGCGCACAACGATCCGGCTGCCGAGCTGCCCGCGGTGATGCTCGCGCTCGACGCGACGATGAGCGTGCAGAGCGCGAGGGGCGCGCGGAAGATCGCCAGCGCCGACTTTTTCGTTTCGACGCTGACGACCACGCTCGACCCAGGCGAGCTCTTGGTCTCGATCGACCTGCCCCGTCCGCCGCGCGATGCCGGTTTTGGCTTCGCCGAGCTCGCGCGCCGGCATGGCGATTTCGCGCTCGCCGCGGCGGCGGTTGTCGTCTCGCGTGCTGGTGGCGGCCATGCCCGCATCGCCCTCACCGGCATGGGCGATGGTCCGCAGCGCGCCCTAAAGGCTGAGGCGGCGCTTGTTGAGGGCGGGTTCAGCGATGCGGCGGTCGCTGCCGCGGCCGCGGCGGTCAGCGCGGCCGTCAAGCCGATCGACGATCTCCACGCGCCGGCCTGGTACAGAACGAAGGTCGCCGGAGTCATGGCGGCGCGGGCGTGCCGCGATGCCATCGCGCGGATGGCGAGCTAGTTGCATGACCGCCGAGACCCGCACCGTCCGCGTCACGATCAATGGCCGCGACTATGAGCGGACGATCGCGCCGAATCTCCTGCTCAGCGATTTCATCCGGCACGAAGCCGAATTGACTGGCACGCATGTCGGTTGCGAGCATGGCGTGTGCGGCGCCTGTACGATCCTCCACGACGGCCGGCCGGCGCGCTCGTGCCTGATGCTCGCGGTACAGGCCAATGGCGCGCGGCTTGAGACCATCGAATCGCTTGCCAATGGCGAGGCGCTGCATCCCTTGCAGACCGCGTTCTGGGAAAAGCATGGTCTGCAATGCGGCTATTGCACGCCCGGTATTCTCATGACCATGAAGGCGTTCCTGGCCGAGACACCGAAGCCGAGCGAGGCGCAAATCCGCGAGGCGCTGTCTGGCAATCTCTGCCGCTGTACCGGCTATCAGCAAATTGTCGAGGCAGTTAGGCACGCCGCCGCGCTGCTGCGGGGCGAGGCATCATGAGCACGAGGCTGATCGGCGAGCGCGTCAAGCGTCGTGAGGATCGGCGTCTTCTGACCGGCACGGCGACCTTCATCGACGATATCCATCTACCCGGCATGGTGCATGCCGTGGTGTTGCGCAGTCCGCACGCCAAGGCACGCATCAAGCGCATCGATGCCGCCAAGGCGCTCGCGCTGCCGGGCGTGCTCGCAGTGTTTACGCATGAAGATCTCGGCGCGGCCAATGATCCCATGCCACTGCTCAACAATGACCGCGGATTCATTTACCCGCGCACCCATCGCGCGCTTGCGCCGGGACAGGTGCGCTTCGTCGGCGAGGCGGTCGCGCTCCTCGTCGCCGAGAACCGCTATATGGCCGAAACCGCGCTTGAACTGATCGATGTCGATTATGAGCCCTCGCCAGCGGCGGTTGATCTCATGGCGGCCGCTAGGCCCGGCGCGCCACTGGTGCACGACGATACGGATTCGAACGTCGCCTGCCGCACGCCGCACCATTTTGGCGATGTCGAGGCCGCGTTCGCTTCGGCCGATATTGTCATCACGGAAGAGCTTCGGCCCGAACGTGGCGCCGCGCAGCCGATGGAGACGCGCGGCGTGGTCGCCCAGTACGACGTCTCGACCGATAGTCTGACCGTGTGGGACACCACCCAGGCGCCGGTCAGCGCGCGCGGGTTGATTGCGGCCAAGCTCGGCATGGCGGAGGCGAGCGTTACGGTGATCGCGCCCGATGTCGGCGGCGGCTTTGGTGTCAAAATCATGCTGCTCTACGCGGAGGAACTGCTGATTCCGTTCGCCGCGCGCCGTTTGAAGCGCCCGGTCAAATGGATCGAGGACCGGCGCGAACATTTCCTTGGCTCGAACCATGAGCGGTTGATGGTGCATCAGGTCGAGCTCGCCGCGACCAGGGATGGCCGTTTGCTCGGGCTCAAGGACGTCTTCTATTATGACAGTGGCGCCTATTGCCCCTATGGCCCGATCAACGCCGAATGCGCGCAGGGCATTCTGCCGGGGCCGTATAAAATTCCGGCGATCCATACTGAATATATCGCGGTCTACACCAACACGGCGATCGTCAGCCCCTATCGTGGCGCCGGCATGCCGCACGGCACTTTCGTCATGGAGACCATGATGAACCGGCTGGCCGAGCGGCTCGAGCTCGACCCGGCTGAGCTCCGCCGGCGCAATCTGGTGACGCCCGCCGACTGCCCCTATGACGGCGGCACGTTGTTTCAATACAACACCAAATTGATCCATCGCGATTGCGACTATCCGGCCCTACTCGAAAAACTTTTAGCCGTGCTCGATTATGATGGCTTTCGCCTTGCGCAGCCGAGCGAGCGCGTCAAAGGCGTGCATAGGGGCATCGGCATTGGCTGCTATGTCGAGGGCACCGGCATCCCGCCCTATGAGGGCATGGAAGTGCGCGTCGAACCCACAGGCTTCGTGAACGTTACAACCGGCTATCCCTCGCAGGGCCAAGGCCATCAGACCACGCTGATCCAAGTCGTCGCCGAGACGCTCGGTGTTGAGCCGGACAAAGTGAACGTACAGGCCGGGCGCACCGACCGCTTTGCCTGGGGGGTGGGGACGTTCGCCAGCCGCGCCGCGGTGGTCGGCTGCACGGCGGCCCTCAAGGCCACGCGCCGCGTGCGCCAGCGCGCGCTCGATCTGGCGGCCGACCATCTGGAAGTTGCGGCCACCGACCTCGACATTGTGAGCGGGCGCGTGCAGCTGAAAGGCGTGCCGGAGATCGGCGTGACGCTGGCTGAGCTGGCGGCGGCTGCCAACCCGATCATCACGCTTGAGCCTGGCGTCGAGCCGGGCTTGCGTGCGATCGACTATCATCGTCCCGAAGGCGCGACCTTTGCGAGCGGCATGCACGGCTTGATCGTGAACGTCGATATCGAGACCGGCATGGTGAAGATCGAGCGTTATGTTGTGGTGCATGATTGTGGCGTGATGATCAATCCCATGATCGTCGAGGGCCAGATCCTCGGCGCGACGGCGCAGGGCATCGGCGGCACGTTTTACGAGAAGCTCGTGTTCGACGAGGCGGGCCAGCTCCTGACCACCACCTTCATGGATTATTTGATCCCGACCGCGATGGAAATTCCGCCGATCGAGATCCATCACCTCAACCATCCATCGAGCCTGAATCCCTTGGGTGTCAAGGGCGTGGGGGAAGGTGGCGTGATGCCGGTGGCCCCGGCCTTTGCGCTCGCCGTCGAAGACGCCCTCAAGCCCTATGGCGCACATATCAATGCCGTGCCGTTCGGCCCGCCGGATGTGCTCGCGCTGATCGAAAGGCGGGCCAAATTCTAGCCGATCCGCCGTAGACCCGAGCTTCAATGAACGGCTAAGCTACGCGAAACAACGAAGGGTAAGCGCCATGTCCCGTTACATTCTCGCTATCGACGTCGGCGGCACGTTCACCGACGTGATCTGCTACGACGTGACCAATGGCGCGGTCACCACGTTGAAAACACCGTCGACGCCGCCCGATTTCATCGACGGCATGCTGGACGGCATCGCGGCACTCGGTCACGCGGCGAGCGAGATTCGCCTGATCAAGATCGGCACCACGATCGCCACCAATACGATCATCATGCGCACCGGCGCCAAGACCGCGCTAATCACCACGGCGGGTTTCACCGACGTGATCCATGCCGCGCGCGCCGCACGCCCGACGCTCTATGATTCGGATTGGGACCCCGCGCCCGCCTTGGTCACCCGGCAGGACACGCTGACAATTGGCGAGCGGCTCAATTATGAGGGCGAGGTGGTCGAGGCGCTCGACGAGACAGCGCTGCGCAAACTTGCCGCCACGCTGAAGGAGCGCGGCACGCAGGCGGTCGCGGTGTCGTTCCTCCACAGCTACATCAACGGCGCGCACGAGCGCCGCGCGCACGATATTTTGGCCGAAGAGCTGCCCGGCCGCTTCATCTGCGTCTCGTCCGAAATCCTGCCCGAGATCCGCGAGTTCGAACGTACCTCGACCACGGTGGCGAATGCCTATCTCGGCCCGGTGCTCGAACGCTATCTCTCGGCCTTGCTCACCCGCCTCGACGGCATCGGCTACAAGGGCGGCGTGCTGATCACGCATTCGGGCGGTGGTGTGATGTCGGTCGAGGCCGCGCTGCGCATCCCGGCGCGTATCTGCCAAAGCGGCCCTGCCGCCGGCGTGGTCGCGGGGGCCGAAATCGGCAAGGCGGCCGGCCGACCCAATGTGATCGGGCTCGATGTCGGTGGCACCAGCGCCGATGTCTCGCTCTCGCGCCAGGGGAAACCACTGATCCGCTCCGAATGGAACATCGAGTTCAACATCGTGATCAATTTCCCGTCGGTCGACGTCGCGA
The DNA here is from genome assembly GCA_945902735.1 of Rhizobium sp. Q54. Taxonomy (GTDB): domain Bacteria; phylum Pseudomonadota; class Alphaproteobacteria; order UBA828; family UBA828; genus SHWC01. The sequence goes on along the minus strand of CAMDNF010000030.1, from coordinate 17,939 downwards.
CCATCGGGGCGGGCGGCGGCTCGATCGCGCGTGTCGATCAAGGCGGCGTACTCAAAGTGGGGCCGGAAAGCGCGGGCGCGCGGCCGGGCCCGGCCTGCTATGCGCGGGGTGGCATCGAGCCGACCGTGACCGACGCCAACCTCGTGCTCGGGCGTCTCAGCCCCGAGACGCGCCTGGCCGGGCGGGTCGCGCTGCGCAATGATCTGGCCGAACAGGCGGTTGACCGCGTGGCGATACCGCTTCGCTATAAGCGCGAAGAGGCCGCGGCGGGGATTTTGCGCATCATGCGCGCCAACATGGCCGGCGCGATCCGCCTCGTTTCGGTCAAGCGCGGCCATGACCCGCGTGAGTTCGCGCTCGTGGCGTTTGGCGGTGCGGGGCCCTTGCACGCGGTCGAGGTCGCGCGCGAGCTCGGCATTCCCGAAGTCATCGTGCCCTATTATCCGGGTCTCGGCTCGGCGCTTGGCGTGCTGTTCGTCGAAGTCAGGCACGATTTCGTGCAGTCGATCTTTGCCACCAACACGCGCTTCGACGTCGCCACGATCAATGACGCGTTCAATAAATTAGAGGCCGAGGGCGCGGTGCGGCTCGAACGCGAAGGCGTGGCGGCTGATCGCATCCGCCTCACCCGGCAGCTCGACGTGCGCTATTACGGCCAGGTCTCGGGCGGGCTCGTCCTGCCGGTGAAGGCCGGCTTGCTCGGCGAGATCGATGTGCGCGAGATCTTCTCGCTGTTCCACAAACGCCATGCCGAGGAGTATGGCTACAATTTGCCCGAGGATTTGGCCGAGCTCGAGATCGTGAACGCACGGGTCAGCGCCGAAGGTCTGCGCGAGGCACAACCCAAACCGGTCTTCCCGAAGCCGCCCGAGGCGAAGCCCAAGCCCGCCGCGCTGCGCCGTGTCTTTTTCGAGGATGCGGGCTGGATCGAGACGCCAATCTGGCGGCGCGAGACACTACCCATCGGCCATGCGATCGAAGGCCCGGCAATCATCGAACAGAACGACACGACCACGTTGCTCGTGCCCGGCTCGCGCGCGACGGTTGATCCCCAGCTCAACCTTCTCTGCACGATCGGATAAGGCCATGAAACTCGACGCCGTAACCTTCGAAGTGCTGCGTAACGCGCTCTCGAGCATGTGCGATGAGGGCAGCGAGATGATCGCCCGCCTTGCCTACGCGCCGACCATCAGCGAGGGCCATGACCATTCCTGCGCGCTCCTCACCGCCGAGGGGCGATTGGTCGCGCATGGCAACCGAGATCAAGCGCCGCATATCGGCTCGTTCGAGCCCTCGGTGCGTGTTGTGCGCGAGTGGATCGACGACAAATTCGAGCCGGGCGATGTGTATATCTTCAACGACCCCTATTCGGGCGGCACGCATTGCAATGACGTCAAGCTGATCCGCCCGCTCTTTCATAAGGGCAAGCTGGTCGCGTTCAATTCCTCGACCGGCCATTGGCCCGACGTTGGCGGTGCATTGCCCGGCAGCTTCAACCCACGCGCGATCGATTGCTATTCGGAGGGCCTCCGCATCCCGCCAATGCGGATTTTCAAGCAGGACAAGCTCGATAAGACCGTGATGCAGTTGATCGCCTACAACATGCGCACAGGGCGCGAGCGCATCGCGGATATTTATGCCCAGCATCGCGCCGGGCGGCTGATCGAGGAACGCCTGCTCGACCTGTTCGACCGGCATGGCGACAACACGATCCAGGCGCTGTTTGGCGACGTGTTCGACTACACCGAGGAGATGTTCCGCAAGCAGGTCGCGGAGCTGCCCGACGGAACGTTCGAGTTCGAGGATTTTTCGGACATGGACGTGATGCACCCCAAAAAGCCGCGCATCCGCATTCACTGCAAGATGACGATTGCCGGCACTGACGTGACCTTTGATTTCACCGGCAGCGACAAGGCGCCGATCGGCCCGTTCGGCTTTCCGCGCGCCTCGCTCGAGACCGCGGTCTATGACGGCACGCTGCATTGCTTTCCGCATCTCGCACCGCTCAATCACGGGCTCGCGCGTTCCGTCTCGGTGCTCTCGACACCCGGCAGTTGCGTCGATATTCAAGAGCCGACACCGGCCTCGGGCTATGCCAGCGGCGCCTATGAGAAGGTCGCGGCGGTGACCATGGCGTGTTGGGCCAATGCCTTTTCGACGGTCAACCCGAAGCGCATGTACGCCGCCGGCATCAACCTCGCCAATCTCTGCATCGGCGGCGTGCACCCAAAGACCGGCAAGCAATATGTGAATTATCTCTGGAACGAGGGCGGCCAGGGCGCGCGCAGTTACAAGGACGGCAATTCGTTCCAGATGATGATCTTCATCGGCGGTGCGACCAACCAGCCGATCGAGATTCTCGAGCGTTGGTATCCGCTGCTCTACACCAATTGCAATGGCGTGCAGGATTCATGCGGCGATGGCGTCTATCGCGGCGGCGTCGGCATCGATCGGAGCTTCAAGGCACTCGGCGCGATGACGCTGACCATGCATGGCGACCGCGCCGAGGTGACGCCGTTTGGCCTGGCAGGCGGCACCAATGGCGGGCCGAATACGCTCTCGGTCCGTCGTGCTGCGACGCCGGACACCGAGGAGCATCTCGGCATGCACGCCATGGGGATCCGGCTCGAACCGGGTGACCATGTGATCTACCGTTCGAATGGTGGCGGCGGCTTCGGGGAACCTTTGGAGCGCGACTCTGCCCTTGTGTTGGCCGATGTCGAGAATGGCTGGATTTCTCGTGACAAAGCCACGCAAGTTTATGGCGTGGTGCTTGTCTCGCAAAGTGATGCGGCCGAGCGCCTTGCCGTCGACGTTGCGGGCACGGCGGCGCTCCGCTCCAGGCTGCGCACCACGCCTCGACCACGCGGCTACGGGCCGGGAGAGGTGCACCCGCTCGGCGAGAAGCTCACGGTGCCGTCGATTGCGATCGACTGATGGATCGCCTCACGCGGCCTGAAGGCCGAGCGGCGAAAGCGCTCTCGCCTCGCAGGTCCTCTGTTCCAAGGACCGGCGCCGCTGACCGCAAAGTCGCGGCGATGCAGTCTGGTCAAATTCACCCAGGGGCCAAGTTTATTCAACAGGTCTTCGGACCGAGCCCTCCATGTCGAGCAGGGTTTGATTGGAGAAAATTAGACGGCAGGTGCTCTCCCTCCGCCAACTTTCTCATGCGCGCCTTCCGCGCATGCGCCCCGTGGCGAGGTAATCACTCATGGCCATTCGCGGGCGCAAGCCGAAGCCGACGCGCATCAAGCGTCTCCACGGCAATCCCGGTCGCAGGCCATTGAACGCCGCGGAAGCGATGCCCGAGCCGGCCATCCCCTCCCCGCCCGAGTTCCTCTCGGAAGAAACGAAGCAGGAATGGAGCCGCGTATCGGAGCAGCTGTTCGGGCAGTGACCTGCCCCCAATTCTTTGGATCGCTGATAGCTGGAAAATTCTAATTTAGCGTCACTGGCCGGACGGAGGAATTTCCATGAAGAAGTCGCGGCTCAGCGATCAGCAGATCGCGTTCATTTTGCGGCAGGCTGAGGAAGGCACGACGGTGGACGAAGTCTGCCGGAAGGCCGGGATCAGCGAGGCGACCTACTACAACTGGCGCAAGAAATATGGCGGCCTGATGCCGCGTTCTGACCATCGTCGATGTCTTCACGCGGCCCTCACCGGCGATCGAGGTGCGTCAGAGCTACCGTGGCGTCGATGTCGTCGCGACGCTCGACCGCGCCGCCGGTGAGATCGGATATCCGAAGATGATCCTGCTCGACAACGGGCCCGAGTTCATTAGCAAGGAGCTCGACCTGTGGGCGTACTTGCGCAGCGTCACGCTCGACTTCTCGAGGCCCGGCCCCTTCGACAAGCTCAGGGTGAGGGCCGACGGATAATGCGTTCATCGAGAGCCTGAACGGCAAATTCCGCAGCGAGTGCCTAGACGCGAATTGGTTCCTCAGCCTCGACGAGGCGGCACGAAAATGCGAGGCTTGGCGTAGAGACTACAATGAGGTCCGACCGCACAGCGCGATCGGCAACCAAGTGCCTGCGGCGCTTCATCGGACGACCGGCAACCCCGGCCGGCTGGCCGCCCGATGAAGCCGGAATTTTACAGCGCGAAGTGGTCCAAGGCTGGGGACAGGCTCAGTGGTTCGCAGCCTAGATCATCGATGGATGGAGGAATCGGGAGACCGCCATGATCACGCTCTTCAACATGCCGCTCGCGTTGAACTGCTACAAGGTGAGGCTGCTTCTCGGGTTTCTGAACGTGCCCTATAAACGCCACCCGGTCGACCTCCTGAAGGGAGACCACAATACACCCGAATTTCTCGCGCTCAATCCGTTCGGACAGTTGCCGGTGGTGACCGATGGCTCCGTGGTTCTGCGCGATTCCCACGCCATTCTGGCGTGGCTGGTCCACAAATATGGACCCGATTCCTGGATGCCGCGCGACCCGGACCGAGAAGCGATCGTGAATGGCTGGTTGGCGGCGGCGGCCTTCGAGGTGAGGCTCGGGCCCTACGATGCGCGGCTCGCGAAGATGTTTCCTTGGCTCTGTATCAACGCCAATACCGTGCGCGAGCGTAGCGACATCGCGCTCAAGCTCTACAACGATCGGCTCAAGGGACGTGACTGGATCGCGCTGGACCACCCGACAATTGCCGACGTCGCGGCTTTCCCGGCGATCTCGCAAGCAGGTGATGGCGACATCAGCCTCGACGGCTTTGACGCTATTCAGCGCTGGCTTGAACGCATGAGGAAACTGCCCGGCTTTGTCGCGCTGCTAGACTGATTGGTTCTTACGGCCGCACATAAAAAAGGGCAATCTCGCTCACGAATTGGGGGCAAGAGACCCAATCCCGATTTTAAAGCGGATGATCGTGAGCCCGCCGAGGCGCCGATAACACAATCGTCTTTACTCGACCAAATGAGATCGACGCGAAAGCCGATCGCGTCCAAGGGAGGCAACGATGAAAACGATCAAGGGGCCGGCGATTTTCTTGGCGCAGTTTGTTGGCGATAGCGCACCGTTCAACACACTCGGCTCGATTGGCCAATGGGCCGCCAAACTAGGCTTTAAGGGCGTTCAGCTACCAAGCTGGGACAAGCGCCTGATCGATCTCGATAAGGCCTCGACCAGCAAGACCTATTGCGACGAGATCAGGGGCACGCTCGCCCAACACGGCGTCGCGATCACCGAACTCTCGACCCATTTGCAGGGCCAGCTCGTCGCGGTGCACCCAGCCTATGACGCGATGTTCGATGGCTTTGCGCCGCCCGAGGTGCGCGGCAAGCCGAAGGCACGTCAGGCCTGGGCGATCGATCAGGTCATGAAAGCGGCGAAGGCTTCACAAAATCTCGGCCTGGCCAACCACGCAAGTTTCCCAGGCGCGCTGGCTTGGCCTTATGTCTACCCCTGGCCGCAGCGGCCGGCCGGTCTGATCGAAACCGCGTTCGATGAGCTCGCCCGACGATGGCGCCCAATTCTCGATGAGTTCGACCGCGCGGGCGTCAATGTCTGCTTCGAGATTCACCCGGGCGAGGATTTATATGACGGCGCGACGTTCGAAATGTTCCTCACCCGTGTCAACAATCACCCGCGCTGCAATATCCTTTATGACCCGAGTCATTTATTGCTCCAACAGCTCGATTATCTCGGCTTTATCGATGCCTATGCCGAGCGCATCAAGGTGTTCCATGTCAAAGATGCAGAGTTCAACCCGACCGCCAAACAAGGTGTCTATTCGGGCTATCAGCCATGGCTCAACCGCGCCGGGCGCTTCCGCTCGCTGGGCGATGGGCAAATCGATTTCGGCGCGATCTTCTCCAAGCTCGCCGCGCATAATTATGAGGGCTGGGCCGTGCTCGAATGGGAATGCTGCATCAAGCATCCCGAAGACGGCGCGGCGGAAGGCGCCCCCTTCATTCGCGATCACATCATCCGTGTGACCGAAAAGGCATTCGATGATTTCGCCGGCGCCGGCACGGATGAAGCCGCCAATCGCCGCATCCTCGGTATCGCCAGCTGAGCGGGGCGTGTCATGGCGATCGAGGGTGAGAAGCTAAAAGCTGCGCCGCGCCGATTGCGGCTTGGCATGGTCGGCGGTGGTGAAGGCGCGTTCATCGGTGGCGTGCATCGCATCGCCTCGCGTATCGACGATCGCTATGAATTGGTGGCGGGCGCGTTTTCCTCCGACCCGGCGCGCAGCCGAAGTTCGGCGGCGGGGTTATTGGTCGCACCCGAACGCGCCTATGCCAGCTTCGAAGAGATGGCGAAGCGCGAGGCCGCGCGCCTCGACCCCATCGATGTCGTTGCCATCGTGACACCGAACCATGTGCATTTTCCGGCGGCTAAAGCCTTTCTCGAGGCTGGCATTCATGTGATTTGCGACAAGCCGCTGACCACGAACTTGAAAGACGCCGAGGCGCTGGCGGCACTGGTCGAAAAAACCGAGCTCGAATTTTGCCTGACACACAACTACACCGGCTATCCGCTGGTACGACAGATGCGCGATATGGTGCGGGCCGGTGCGCTCGGGACGCTACGCGTGATCCAGGCGGAGTACCCGCAAGATTGGCTCTCAACCAAACTCGAAGCGAGCGGCCAGAAGCAGGCGCTCTGGCGCACCGACCCGGCGCAAAGCGGCCCGGTCGGCAGTCTCGGCGATCTCGGCACACACGCTTATAATCTGATCCGCTTCGTGACGGGGCTCGAGACCGAGGCCATCGCGGCCGATTTGCATCGCTTCGTTGAGGGCCGCCGGGTCGACGACAATGCGCATGTCATGTTGCGCCTCAAGGGCGGCGCGCGCGGCATGATTTGGGCCAGCCAATGCGCGCCGGGCAATGCCAATTCGTTCAAGGTGCGCTTCTATGGCGAGACCGGCGGGCTCGAATGGGCGCAGGAGAACCCAAATTTGCTGATCCATTCACCGCTCGGCGAACAGGCGCGGACTTTGACGCGGGGCGGCGCCGGGCTTGGCGCGGCGGCCAATGCCGCGACCCGGATTCCACCCGGCCATCCCGAAGGCTATCTCGAGGGGTTCGCGCAGCTTTATCGTGACTTTGCCGAGCGCGTGACCGCGCGCCTCGAGAAGCGCAAGCCCGATCCCATGGCGATGCTTATACCCAGCGTCGCCGACGGCGTCGATGGCGTGCGCTTCCTCGCCCGCGCGGTTGAATCAGGCCACAACAACAGCGCCTGGGTGGCGTTCTAGACTCCCATGAACACAGGCCAATACGCGACCTATCCAAGCCTGCGCGATCGCGTGGTGTTCGTCACCGGTGGCGGCTCGGGCATCGGGGCCTCGATCGTCGAGAATTTTTGTGCGCAAGGCGCGCGCGTTTCGTTCGTCGACATCAGCACGCCCGCCTCGAATGCCCTGGTACAGGCGATTGAAGCGAGAGGTTATGATCGCCCGCGCTTCATTCAATGCGACCTGAAAGATATCGAGGCGCTGCGGCGCGCCGTCGAATGTGTGATCGCGGCGGATGGGCCTATCCGCGTGCTGGTCAACAACGCCGCGAATGATGATCGTCATAAGCTGGACGATGTAACGCCAGTTTATTTCGACGAGCGGATCGCGGTCAATATTCGCCACCAATTGTTCGCGGCGCAGGCGGTGCGCAAGGCGATGGCAAAGGCCGGCGGCGGTTCCATCATCAATATGGGGTCGATCAGTTATGTGATCGGCCAGGGCGGCATGCCGTGTTATTCGCTGGCGAAATCCGCCGTCTGGGGCCTGACGCGCTCGCTCGCGACCGACCTTGGGCCCGAGAATATCCGCGTCAATATGATCATGCCCGGCTGGGTGATGACCGAGCGACAAAAGACGCTCTGGCTCACGCCTGAGTCAGAAGCCGAGATGATGAACAGCCAATGCCTGAAACGGCATTTGACGCCGGATGATTTGGCGCGCGCCGTCCTTTTCCTCGCGGCCGATGACAGCGCGATGTGCACGGCGCAAAGCTATGTCGTGGATGCCGGTTGGTCCTGAGATCGCGCGGCGAGGCGTCATCCGCCTTCGATCGGGGGGAGCAGAAAGACCTCGGCATCGGGCGGGATGGGCGCGAGCACGGTGCCCTGATAAATCGTGCCATCGATCGCGATCGCAAGCCCGCGCTCCAGAAGGGGCGCGAGCTTCGGATAGAGCGCGCTGAGCTGCGCTAGAAGCTGCTGGATCGTCGCGGCGTCGATGTCGAGCTCATCGACGCCATCGGTGAAGCGGCGCAGATTTTGGCCTAATACCACTCTGGCCATAATCCTCGCCGCCTCTAGTCCGTTGCGCGCGCCGCGGTGAACCGTCGGTCCACCGCTTGGCTCCTCATCCGCCGTTTGCCTTGTGCGCCTGAATCGCCTTCAGCACTTTGGGCGGAGACATCGGCAGTTCGCACAAACGCGTACCGATGGCGCGCGATACCGCATTCGCGATCGCCGCCATGGGCGGCACGATCGGCGTCTCGCCAACGCCACGCACGCCAAAGGGATGCGCCGGGTTGGGCACTTCGACAATCACCGTATCGATCATCGGCAAATCCGACGTCACGGGCATGCGATAGTCGAGGAAGCCCGCGTTCTGCAATTTGCCGTCGGCGCCATAGACATACTCTTCGTTAAGTGCCCAGCCGACGCCCTGCGCCGCGCCGCCTTGGAATTGGCCTTCAACATAGCCCGGGTGCACCGCTTTGCCGGCGTCCTGAATAACCGTGTAGCGCTTGATGTCGACCCGCCCGGTTTCCTTGTCGACCTCGACATCGACCACGTGCGTGCCGAAGGTTGGGCCGGCACCTTGAGCGTTGATCTCCGCATGGCCGGAGATCGGCCCGCCGGTCTTGCCCGCTTTGCCGGCGAGTTCGGCCAATGACATTGGCGGCACATTGGCGGCCTTATCGCCAATCCGTTTGGCGCAGCCGTCTTCCCATACCACCGAATCCTCGGGAACTTCCCAAATCTTGGCGGCGCGCGCGCAAAGCTGACGGATCGCATCCTTGGCCGCGTCCACGGTGGCCATGCCGGTCGCGAAGGTGACCCGACTGCCGCCCGTGAGGAAGGTGTAGCCAATCGAATCCGTATCGACGATCAAGGTGCGGACGTGCGCAACATCGATGCCCAGGGTCTCGGCCGCCATCAAGGCCATCGAGGCACGCGAGCCACCGATATCGGGCGTGCCTATCATGAGCGTGACCGAGCCGTCCTCGTTAATATGCAGCGAGGCGCAGCTTTCGCCGCCGATATTGAACCAGAAGCCCGAGGCGATGCCGCGTGCCTGATTGGGTCCGAGCGGCGCCTTATAGTGCGGGTGGTTCTTGGCGGCTTCGAGCGTGGCAACCAACCCGATCTCTCCGAACTTCGGTCCATAGAGCGCACGGGTGCCGGCCTTGGCGCCGTTCTTCAGGCGGAGTTCGATCGGATCGATGCCGAGTTTTTGCGCCAGCTCATCGATGACACACTCGACCGCGTATTCGGAAATTGGCGCACCGGGCGCCCGATAGGCCGCAACTTTCGGTCGGTTCGAAATCACGTCAAAGCCAACCACGCGCGCGTTCTCAAGCTCATAGGGCGCAAAGGCGCACATGCACCCGGGGCCAACCGGCGAACCTTGAAACGCGCCCGCTTCGTAGATCAATTCGGCCTCGGCGGCGGTGATCTTGCCGTCCTTGCGCGCGCCGATCTTGACCTTCATATGCGCGCCCGAGGTCGGCCCGGTGGAGCGGAACACTTCCTCGCGCGTCATCACCATTTTGACCGGCCGCTTGGACTTGCGCGAGAGCGCGAGCGCAACCGGCTCGAGATAGACCACGGTCTTACCGCCAAAGCCGCCACCGATCTCCGTCGCGACGACGCGGATCTGCGACAGCTCCATGCCGAGCAGCTTGGCGCAGTGCGAGCGCACGACGAAATGACCCTGCGTCGTGCACCAGAGCTCGGCATGACCCGCCTCATTCACATTCGCCAAACAGGCATGCGGTTCCAGATAACCTTGATGCACGGGCTTGGTCGCAAAGGTGCGCTCGATCACCAGGTCGGCCTGGGCGAAACCCGCCTTGAGGTCGCCGGTCGAAAACTCGACGCGCTTGGCAACGTTCGACGGCTTGGTCGGTGCCGGATCAACACCCGCGGTGATCATGGTCTCATCGAGCAAAGGCGCATCGGCGCGCATGGCCTCGGCCGAATCGATCACGTGCGGCAGCACCTCGTAATCGACCTTGATCAGGCTCAGGGCTTCGCGCGCGATCGAGGCACTGGTCGCCGCCACGGCGGCAACCGCGTGGCCTTCGTAAAGCGCCTTCTCGCGCGCCATGACATTGCGCACGATGTCGCGGTAATTGACCATCATCTCGCCGGCCGGCACGAACTCAGAGGGCATGTCGCGGAAATCGTCGCGCGTGACGATCGCCTTGACGCCCGGCAGCGCGGCCGCTTTCGAGATGTCGATGCCGCGGATGCGCGCATGGGCGTGCGGGCTACGCAACACCCTGCCCACCAACATACCGGGCAGACGAAAATCGGCGCCGTAGCGGGCGCGACCGGTTACCTTGTCGATGCCATCGGGACGTGGTCCGCGTGTACCGACCCACTTCAATTTGGCTTTGGGTGCGCGCTCGGCAACGATCGTGGTCGACATGATCAGCTCCTCCGCAATTCCGCGGCGGTGTCGAGCACCGCACGCACGATTTTGTCATAGCCAGTACAACGGCAAAGATTTCCGGCAAGCCAGAAGCGAATCTCGGTCTCGGTCGGATCGGGCTCGCGCTCGAGCAGCGCCTTGGCGGCGATCAGAATGCCCGGCGTGCAGATGCCGCATTGTAGCGCGGCGTGCTCAAGGAATATGCGCTGGAGCGGATGCAGCTCATCGCCCTTGGCCATCCCCTCGATGGTTTCGATGCGCTTGCCTTCGACCTCAGCGCCGAGCACGAGGCATGAGCACACCAACCGCCCATCGAGGATCACGCTACAGGCGCCGCAATCGCCCGACGAGCAACACTCCTTGCTACCGGTCATATCGAGATCTTCGCGCAGCACGTCGAGCAGCGTTTGTTCGGGCGTGCACAGAAATTCGACCGGGTCGCCGTTCACCACGGCGGAAACATGACGCTTGCTCATTTTTGTCCTCGTGCGCGTTCGGCCGCGATGGCCGCCGTGCGTTGGGCCAACACCCCGGCGACATCGACGCGAAACACTTTGGTCCCCCGCTTGTCATCGATCGGCCGGCAGGCTTTTCGCGCCGCCGCGACCAGTCGTTCAATCGCCACCGCATCGAGCTTGCTACCGACCAACGCGGCGGCGGCCTCCGACACCAACAAGGCACGCTCGGCAACCGCGCCCAACGCCACGCGCGCGGCGGTGCAGGTTCCGCCTTGATCGAGCGTCAAATTGACCGCGCAACCAACCACCGCGATGTCCATTTCAGTGCGCGGGATGAAGCGCAGATAGGCATCAGCGGAGCGCGGCGAACGCGCCGGTAAAAAGAACGACGTGACGAACTCACCCTTGGCCAAGGAGGTTTTGCCTGGGCCGGTCGCGACGGCCTCCACCGGCACCTCGCGTTGGCCGCCAGGGCCGATGATGGTCACGGTCGCGCCGGCGGCGATCAGGGCCGGCACACTATCGGCGGCCGGCGAGGCGTTGCATAGATTGCCGCCGAGGCTGGCGCGGCCTTGGATCTGGGTCGAGCCGATCAAATTGGCGGCCTCGACCACGCCGGGCCACACTTTCCGCAGCTCCGGGTGCTCGCGAAGCTCCGCGCCCGAGACGGCGGCGCCGATGCGAAAGCCGCCCTTCTCCTTGGCGATCGTGCGCAGACCAGGCAGCTTTTTCAGATCAACGATCAGATCCGGTTCAACCATGCCGGCGCGCAATTGAACGAGCAGGTCAGTACCGCCCGCCAGCGGGCGTGCGCGGCCGCCGCTGCCAAGCAGCGCGACCGCGGCCTCTATGGTTTCAGGAGCTTCATAACGCATTGGCGGGCGCGCCCTCCACAAGCAGGATTTCTCAACCGAACCTTGAGCTTGGATGATAGCGATTGTCCAGGCAACAGGGCAAATCCAAGCTGCCCCGGATGACGCGCCATATCGGGGGTCCGGGGCGGCCTTGGGCCGTTTCCCCGGCGGGAAGAAAGGGCGATCGCGCGCCTCAAACATAAGGGCTCAGGCTGAAGAGCACGGCGTTCGCCAGCGGCCGAAGAAATGTCGATTTCAGGGCTTTAATGAAACACCCGGCCGCCATCGACCGCGAGGGCTGAGCCGGTGATAAAGCCCGCTTCGTCGGAGAGCAGAAACACGATGGTGGCGGCGATCTCCGCCGTGGTGCCGATCCGGTTCAGCGCATAGCGCGCATTGACATCCGCCATCGTCATGTCGCCGAGATATTGGCGAAAGAGCTCGGTATCAGTCGCGCCGGGGCAGACGGTGTTCGCCCTGATGCCGTATTTCGCGAGGTCGAGCGCCAGAACCTTGGTCGCCATGATCAGCCCGGCCTTCGACGCGCAATAGGCGACGCGACCGTTCAGTGGCCTGAGCCCGGCGGCCGAGGCGATGTTGACGATGGCGCCCTTGCCGTTTGCCTTCATGGGCTCAAGCGCGGCGCGGCAGATTCGCAGGGCGCCGGTCAAATTGACCGCCATGATGCGCTCCCAAATCGCCCAGTCGGTCTCGGCGAAATCTTCGACCTGATCGATGCCCGCGCTATTCACGACACCGTCGAGGCCACCGAGCTCGCGCGCGACGCGGCTCACGCCTTCGACGACCGCAGCCTCATTGGTGATATCCAAATCGACGACGGCGATTTTTCCTTGGCCGGAAAGCGTGGATGCCACTTGATCGAGACGCTTGCGATCGCGATCGAGCATGGCGACCGAAGCGCCCTCGGCCAGGAACGCGGCGGCGCAGGCCTGGCCAATGCCGCCGGCCGCGCCCGAGACCAATATTCTTCGACCCTGCAAACGATTGACCACGTGGCGTCGCTTTTCTTTATGTCAAGCGCCGCAGCCTGCCGCCACGGTGATCGCGGTGCCAGTGTCCGTTGTGACTATATTATTTAGGCTTATTGCGGATCGATCAGATAGTCATCGCCCGGCCGCAAGCGCTTCTGCACCCAATCCGACGCGCCGGGATGATTAGGCGTCGTGACTTCGAGCGGCGCGCGCGTTGCTCTGATCTTGTCGCGCCATTGCGCGGTTTTGGAAAAGTCGACCGTCATGGTCGCCCGGTTGATCGCGACGCCATAGATCGTCTCGGCGCTTTCGAGCGAGAGCAGCCCATCGAAAATGCTCTCGAGCACCGCTTCGGGATCGCGCTTCAGCGGATCGCCAATGCCGCCACCGCCGCTCGAAAAGCCAACAAAGATCTCGTCCGCCTCAAGCACGAGATGGCCCTTCGAAGAACAATAGGTGCGTTTATCGGTTTTGAGATTCTCTTTGTAACAACCGCCACCGATGGCTTGCGTGCCACCGAGTGCGCCATAAGGCGGATTGACGTTGGTGTCGCCGAACATGTTCGCATCGGTCGGCCCGCTGGTCGGCGTGATTTGGATGTCGACGCCGGGACCGCCGATGAACTCCCCATGGCCCATTGAATCGGTCGCGATTTCCTGCCGGTCGACGCGAAGCGGATAAAGCAGCTCGCTTAACTCAACACTCAAGATCTTGAGGCCGCCCATGCCGGCCGCCGTCATGATCAAGGGCCAACCATCGGCCTTGGGCCCCGCGCCACCGCCGGGCGCACCATTGAAGAACATGCAGCCCCATTCGCGCGGTTCGCTATCGCGCAAATCGCGGCCGGCGAAGAACGGCACGCAATGGATCGCGGCATTGCCGCCCATGATGCGCTCGGGCACCGCCTTGGCCATGGCCTTCCAGACCGCGAATTGCATGGTGTCGCCGGGCCCGATGGTCGCCAGAGCGGTCGAGGCCGGGTATTTGGCATTGCAAACCGAGCCAAGCGGCGCCTCGGCCGAAATATGCCGCAAGCAGCCGTCATTGTGCGGAATGGTCGGATCGATCATGCAGAGGATGGGAATGCCAGACGCCGCCTGCATGACGCCGTAGGAACAATTATTGGCGCCCGGCGTTTGCGGGTCCGAGCCGGTGAAGTTCATATGCACGCGATCGTCGCGGATCGAGACCTTGGCGTGGATGTGGATGTTGGTGCCGCCCTGCCCGTCGGTATCGAGCCAGCTATCGCCCTCATAATCGCCATCGGGCATGGCACGAATTTCCGCCGCCATGCGCTCATCGGCGTAATCGAAGATGGCCTCGATATAGCGCTCGGTCTCATCATTGCCATATTGGCTGGCGAGCTCGATAAGCCGCCGCCGACCGGTCCAGATCGAGCCCAGCTGCGCCATCAAATCGCCATAGAGCAAATCCTTCCAGCGCACATTGGCGAGATACATGCGGATGACGTCTTCGCGTGGCTTGCCCTTGTCGTAAAATTTGATCGGCGGTAATTGCAGACCCTCTTGCCAGACATCTTTCGCGGCGGCCGGCGTGCTGGTCGGGATGAAGGCGCCGCAATCGAGTTGATGGCCCTTGGTCATGCTCCAGAACATGTGCTTGCCCTTGTGGAAAATAGGGCAGGCGGTGACGAAATCGCCGACATGGGTGTTGCCGCTATAGGGATCGTTGCAAACGATCACGTCGCCTTCATGGATATCGCCCTCGAACACGCGGGCAATCTCGCGCAACACCACATGCATAGAATTGGTATGGATCGGCAGCGCATCCATCATGCAAATCTGGCGTGCCTTGGCGTCATAGATGGCGCAGGAAAAATCGCGCGCGAGGCCGATGATCGAGGTCCAGGAGGTTTTCTCCATGGTCAACGTCATCTCATTCGCGATCGTCTGATAGCGATTCAAGATCACCGAGAAGGTGATCGGATCGACCGCCTTCTTGCCACTGCGACGACGCGTCGTGGCCCGCGCCTCATCGCGCAATGCGGCACGGCGTGAACGAGCTGCTTTGGTCATGATGCGACCTCCTAACCGATATCGATGACGAAATCGCCGAAGCGATTGACCTTGAGCGATTGGCTTGGCGGCACGACGATGGTCGTCGTTTCCTGCTCGATGATGGCGGGCCCTTCGATCGTCATACCGTGAAGCAGCCGCGCTCCATCATAAACCTTGGTCTTGCGGAACTTTCCATAGGCCGGGAAATAGGCTATGCGGGCGGGCTTTTCGGCATCGGCTATCGCGCGGCGCGTGCGCTTCTGCTCGGGCGCGTGCAGCGCCGGCAATTTGCCGATCGCGGTGACGCGCCAGTGGAACAGATCGACCGGGCTTTCACGCACGCTATAGGTGAACATGCGTTCGTGCAGCGCGTGGAATTCTTCGGCGATCTTGGACACGTCCTGCTTCTTCAACGCACCACTTGAGGGCAGCGGAATGGTTAGCTCGTGAATTTGCGCCGTGTATTTGGCATCGGCATAACGCGTGATCTCGATGCGCGAGCGGGCGAAGCCCTGCTTCTTTAGTTCGGCAATCGCCTGCTGTTCGAGTTCTTGAAAGATCGCATTGACCTTGTCGAGGTCGAACGCGCTGGTGTTGGTGGCGAAGGCGCGGAGCGTGTCATAACGCACGTCGCTCACGATCATGCCGTAGGAGCAGAACACGCCGCCATAACTCGGAATGATGGCCTGCTTCATGCCGAGCTCGGCCGCCAGCTCGCCGGCATGAATGGCCCCCGCGCCACCGCCGACCACGAGGCTATAGCCGCGCGGGTCGATGCCCTTCTCGACCGAGACCACGCGCATGGCCCCGACCATGTTGGTATTCACAATACGGAAAATGCCATAGGCCGCCTCTTCGAGGCTCAAGCCCAACGGCTTCGCGATCGCCTTTTCGATCGCGCGCGCGGAGGCTTGCGGATTGATGGTGCGCCGGCCACCCAGGAAATAATCCGGGTTGATATAACCGAGCACGACATTGGCATCGGTCACGGTGGGGCGTTCGCCACCCTGTTCATAGCAGGCCGGGCCGGGCTCGGCGCCCGCGCTCTGCGGCCCGACCTGGAGCGCGCCGCCCTTGTCGATCCAGGCGATGCTGCCGCCGCCCGCGCCGATTGAATGCACATCAACCGCGGCGGCGCCGACCGGATTGTCATGCACGCGCATGTCCTTGGTGAGCGCCGGCTTGCCATCGGTCACCAGACAAACGTCAAAGCTCGTGCCGCCCATATCGATCGTGATGACGTTTTTGATGCCGACGCGTTCCGCGCAATAGACGCCAGCCGCCGGCCCGGCGGCCGGGCCTGAGGCCAGCGCATAAATTGGGCGGCGCAGAAGTTGCTCAACCGGCGCCGTACCGCCGTTCAATTGCATGACCAGCAGATTGTGCTCGAAGCCGTGATTGGCCAAAAAGCGCTCAAGATCCGTCATGTAACGCGAGATGCCGGGCAGAATATAGGCGCTCAGCACCGTGCTTGAGGTGCGCTCCCACTCCCGAATCATGGGCAGCACATCCGAGCTGAGGACGACGGGGATGCCCGGCAGTTCCTCCGCAAAAATTTCGCGCACGCGCCGCTCATGGCTCGGGTTCATGACCGACCAGAGCAGGGCCACAGCGACCGACTGAACCTTTTGCGCCTTCAGAGTCTTTGCCGCCTCGCGCACCGTTGCGTCATCAAGCGGGATCAAGACGTCGCCGCGATAATCCACGCGCTCGCGCACGGGCAGGCGCAGATCGCGCCGGACGAAATCGCGCTCGCGCTTCAGATTGACGTTGTAGCGATCGGGCTTGAAGCCATCGCGAAAATAAAGGATGTCGCGAAACCCTTCGGTGCACACCAACGCCGTTTTAGGGCCGTTGCGCTGAATGACGGTGTTGGTCGCGATGGTTTGGCCGTGCACGAACAGATCGAGGCTTTTGACGAACTCCTTGACCGCGACATTGTTGGCCTTGGCCAGCGCCGTCAGACCACGCTGCACCCCCTTGGCGGGATCGGTTGGTGTCGTCGCCTCTTTCCACAGCGTGATGGCGCCCTGGTCATCGAGCAGCGAAAAATCAGTGAAAGTGCCCCCGATATCGACGCTTAAAATATAGCGCATGCTCGTCTCCCCGGACTCTCGAGCCGAAAAGGCGGTGCGGCTTTCTCTGGTTTCGATCGCGCCGCTTGCCCGCCAGCTTCATCAAAGTACCGGCAGGCGAACGGTCCTGTCTAATTTAAAACGGCCCGAATCCGATCAAAGCGACGATTGAGTCAGGCTTGCCCGATCAGCGCCCGCCCGACACGTCATGGATCGTGCCGGTCACATAGGAGGCTTCGTCCGAACAAAGCCACAACACCAAATTGGCGATTTCCTCGGGCTCGCCGATGCGGCCAACCATCGTGCTCGTTTTGGCGATTTCGATCGCCCGGTCGAGCCCGATATTCGAATCGAAGATCTCAGTCCGAATCAGCCCTGGGCGCACACAGGCGACCCGAATGCCTTGCGGCCCCAATTCACGCGCCAAGCCCATGGTGAACGCATCGATCGCGCCCTTGGACGACGCATAGATGACGTCGCCCGGCAGGCCGCCATAGCGCGCCGAAATCGAGCCGACATTGATGATCGCGCCGCCCGGCCCGCCCTCCTTGGTCGACATGCGCTTTACAGCTTCGCGCGCCGTGATGAAGGGGCCGAAGACATTCACGGCGTAGACCCGCTGCAAGCCATCGAGCTTGAAATCTCGGATCGGGGTTTCGTAATCGACGCCGGCATTGTTGATCAGCGCCGTAACGCGCCCGAGGGATTGATCGACGGTCTCGAACAACCGCACGAGGTCGCGCTCAACGCCAACATCGGCCTGCACCGCGATCGCGCGCCGCCCGGCCTGCTCGATCTCCGCCACGACCTTGTCGGCGTGCTCTTTCGCGCGCGTATAATTGACCGCCACGTCATAGCCCCGCCGCCCGGCGAGCCGCGCAATGGCGGCGCCAATGCCGCGGCTTCCCCCCGTCACGATCATGACCTT
>CAMDNF010000029.1:0-28013 GCA_945902735.1 Rhizobium sp. Q54 | reverse complement strand
GGCGTCGCTTCGCGAAGCGAGCGTCTCGTGCCATAGCGCGCGCAGCCATGTTGCGCAGGCGATGCCCTGCTCGAACATCGAATAGCGGCAGCCCGCGCCATAATCGGGCCGGCTGATGAACTCGGTCGAGATCTGCCCGAGCGGGCTTCTTGGTTCGCTCGCGTGAAAACGGAGGAGGCGGCGCACGACCTCTTTCCAGGGCTCGAGCAGGGCACCGTCCCAGCCTTCCAACCACACGCCCGGCTCGGGACTGACGAACGGATATTGAATGCCGCGCCCGGGCCGTCCGTCGTCATAGCGGTAGAACACATTGCGGGGATTGTTGGGCACCGCGGCGCGCGCATGGGCGTGGCGGACATAACCAGCATCGATCCATCGATCGGTCACGGCACCGGGCTTGCGCGGATCGAGCACGAGTCGACCGGCTTCAACGTCGCCTCGGATATCGCCTATTTCCTGCTCAGGCGGATTGTCGATTTTGAAAATCACGTGCGAGTGATCGAGCGTCATGCGGAAGGGTTGACCGCGCGCTTCGACGAGTTTTGCCACAGGCTCGATGCGTCGAAAATCCTCCGACCACATATTGACGTGAACTTCGAAACACGGCTCGACGCCGAGCGTGAGGCCGATGTCGCGTGCACGCAAATACCACTCGGCGACCTCGGCATCGCTCACGGGGTGGCCGTCGGCATGAGCCGTCAGCACCTGGACATTATGAACGCGAGAGCCCAATGCGTTCGCGAGGCGTAGGTTTTGTTCGATCAGCGCTTCGTCCTTGCCGATCGTGTAGAACCAGCCGCCGGCCAGCACCGGCAGGCCATATTTTTCGCTGGCCTTCACATAGGCCGGCAAATCCTCGGCTGGCGGGGTTTTGTCGAGGTAGTCGAAGACGCCCGCCTCCTTGACCATGCGGAAGGTCGTGTCGATATCGGGCGGGGCTGCGAAATCATTGTGGAGCGCATTGGTTTGTGTAATGCCGATCAGAAGCTCGGGCATGATCCTATCTCCCGGTTCAGCCGCGATAGGCCTCGGTCGTGGCGCCTTCCTGCAGGGCGAAGATCGAGCTATAGCCGCGTGACCAATCGGGTGGCGCTTCGGTTTGACCACCATCGAATTCGATGAAGCGCGCCGGCGCGCCGCGCACAATGGCGCCGTCAAAGCGACATGGCATGACGTAGGGCGTCACCGGAATCGCATCGGCCGAGGAATAGCTTTGCAGGAGAAGAGGACGCGAGCGCGTTGGGTGGCGGTTGGGCTTCGAGCCGTGCACGGTGCGGCAATGGTGCACGGTGACCGAGCCCGCCGGACCCTGCAAATAAGCCGCGCGTTCGGTGCCGGCGCGCGCAATATCCGTCGAACGAATGGCGCCAGCCCAGACGCGGCGCTCGTCATATTGGCTGAAAAGTTCGCCCCGATGACTGCCCGGCACCACGCCCATCGGTCCCATGGTTTCATCGACGTCTTCCAAATAGACGCCGATGGTCAGCACGCTGTCATTGGTATGCGGCCAGAATGGCAGATCCTGATGCCACTTCACCTCTTGGCCGCCGGCTGACCATTTGAAATTGAGTTTCGAATGATGAAACTTGACATCCGGCCCGAGCAAATCTTGCGCGATATCGGTGATCAGCGAATTCGAGGTCAGCTCCCAAAAAAGCGGATGATGCGCGACCGGCTGGCTCAGACGACGCAGGCGCGGCGTTTCCGCGCTATGGCCGGGTTCAAGATCGAACTTGCCATCCGACCGGGTGCATGACCGGCTCTCATCGACAATGACCGCCATCAGGGCGGTCAGTTTGGCCAACCACGCCCGATCCACGAAGCCGGGGAGGTGCAAATAGCCTTCGGCAAAATAAAAACGTCGCTGCTCGTCGCTGAGCCGCGTGGCCTGGTGAGCGAGGATCGTTTCAGGGCGCATGGTGTCAATCCGCCGCCTTCTTCCGTCCGCCGTTCATCGCGTGCCAAATGGCTTGTGGCGTTGCCGGCATGTCGATGTGGGTTACGCCATAATCCTTCAGCGCGTCGCAAATCGCCCCGATCACCGCGGGCGGCGAGCCCAAACACCCGGCCTCGCCCGCGCCTTTCGCACCAAGCGGGTTGGTGGTGCAGGGGAACTCATTGTAGTTGAATTCGATTGCGCTGAGATTGTCGGCGCGCGGCATGGTGTAATCCATGAAACTGCCGGTGATCAGCTGGCCCGAGGCGGCATCGTAGATCGAGTGTTCGAGGAGCGCCTGGCCGACACCTTGCGCGACTCCGCCATGGACTTGACCGCCTGCCATCATCGGGTTGAGCAGTCTGCCAAAATCATCGACCGCCACAAAACGCACGATGTCGATCTCGCAGGTCTCACGATCAATCTCGATTTCGCAGACATGGCAACCGTTCGGAAAAGTCTGCGCCGGCGGTTGGAAATCAGCCTTCTGATCCAGGCCCGGCTCCATGCCCTCCGGCAGCGCACTTTTGTCGCGGGCGACCTTGGCAAGCTCAACGAGGCCGATCCGCCGGTCGGTGCCGACGATGCGGAAGGTGCCGTCGACGAACTCGAGATCGCGCGGTGCCGCCTCAAGCCTATGCGCGGCGAGCCCCTTGGCCTTCTCGAGCACGGCCTCCGCCGCGCGTAAGACCGCGGAGCCGCCGGTTGGGATCGAGCGCGAGCCGCCCGTGCCGTTGCCGGTCGCCACGATGTCGGTATCGCCCTGGACCACACGGATCGATTCGAACGGTACGCCGAGGCGATCGGCGATGATTTGGGCATAGGCGGTCTGGTGACCTTGGCCATTCGATTGGGTGCCGATCAGCACCGTCACGTCGCCGCTCGGTTCGAAGCGAATCTCGGTGTCTTCAGGATCGCCGCCCGAGCACACTTCCATATAATAAGCGAGGCCGATGCCGCGCAATTTGCCGCGCTTGGCCGCGTCGGCGCGACGTGTCGCGAAGCTGCCCCAATCGGCCTTCTTGAGCGCCTCTTCCATGTTGAGCGGGAAATTGCCGCTGTCGATGACTTGGCCGAGCGGCGTCTTGTAGGGCATGGCCGTCGTTGGTATTAGATTCCGCCGCCGGATTTCATCACGGCCGAGGCCGGTTTGGGCGGCCGCCAAATCGACCAGACGTTCGACCAAATAAACATTCTCGGGCCGGCCCGCGCCGCGATAGGCGTCGACCGGCGTCGTGTTGGTGAAAACGCCTTTCACCACGGCATAGACGGCGGGGGCGGTGTAAACCGTTGGCAGAATACGCGTGCCGGCGGTCGTTGGGATGAAGGGCGCAAAGGTCGAGAGATAGGCGCCCATGTTTGCAATCGTCGTGTGGCGTAACGCCAAAAATCGACCGTCCTTATCCAGCGCGAGCTCGGCGACCGTCAGATTGTCGCGTCCCTGTGTATCGCTCAGGAAGGCGTCGCTGCGGTCGCCGGTCCACTTGACCGGCCGGCCGATCGCCTTGGCCGCGAGCAGCACCAGCGGATATTCGGAATACATGAAAATCTTCATGCCGAAGCCGCCGCCGACATCGGGCGTGATGACGCGAAGCTGCGCCTTGTCGATACCCATTTGTTTCGCGATCAGTTTTTGATGAAGGTGCGAGCCTTGGGTCGAGCAATGAAGCGTGTAGCGGCCATCGGCTTTGTTGAATTCGCCGATCGCGCCGCGCGGCTCCATCGAATTGACCACGATGCGGTTATTGACAAGCTTGACGGTGACCTTGTGGGCGGCCTTGGCGAAGGCGGCGTCAGTCGCGGCCTTGTCGCCGGTCTCCCAATCAAAGCACAGATTGCTGCCGAGTTCCGGCCAGGCCAGCGGTGCCTTGGCGTCGAGCGTCGCGCCGAGATCGCTGATTGACGGCAGCACCTCATAGTCGATCTCGATCAACTCGGCGGCGTCCTTGGCTTGATCGACGGTTTCGGCCACCACCATGGCGATGCTATCGCCAACATGTTTGGCCACGTCGCTGGCGAGCACTGGGTGCTGTGGATCGGCACGCTTCGAGCCATCGCGATTTTTCATCGGGATTAGGCAAGCATGGGTGGCCACGCCGGCGGCCTCGACATCCTTGGCCGTCAAAATGAGGAGGACCCCGGCTGCCTTGCGGGCCGCATCCGTCTTGACGGATTTAATGCGGGCATGGGCGTGCGGCGAGCGCACCATGACCGCCGCGGTCATGCGCGCCAGTTTGACGTCATCAAGATACCGGCCGTCGCCCGTGATCAGGCGGTTGTCTTCAACCCGGCGCACCGGCTGGCTGATGCCAAATTTTGCCATTCGCAGTTCTCCCGTCGCTTTGCCGTAGCGACTCCAGTCTAAGGCAGATCAAGGGTTATAGGGAACGAGAGAACGCCCGCCGGCCAAGAGGGGGATTCCAACGCAGGGACTTGCAAAGAGGCCCCCTTGCGACGATGCTTCGCCGCCGGATGGCGTCGCGCCGTCCCTACATTTTGCCCTGCACGGATAACGCTGACCATGTCGAGAAGTATCGTCGAAACTCTGATGGGCGCACTGGTGCTCGCGGTGGCGATCGCGTTCCTGGTGTTTGCCTATACCCGCTCTACCGTGGCGACGGTCTCTGGCTATGAGCTGACCGCCAAATTCTCTCGTCTGGATGGGCTTAATCCAGGCTCGGACGTGCGAATCAGCGGTATCAAGGTGGGTTCCGTCATCGCCATGACCCTTGACCCTACCAGCTTCCGGGCAGTCGCGCGGCTTTCGATCGACCCGGTCTATAAACTCCCGGTCGATTCGTCGATCAGCGTGGTCAGCGATGGTCTGTTGGGCGGCAAATATGCCTCGATCGAACCCGGTGGCATGGACGAGGTGATCCCGCCCGGCGGTGAAATTCAGTACACGCAGGATTCGATCCTGCTCGAGCAGCTGATCGGCAAGTTCGTATTTGACGAAACCGACAAACCGAAAGACGCGGCACCCAAGCCCTAGCGAAGCGCTTACCAAAGTGAACCCCATGATCATGACGCGCCGAATAGCGCCGGGCGTCTTCGCCCTGGCCATGCTGCTCGGCATCGTGCCGAACGCCGGCGCGGCCGGCCCAACCATCGTGCTTCAAGCGCTCGACAAGGTGACCGCGCGGATTTCGGTCTTGACCCTGCCAATCGATGGCATGGTCAAATTCGGCACGCTCGAAATCACCGGCCGCGCCTGCGAAAAGGCGCCGCCCGAAGAACCGCCGGAGAACGCGGCCTTCCTTGAAATCGTCGAAGTACGCCGCGATGAACAGCCGCACAAATTGTTTTCCGGCTGGATGTTTTCGTCGAGCCCCGGTCTATCGACGCTTGAGCACCCGGTCTATGACGTGCGCGTGCTCGATTGCGCGCCTGAAGTCGTTCCGGCGCCGCCGGCCGATTCCCCCGCCGAATAGAACGAGGCGGGGCGCGACAGCGCCTCGCTTAGCAAAGTCAAATATTGCGAGCGCGGTAGTTCGACCGCGCCGAACTGGCGCAGATGCGCCGTCACGAATTGAGTATCGAGGAGGGTGAAGCCGCCGCGTTTGAGGCGCTCGACCAGCGCCACGAGGGCAACTTTGCTGGCGTCCGGCTCCAGGCTGAACATGCTTTCACCAAAAAAAACGGCCCCCATCGCAACACCATAAAGGCCGCCGACCAAGCGGCCCTCGCGCCAGGTCTCGACACTATGGGCATAACCGTGACGGTGAAGCTCCGAGAACACGTGAATGAGTTGAGCGTTGAGCCAGGTATCGCGCCGCTTCTGGGTGCGTTTCGAGCAGCCCTTGATGGTGGCGGGAAAATCCTGATCGACTTTGATCTCAAAGGTGCCCGCGCGCACCGTGCGGGCGAGCCGGCGCGATACATGAAATTTCTCGAGCGGTAGGACGCCACGAAAATCAGGATCGATCCAATAGACCTCGGCGGCATCGTGGCGTTCCGCCATTGGAAACACACCGCAAGCATAGGCCTTCAGGATCAGATCGGGCGTCAGCTCGATCATAAGGCGATCGTTTAGGCGGCGCCGGCAAGCAGCCGTTCGAGCCAGGCCACGTCGTATTCGCCATTGGCGAAATCGGGGTTGGCAAGCAGGCGAAGATGCAGCGGCATCGTCGTTTCGATACCCGTGATGACGAACTCGTTGAGTGAACGGCGCATGCGCATCATGCATTCATTGCGGCTTTGCCCGTGCACGATCACCTTGGCGATCATGCTGTCATAATGGGGCGGCACGCGGTAGCCCTGATAGACCGCCGAATCGACCCGCACACCAAGTCCGCCTGGGGTATGAAAGCCGGTCACCTGACCCGGGCTCGGGCGGAACGTCTCCGGGTTCTCCGCGTTGATGCGGCACTCCATGGCGTGGCCGGAAAAGCGGATGTCCTTCTGCTCATACCCAAGCGGGGCGCCGGCCGCGACCCTGATTTGCTCGCGTACTAAATCGATGCCGGTGATCATCTCGGTCACCGGGTGTTCCACTTGAATGCGCGTGTTCATCTCAATGAAATAAAACGCCCCGTGCTCGTAAAGGAATTCCACGGTGCCGACGCCGCGATAGCCGAGCTTGCGGATCGCGTTCACGACTCGGGTGCCGATGGCGTCGCGCTCCTGCGCGTTGAGCGCGGGCGAGGGGGCTTCCTCCAAAAGCTTTTGATGGCGCCGCTGCACTGAGCAATCGCGCTCGCCGAGATGCACCACCGCGCCATGTTGATCGGCCAGGACCTGAACTTCGATGTGACGCGGCCGTTCCAAAAGCTTCTCGACATAAAGCGAGCCATCGCCGAAAGCGGCCTGCGCTTCGGCGCGCGCCGTCGAATAGGCGGAGGCGAGTTGGCTCCTTTCGCGCACCACTTTCATGCCGCGTCCGCCGCCGCCGGCGACCGCCTTCAAAAGCACCGGATAGCCGATTTCGCGGGCGACCGCCTCGGCCTCGGATTCATTGGCGACAGGGCCATCCGAACCCGGCACGACCGGAATATCGATCGCGCGCATGGTCGCCTTGGCGCGGATTTTATCGCCCATCATGGCGATGTGTTCAGGCGTCGGGCCGATGAAGGAGAAGCCATGCTCCTCGACGATCGAGGCAAAACGCTCGTTCTCGGACAGGAAGCCATAGCCCGGATGAATCGCGTCGGCATTGGTTATTTCGGCCGCCGCGATGATCGCGGGAATGTTCAAATAGGAGTCGCGCGCGAGCGGCGGTCCGATACAGACCGATTCATCCGCGAGGCGCGCATGCATGGCTTCCGAATCGATGGTCGAGTGCACAGCCACGGTTTTGATGCCGAGCTCGTGGCAGGCGCGGTTGATGCGTACCGCGATCTCGCCTCGGTTGGCGATCAAGACCTTGTCGAACATGACGAAATCCGCCCGCTATTCGATGATCAAGAGGACTTCGCCGTATTCGACGGGGGCCCCATTCTCGACCAGAATACGCGTGACCCGGCCGGCGCGCGGCGCCCGAATCGGGTTCATGGTTTTCATCGCCTCGATGATCAAAAGCGTTTGCCCTTCACTGACTTGGTCGCCGACCCTCATAAAGGGTGGGGCGCCCGGTTCGGGTCCGACATAGACCGCGCCGACCATCGGCGAGGTGACCGCGCCGGGATGGCTGGCATCGAGCGCAGGCGTGGGCAAGCCCGCCGGGGTTGCCGCGACGGCGGCAGCGGAGAGTGGTGCGGCGTGGGCTGGCGCCAAAAGGCGGGCGACACGTACCCGGCTCTCGCCTTCGCCGATCTCGATTTCACTCAGGCCCGTTTCATCGAGGAGCCGAGCGAGCTCCCGGATCAAGTCAAGGTCGGGAGATGGCCGCTCGGCCGTCTCCCGCTTATCCGCCGACAGTGTCACCGGCATGGCGTCATGTCCTGTTGATGAGGCGCGCGAGCGCCTGGAGGGCGAGAACGTAGCCGTGCGAACCAAGACCCGCGATCACGCCGGTCGCCGCCTGCGAAACGAACGAGACGTGGCGAAAGCTCTCCCGGCGGTACACGTTGGATAGATGAACCTCGATGATCGGCGCTTCAAGGGCGCGCAAGGCATCCAAAACCGCAATCGACGTATGGGTATAGGCGCCGGCGTTCAAAATCAGACCGGCCACGCCCTGGCGCGCGCCCTGAATCCAGTCGATCAGCTCGGCCTCGCTATTGGTTTGGCGGAAGTCGAGCCCCAACTTCAATGCCCGCGCCTCGGCCTCGAGCAAGACCCGAATATCGTCGAGCGTCTCGCGGCCGTATATTTCGGGCTCACGCTGGCCCAAAAGGTTAAGGTTGGGCCCATTGAGGACCAGCACATTGGATGCCATCTAACCTTCATACGGCATCCGCGCCGATTCCGTAAAGGCCCGCACCGGGCGTTGAAATTGGCCCGGCCCCGCACCCATACTACTGGCCGGTTGCCCAGGTGAGACAGGACGACGCTATGCAATTGAAGATCAACGGCGAGACCCGCCTTTTGGACGGTCCACGGACGGTCGCGGCCTTGCTCGCCGAGCTTGGCTTGGACGCCCGCAAGATCGCGGTCGAGCGCAATCTGGAGATCGTGCCCAAGAGCGCCTATGAGCGCACCGGGCTGAGCGATGGGGACCAGCTTGAGATCGTCCATTTCATCGGTGGCGGTGCGACGGCCGCCATCGAGGCGGTCGCGCCGGATGACAGCTGGGTGGTGGCTGGACGGCGCTTTCGCTCGCGCCTTTTGGTTGGCACCGGCAAATACAAGGATTACGCGCAAAACGCCGCCGCGCTCGAGGCCTCGGGCGCCGAGATCGTCACCGTGGCGGTGCGGCGCGTCAATGTGACCGACCGCAACGCGCCCATGTTGATGGACTATATCGACCCCAAGCGCTTCACCTATTTGCCCAATACCGCGGGTTGTTTTACCGGCGAGGAGGCGGTGCGCACGCTTCGCCTCGCGCGCGAGGCCGGCGGCTGGTCGTTGGTGAAGCTCGAAGTGCTGGGCGATAAGAAGACGCTCTATCCCGACATGATCGAGACGCTGCGCGCCGCCGAGCTGCTGATCAAAGAGGGCTTTCAGGTGATGGTCTATTGCACGGACGACCCCTTGATGGCGAAGCGCCTTGAGGAGCTCGGTTGTTGCGCGATCATGCCCTTGGCGGCGCCAATCGGATCGGGCCTCGGCATTCAAAACCCGATCAATATTCGCCTCATCGTCGAGCAGTCGAAAGTTCCGGTCTTGGTCGATGCCGGTGTCGGCACGGCATCGGATGCCGCGATCGCGATGGAGCTCGGCTGCGATGGTGTTTTGATGAATACCGCGATCGCCGAGGCGAAAAATCCGATCATGATGGCGAAGGCGATGAGGTATGCGGTCGAGGCTGGTCGGCTCGCCTATTTGGCCGGGCGCATGCCGAAGAAGTTCTATGCCGACCCGTCGTCGCCCTTGGCGGGATTGATCTAGAGCGGTTTTTAACTCCGTCGAATCAGCCAAATTATCATCGTCATTCCGGCGGTTAGGCGAGCCTGAAGGCCAAAGGCCTTCGGTTGCGAGCCTTACGAGCCGGAATCCATCGTTTAGCCGCGCGAGCCTGTGTTGCGATGGATTCCCGCTTGCGCGGGAATGACGGAAGATGAAATGCGTCCATTCAAGCTCAAAACGCTATAAATTCGGGCACGGACCCTATAGCCGATAAATCTCGATCTCTTCCTCGCGACCGCGTATGGGGCGGGTTCCGATTAGGCTCGGCCTAATTGTGGCGCCCGCTGCGCGGGCGGTCGCGCCGCTTAGCGTGATAACAACATCGGCATTGTGATCGCCAATCTCTTTGCCGATTTGCTCGACGCGATTGGCGGTATTCACCGTGTCGCCGACCACGGTGTAATTGATGCGCCCCGGCGCGCCGATATTGCCGACAATCACCTCGCCGGTATGGAGACCGATCCGCATCTGGATCGGCGCGACGCCTTCGGCACGGCGACGCGCATTGTCGGCGATGACGAGTTTGCGCATCGCCAAAGCGGCGCGGCAGGCGCGCGTGGCATGGTCGGGCAAGGGCTCGGGCGCGCCCCAAAAGGCCATCAACGCATCGCCGATGAACTTATCGATGGTGCCGCCTTCGGCCTCGACGCATTGGCCCAGCATGGCGAAATGGGCATTGAGAAAGGTCGCGGTTTCCGGCGCGCTCATGGTTTCGGCATGGCGTGTGAAGCCGACAATATCGGTGAACATGACGGTGGCCTCGCGCGCGACCGATGCCGTGGCATCTTGATTGCCTTGGTGAACCAGGCGATGGACCAAATTGCGCGGCACATAGGTTTCGAACCAACGCAAGCCGGCGACCATCGAATTGAACGCTTGATCGGCGCTCGTCACTTCCTTGAACATGCTGCCTGGCAAATGGTGCACATGTTCGAGCGTCAGGTTGCGGATGTGCTGTGCCGCCGCGGCGAGACGAACCAAGGGGCGGCTCAAATAGCGCGCCATGGCATAGGCAAAGGCGAGCGAGACCAAGAGCACGATGCCCCCGGCGATCGCCGCCCAACGCAGGCGCGCGAGCTCATCGCTTACCTTGGCCGAGGGAAAATGTACGGCAACCAGCCAAGGCTGCACGCCATAACGTTGAATCGTACGCGATAACAGCGCGACCGATTCAGCGCCCACGTCAAGAATGCGAATGCCTGTGCGTTCCTCGAAGGTCGACTTTGCGGCGGTCGCTTCGCCGTCTTTGAAGGCGGCATCGATTAGCGGATCACCGATCTCGGCGATGGTTGGCAAAGGATGCTTTGCATCAAGGCCGGGGAAGCCATTTAACAGCTTCGGGTGAGCCAACAGGAGCTGTTTGTCATAAACTACAAAGGCGCTGCCGCCCAAGGTTTTGGCGGTGCCGTCGAGCAAGGCCGATAGCGTATCTATGCGCACTGTGGCGGCGAGAAGGCCGACATAGCGACCATCGATATGCAATGGGTAACGAACGTTGAGGAGCGTAATTTCAGCGGTCTCTGGCCGCACCACGTCACCCCAATGCAGTCCGCTCGTCGTACGGCCGTCTTCGAGGGCGCCGAGCAGCACGGGCATTTTTCCGATCTCAACGATCTGCAATTTCACGCCCTCGGCGTGGCGTAAGGCGAACACCATGCGGCGCTCGTCGCGGATCAGCACGACCGAGCGTATTTGCGGCGTCGCGGCGAGCGCGCCGGACAGGTATTTGCCGACCTCCATATCGCTCGTCACATCGACCGCGCCGCTCTCGAATTGCTTGGCGAGGTGAGCGAGTTGATCTTCCGCGGGCTTCAGATATTGCTCAATGCGCGAGAGAACCAACTCCATGGTCGAGGTCGACTTATCGCGCAGCAAATCGAAGGTGTTTTGTCTGGCGCTCCATAGGCCGACCACCAAGACCGCGACGACCGCAAGAAGAACCAGTCCGCCGAAACCCAGTAGCAGACCGCGTGAAATACGAATCTGAAAGCCGGATCGCAAACCTGCCGGAAGGTCCGGCGCTACTTTTTCAGGCGGTTCTGGCGTTTGGGGCATTCCACACGGTCACTGGGCCTGAGGGGCCAGCCGGCGGCGTCCTTATGACGCAAAGCTGTCGAGCACGTGGCCGGGCGCGCGCTGGTGCGGCACATACGCGTCGCCGTCAAATACCATCCGGCCATTGACCCAAACGCCATGGACGCCCATGGGGTCGCGGATCAAGCGACTTTCGCCCCCCGGTAAATCATGGACGCGCTTAAGCGGCCCACGGCCGACTGTTTTCGGGTCGAACAGGAACAAATCGGCGAATGCGCCCTCCTTGAGCACGCCACGGTCGATCAGTCTATAGGCCTTGGCGGGCATCGAGGTCAGGCGGCGGATCGCATCGACCAGGGTGAAGCTTTGCTTCTCGCGCACCCAGCGGCCGAGCAAATGCAAGCCGAAGGCCGCGTCGCACATATAACGCAAATGCGCGCCGCCATCCGAAAGCGAAATCACGCCGGCCTCGTTCTTGATCAAGGGCTCGACCGCGTCTTCTTCGCTATTGAGCAGTGTGGCATTAAACACGGTGTCAAGATCTTCGCTCAGCGCGACATCGAACATAACCTCGGCCGGGTGGCATTTGCGTTCGCGCGCGATCTCATCAAGCGGGCGGCCTTCGAGGCCTCGATTTGTCTCGCTCGCCGCGTAGGCGACCTCAATCTTGTTCCACTCGGCATTGAACAGCCGGCCGCGTTTCTTGACCGCGAGCTCCTCTATGAAGCTTTTTCGAAATGCTGGGTCGCTGAAGGCGCGGCGGAAGGTGTCTTTGGTCGTCGCATCACGGATTGGAGCCCAGGCATCGAGGCCATACATGCAATAGGCGCTGGTGAGCGGAAAATCCATCGAGAGCGGCTGGCAATTGGTTTGCGCCCAAATCTCGGCACCACGCCCGCGTGCGCTCACGATCTCGCTCATGATTGTCGTGCAGCGGTCGGGAAACATCGCGTTGTGATTGACCGCGGCGAAGACCATGGGCCGCCCACTTTCGCGCGCCAGGTTCTCGAGGAAGCCGACCGTCGTCCGCGGGCCGACGGTCATCTGAAACACGCCGCGTCCCGCATCCTTCAACGCGCCAACCAGCGTTTGAAACTCTTCGTCGCTCGCGAGGCGCGAGGGCATCGGTACGCCACCGGCGCCATAATGATTGTCGTGCGTGGTGGAGGCGAGGCCGATCGCGCCCGCCTTGATCGCTTCGGCGACCAATCGTTTCATTTGGCCGATTTCGTCCGCGCTTGCCGCGCGGGTCGAACCCGCTTCGCCCATGATCGCAGTGCGTACCGTCGAATGGCCGACAAAGGCCGCGACATTTGGGTAGGTGCCCTTGCGGCGCAAGGCCGCCAAATATTCAGCGAAAGTCTCGAAGCTCCATTCAATGCCGGCACGAAGCGCGTTCAGCTCCATGCCTTCTACCTCGGCGAGGTTGCGGGTGACAATATCGCGACGGGATGGCGGGCAGGGCGCGATCGAGAAACCACAATTGCCCATCACGACGGTTGTTACACCGAGCGCAGGGGAGGGTGATGCCGTCGCGTCCCAGGTCAGCTGCGCGTCATAATGGGTATGCAGATCGATGATGCCGGGCGCCAGCACGAGGCCGGTTCCATCGACGGTTTGGCGGGCGGGTTCCTTGATTGATCCGATCGCCGCGATACGTTCGCCCGCGACCGCGATATCCGCCCGAAGGAGTTTGTTGCCGAGTCCGTCGGCGAGATCGGCGCCCTTTATCAAAAGATCGTACACTGTGCTTGCTCCCGCTCGCCCGAGGATCGGTCCAATTCGCGAGGAGAGCCTAGCGCGTCGGTCGGCGCTTCGCTAGCGGTCGGCCGCTCTTTTGATGTTGTCGGCTTCGTTGATGATGTCCTGCGCGCGAACCGCTTGCGGCGTGCCTGGCGGCAGGCCATTTAGCGCTTTTTCGGCATGGAAGCGGGCTTCCGGCCCCCGGCCATTCAGGATCGCCCGTTCAGCAAAGGCCAACGAGGATTCAGGGAAATCGCCATTGCGCCCCAAGGCAACGCCCAGGAAATGCCAATGCGGCGCGTAAGTCGGCTCGCCAGCCACCGCGACCCGCAGATTCTCGATCGCCAACGGCAGCGCGTTCTTTTCGCCTGATTCAATCAACACCCGACCAAGCTCGGCGCGCAATAAGGCTGTGCGTGGTGCCAGCTCAGCCGCGCGACGATAAGGGGCGACCGCCGCTTTGAGTTCGCCACGCTCAAATAGAATCTGGCCTTTGAGTTCTTGGAAATACGGGTCATCCGGTTGTTCGGCGATCAGGCTTTCGGTCTCGGCCAAGGCCTTCGGCAGATCGGCATTCCGGTGATAGGCAACGGCACGGGCATACCGTGCGGGGATCGACTGATCGGTCGCTGGGTAGAGTTTGAAAACCCGCTCCGGCGTTTCAAGAAAGCCGATCAGTTTGGCCACCATGCGCGCATGCGCCTGAAGGCGTGCGGGAGGGTCCTGCACACCGGAAAACTTCGAGCCCTCGACATGGTGTTCGACAAAACGCATGCGTTCTCGGGTGAGAGGGTGCGTGCGTTGATAGGGGCTTTGGCGTTGGGACGAAAGCACGTCGAGATCCGAAAGCTTGCCAAAGAGTTTCAACAGGCCGCGCGCCGATTGGCCGGTTTGATCGAGATAGCGCACGCCGGCTTGATCGGCCGCGCTTTCCTGCGATTGGCTGTAGCGTAGGAGGCTGTTTTGCGCCATCTCGGCGCCGCCCTGATAGATCACCGCGCCGGCCGAGCCGCCGCCGGCGGCGGCCACGGCCGTACCGAGCACCATCGCAAGGATCGCCTCGGCGGTGGCGTTCTCCATCGCCTCCTTGCGCCGGATCAGATGGCCGCCCTCGATATGGCCGATTTCGTGGGCGATCACGCCGATCACCTCGTTTGGCGTCTCGCTTGCTTCGAGGAGTCCGGTGTTGATAAAAAGGTTGAGACCACCCGCGACAAAGGCGTTCAGGCGGGGATCATTAACCAAATGGATCTTGACGGCCTCGGCGTCGAGCCCGGCCGCCGCAAACAGAGGCTGCGCATAAGATCCGATCGTGTGCTCGATCTCCGCATCCCGAATCAGCGAAAGTCGGCCTTCGGCGTGAGCCGGGGCAAGGCCGGCCAACCCAATGAGAACCGAAACACACAGTGCGATGATGAGACGAAGGACGGGTGCCATGAAGGTGATCATTGCCAAGATAGGTAGGTGGCCCAAGGCCGCGCGTCAATCGACGCTGCGCGCGGTCCTGGGCTTTATCGTTTTGGCGCTCGTGACGGCCTGTGATTTTTCAGGGCGTGAGGGGGCGCCGGCGCCCGGCGTGGTTGTTCCGAACGAGGCGAAAGGCTTCATTGGCGGGGCCGTGGCCGATGAGCCGCACGCCGTTCTGGTCGCGCGTGATGTGCTGGCGGTCGGCGGCACGGCGGCCGATGCGGCCGTCGCGCTCTATTTCACGCTCGCCGTCACCTATCCCATCAATGCGGGCCTAGGCGGGGGCGGGTCGTGCCTGGTTTATAAACCGGGCAAGGAGTTCGGCACAGACGTAACTGAAGTGCTCGAATTTGCCTCGGTTGCCTCGAAGCTCAAGCCACGCGCCGGCGGGCAGGCGAGTGCCCTGCCGACGGCGGTACGCGGCATGGCGGCGTTGCATGCGCGTTATGGGGCCGTGCGGTGGGGCAATTTATTGGCGCCCTCTGAGCAGATGGCGCGGTTGGGCTTTGAGGTATCACGCGCCCTCGTTCAAGACCTCAATCGGAATTCCGGCGCCTCGGATGATGAGGCCGCACGCGGCATGTTCGCGGGTCGCAGCGGTAAGCCACTGGCTGAGGGCGACAGCTTGATGATGCTCGATCTAGCCGGCGTCATCGCGCAATTGCGGCTAAAAGGTGCGGGTGATTTTTATGTCGGCGGCTTGGCGCAGCGCCTGATCGCATCGGTTGAAGCGATCGGCGGCACGCTCTCGCTCGATGAATTGCGTGCGGTAACGTCAAACTGGCGACCGACGGCCAGTTTTGCGATCGGCAAGGACGTGCTTCATACCGCGCCGAATGAGAATGGATTGAGCGCCTTGCGACTCTTTGCCGTTCTCGCCGATAAGGATCGCTATACCAGAGCGCCGCTGGATGAGCGGCCACACCTCATGGCCGAGGCATCGCAGCGAGCGCGAAGCGCAAAAGGCGCTATGATCGATCCAACAAAGATCGCCGCGTTGATGAGCGGCTATAGCCCGGCGCGACACGCGTCACTCGCTGAAAAAAGTACCGCCGCACCCGTTGCGGACCAGGTTGGGACGAGTTTCTCGGTGGTCGATCGGGCCGGCATGGCGGTGGCGTGCAACGTGACGCTCAATCGGAGATTTGGGACCGGTCGCGTCGCGCCCGGTCTTGGCCTCTTGCTTGCGGCCTCACCAGGTGATTCCGATCCGGCGGCGTCATTCGTGCCGGCCCTATTGGTCAATCACAACACCCATCAAGTGCTATTGGCCGCAGCGGCCTCAAGCGGTGCGGTTGGCTCGAGCGCGCTGGCGACGGTGCTCCGCGGTTTGTTGATCGAGCAGCAAGCGCTTCCGGCGGCTCTGGCCGCGCCACGCATCCACAATAGCGGCGTGCCGGACCTGACCGCGATCGAACCAGGCTTGGCCGGAAGCGCGGCCAAAGCCCTTGAAGCGCGCGGCCATCACGTGCGTGAGGTGCCGGCGCTAGGCCAGGTCGGCGCGATCGCTTGTCTTGGCGGCCTGCCGCGTTCGCCAGAAACCTGTGCGTTCGCCAGCGATCCGCGCGGTTTCGGACTCGGCGTCGGCGGCGTGTTTTGAGCCTGAAAGCAACATCATGAAAATTTCGAAACGCGCCGACATTCCGCCCTTCTTCGCGATGGAAGTTTTGCGGGCCGCGAATGAACGCGCGGCCCAGGGCGAAACAGTCATGCACCTCGAAGCGGGCGAGCCCGGCTCAGGCCCGCCCCGCAAGGTCATCGAGGCGGCTCACCGCGCGCTCGATTCCGCGCATCTTGGCTATACGGAATCGCTCGGCATGCCGGCATTGCGCCAGCGCATCGCGCAGCACTATGCGGATTATTACGGCGCCAAGATTCCCGTCGAGCGGATCATGATAACAAC
This sequence comes from Rhizobium sp. Q54, assembly GCA_945902735.1. GTDB lineage: Bacteria > Pseudomonadota > Alphaproteobacteria > UBA828 > UBA828 > SHWC01. The sequence goes on along the minus strand of CAMDNF010000029.1, from coordinate 11,484 downwards.
GGGGTCATCGGGCGGCTTTATTTTGTCGTTCATCGCGGCCTTCGATGTGGGCGATCGAATCGCGCTGGTCGACCCGAGTTACCCAGCCTATCGCAATATGTGCGAGGCACTCGGTATCGAAATCGTGCGCATTCCGGCTGGACTCGAACATCGCTATCAACCAACTGTCGAGTTACTTGAGGCATCACCCTCGCGGCCTGATGGCTTGATCATCGCGAGCCCGTCAAATCCGACCGGTACGGTGATCGAGCGCGCGCGCCTCGAAGCCGTCATGCGCTATTGTGAGATGAACAAGATCCGCGTCATTTCGGACGAAATTTATCACGGCATCACCTATGGCGAACGCGCGGAAACGGCCCTGAAATTTTCCGACCACGCCATCGTGACCAACGGGTTCTCGAAATATTACGCGATGACGGGCTGGCGGCTCGGCTGGATGGTGGTGCCAGAGGGTTTGGTTCGCCCGATCGAGCGATTGGCACAGAACTTTTTCATCTCACCCCCGGCGATCGCCCAATATGGCGCGCTCGCGGCCTTCGATTGCGTCGCGGAACTTGACGCCAATGTCGCGCGTTATGGCCGCAATCGGGCCATGCTGATCAAAGCATTGGGCGAGGCTGGCTTTGGCGATCTCGCGCCGTGCGATGGCGCGTTTTATCTCTATGCCGATGTCTCGCGGCTAACCAATGACAGCGAGGCGTTTTGCAAGCGGATGCTGAGCGAGGTGGGGATCGCGGCGACGCCCGGCATTGATTTCGATCGGGAACGCGGTCGGCGCTTCGTGCGCTTTTCATTCGCCGGGCCAAGCGAGCAGATCCAAGCGGCGTGTGGCGCGTTAAAAAAATGGCTTGGCGTATCCAAGTGAGGACGCGCCAAGCCACGTTGATTGTATTTTAGCGCCCGTTTAGCACGCGTTGCCACCAGCCGCGACGGCTGGAGCCTGACGATCCCGCCGGCGGTGGTTCATCATCAGACGGGCGATCCGAGACCCGAGATGGCGCGCTATCTTCCATCTCATCGCTGGCGGATCGGCGCGGCGTTTCGACGTTGTGCGTGGCATGGGCCATCGGGGCCTCGTCATGCGGGGGTTCGAATTGCCGACCCGATTCGATCCGCTTCTCGGTGGCGTAGGTGGGTTGCTCCGGTACATGGCTTGGGCCATTGGCCGTGCCACTGTCGATCGGCCGGCGGTGTTCGCCACCCTCCGTTCCCTCGCCATTACCGCGCCGGCCACGCCGCCGCCGTCGGCGAGGGCGATCACGTTGCGGCTGGGCGGCTTCGCCTGTGGCGGCGACTTCGCTCACATTGACCGCGATTGGCTCGCCGCGGTCCTCGACTGGTTGCAGGGCACCGGGCTCGCTTTCGGCTTGCGGCACGACGCCACCACGGCCCCGACGACGTCGGCCACCACGACGGCCACGGCGCCTGCGCCGCGCGGCTTGGGATTCTTCCTCACTACCGGGGACTGCTGGCGCGGCATTGTTGCGGTCAAGCGGTTCGGCTTCATCACCGGGACCCAGATCGTCGGCCTGACGCTCGGGCGTCTCAAAGGGTTCGGCTTCCATCGCGGCCGGATGTTCCGGGCGGTATTCGTCGTGGCGCGGTCCGGCGTGCTCACGGCCTTCAAAGCCGGGACCACGCTTACGCCGCCGCCGCCGGCGGCTGTGCTCGCGCTGTTCTTCCGTTTCGGCGCCAGCGGCCTCCGGTTCACGATCTTCCGAGGTTTCCGCCTCGGGGCTTTCGTCCTCGATGGGAATATCGTCCTCGATCGGGGGCATGGGGGTCAGGTCGGGGGTCACCGCGTGGATCGCGCGTAGTTCGGGCGGCGGTCCTTCGCCACGGGCGCGTACGCGCTCAATCTCGATGCCGGGCGGCACCAGGGTATTGTCTTCGGCGAAGCTGGTCAAAAAGGTATAGCGCGCCTCGATCGCGGCAAGGGCGTGGCGCTTGTGATTAAGAACATACATCGCCACGCGGCTGGGCACGCGGACTCGAATCTCAGACGCCCGATCGCGCATGCCTTCCTCTTCGATCGCGCGAAGAACGTGCAGCGCGGCTGATTCGGTCGAGCGCAACATGCCGGTGCCACCACAGGCCGTGCAGCTTTCCATGCTTGCTTCGGCTAGGCTTGGCCGCAGACGTTGGCGCGACATTTCGAGCAGTCCGAACGCGCTGATCCGCCCAACCTGAATGCGCGCGCGATCAGATTTGAGGGCTTCCTTCAGCCGACGCTCGACCGCCCGTTGATTGCGGCTCTCGTCCATATCGATGAAATCGATGACGATAAGCCCAGCCAGATCACGCAACCGCAATTGGCGCGCCACTTCATCGGCCGCCTCCATATTGGTGCGGTACGCGGTTTCCTCGATATTGCGTTCCTTCGTCGCGCGTCCGGAATTGACGTCAATCGCGACCAGCGCTTCGGTCTGGTTCATCACCATGTAGCCGCCCGAGCGCAGCTGCACTTGCGGGCTATACATCGAATCGAGCTGGCTTTCGATTTGATGGCGGACGAATAGCGGCACCCGATCGCGGTAAGGCTGAACCTTCGCGGTGTGGCTCGGGATCAGCGTGCGCATGAAGTCCTTGGCGACGCGGTAGCCTTCTTCGCCTTCAACCAGGATTTCTTCGATCTCCTTGGTGTAAAGATCGCGGATCGAGCGACGAATCAAATCGGCCTCGCCATAGATCAGGCACGGCGCGGTCGATTGCAGTGTGAGATCGCGAATGCTCTCCCATTGGCGAATCAGGTATTCGAAATCGCGTTTGATTTCGGCCTTTGTGCGATTCATGCCAGCGGTGCGCACGATCAGGCCCATGCGGCCCGGCACCTCAAGCTCGCTGGTGATCGATTTGAGCCGGCGGCGATCCTCGGCATTGACGATCTTGCGTGAAATGCCACCGCCGCGAATCGCGTTCGGCATCAACACGCAATAGCGCCCGGCGAGCGACAAATAGGTCGTTAACGCGGCGCCCTTGGTGCCGCGCTCTTCCTTGACCACCTGCACCAGCATGATCTGGCGCTTCTTGATGACCTCTTGGATCTTGTAGCGGCGCGAGAGCAGGGACCGGCTGACATGGGCTCGCCGCCGCTCGGCGTCGTCAATCTCGTCGCCGCCGACTTCTTCAACCCCGCCATTGCCGTTTTCACGGGGGCCGGTCTCTTGGCTGCTCGGTGGTTGCGCCGGTTCCGAGTGGTCGCTCGGATAGGCCGGTTGAGCCTTGATCGGTTCATCGAACCCCTGTGCCCAGGTCGGCGGCAATAGTCCTTCGGCGGGCTCGCCCTCCAAGGGCAAAGGCGGCTCAAATTCGGGGACGCCTAAATCGTCGTCCTCGGGGGCGCGCGCTAGGAGGGGCGGTGGGGGCGCATCGAGGTTGCTCCATGAGTCCGGATCGGCGCCGCCCTCATCCGAAGTCGGTCGTGCGGCCGGTGCCTCCCATGAATCGGTCGATGCATCCAGGGGCGGTAGCTCAGGAATCCCGATGTCTTCGGGCGCCGGCATGTCATAGGCCGATCCTTCGGTATCGTTCTCAGGAGCGGGCTCGGTGGCAAAACTTCCGCCCGAGGCGGCCTCGGCCTTTTCGGCCTCAGCGTCTTCATCGGCTTCGGCCTTCTCGGCCGCGGCCTCTTGCTCACGGAAGAGCGCCTCGCGGTCGGCGAGCGGGATCTGATAATAGTCGGGATGGATTTCGCTGAACGGCAGGAAGCCGTGCCGGTTACCGCCATATTCGACGAACGCCGCCTGAAGCGACGGCTCTACCCGTATAACCTTAGCGAGATAGATATTTCCTTTGAGCTGCTTACGGGTCGATGTTTCGAAATCAAATTCGTCTAGACGGGTGCCGGTCGCCACAACCACGCGCGTCTCTTCGGCGTGGCTGCTGTCGATCAACATTCTCTTGATTGCCATATTTCTTTGTCCTGCGGGCACTTGCGGCCCCGCCAAATGACGGCGAAGCGGGCTTTGGCCCGGCGTTTTGGTCAGATGAATCCGACGTGCGCGGGCGCCACCCATCGAACACGGCAGCGCGGAGTGGCTGCCAGGAGGGGAGGAACCGTGCGACGATTGACGACATCAATTGCTGATGGCCCGATATGGGGTCTGTGTGTGGCACGCAGCGGCGAGACCGATCGATCTCGCCAGCCCCGCACGGCCCCCGGAATAGCCACTTCGGCTCTCCCTAGACGGGCCGCTCGCGCAGCGACAATAACGCCGCGGCGGTCGTGCGCTCAGGATCATAGGGTGTCCGGTCGCCCGGTACAATCCGAATTCCCTAGGGGTGCCGACAGGCCCGGGTTACGCACACCCGTTGAAGCCGAGCCCGCAAAAGGGGAAACTGGCGCAACGTGAGACTCGGCAGGAGCAAGCTTTGGCGGTTGTTCGGTTTTTAGTCGGTGGTGCCGCGTTTTTGCTGCTTGTTCTGAGCTGGTCCACGGCCGATAGCGTCCGCGCCGAGGCTTTGCGCGTCACCAAGATTAGCGTTGAGACGGTGGATGACGCGACCCGGGTTACCGTGGAAACCGCGGTACCGCTCGAGGTCGAGCTGTTCACGCTTGGTTCGCCCGATCGCCTGGTGGTCGATTTTCCCGTGGTCGAATGGCCGGATGGGGCCACCATCCGCCTGCCTGAAAATGGTCTGGTCAGCGATTTGCGATTTGGCCGCTTCGACCGCGAGACCTCGCGCCTGGTCATGGAATTGCGTCGGCCTTCTGAACTGATCGCGAGCGATGCAGGGGTCTCGGAGGCGGGGAAGCCCTATCGGCTTCAATTCGATTTGCGGGCGGCCGAAGGGGGGCACGCCTCGCGGGGCAAGGTGACTGTTGGGGCCGGCAATACGCGGGCGAAAATGGCGCTCGTCCTACCCGATGGTCGTGCCCCTGTCGCGGCGCTCGGAACAACAAGCGAAGGGTTGGAGAAAGCCTTAGCGGCGCTCGGACCATTGCCAAAGAGCTCCAGCCAAAAGCTTGTCATCGCGCTCGACCCCGGTCATGGCGGGATCGATCCCGGCGCGATTGGAACACGGGGCACGGCCGAGAAAGCCCTCACATTGGCCGCCGCGCGCGAATTGAAACGCCAACTCGAGGCCTCGGGGCGTTATAGCGTGGTCATGACACGCACCGCCGATCTCTTTGTGCCACTCCGCGAGCGAGTCGAAATCGCTCGTGCCGCTGGCGCTCGCCTGTTCGTTTCGCTTCATGCCGACACGCATGACAGCCCGGCCTTGCGCGGGGCGTCGATCTACACGCTCTCTGAAACTGCCTCCGACGCCGAAACCGAAGCCTTTGCCCATCGGGAAAACAATTCGGATGTGGTCGCGGGCGTCGCGTTGGCTGAGGAGTATGACGCGGAAGTTGCACAAATTCTTTACTCGTTGGTGCAACAATCGACCATGAACTGCTCGGCGGTGTTTGCCTCCACTCTGGTCGACGAAATCTCCCAACATTCGCCCATGATTCCCAAGGCGCATCGCTTTGCCGGTTTTCGTGTTCTCAAGGCACCCGACGTGCCCTCGGTTCTGATCGAGTTGGGCTATTTGTCGAACCAAGAAGATGAGCGGCTCCTGGGCAATGCGAAGCATCGCACCAAAATGATGCGAGCCGTCGTGCAGGCGATCTCGCAATATTTCGATAAGCGAACTTGTTGACTTGCCACAGTGCAACCACATTTCTCAGCCGATAATGCTGTTCACTAGTCCACCTCGTCGCGAGTGCGCCGACGTATCGGCCTCAATGATCAGCGGACCATGAAACGCGCCCTTATCTACTTTGCTTCTCTTTTGCTCGTTCTCGTCGTCATCGTCGTTGGTGGTGGCGCGTTGGCGTTCTATTATTATGGGCGCGATCTGCCGGACCATAAGCAACTCGCCGCCTATGACCCGCCGGTGGTCACGCGGCTTCATGCGGGCGATGGGCGGTTACTTGCTGAATACGCGATCGAAAAGCGCGTCTTCGTTCCCCTGACGGCGATCCCCAAATTGGTGATCTCGGCTTTTCTCTCCGCCGAGGACAAAAACTTCTATGAACATTTCGGGGTCGACCCGATCAGCGTCGGCTCGGCCTTGGTCAAAAATTTGTCGAACATGGGCGGTGACAAGCGCATGGTCGGCGCGTCGACCATCACGCAACAGGTCGCGAAGAATTTTCTGCTGACGCCCGAGGTGAGCTTCTCGCGCAAGATCAAGGAGGCACTGCTCGCCATTCGCATCGAGCAGACCTATACCAAGGACCGTATTCTCGAACTCTATATGAACCAGATTTATCTCGGGGCCGGCTCTTATGGTGTCGCCGCGGCGGCGCTCGATTATTTCAACAAGTCGCTCGACGAACTGACCATCGGCGAAGCGGCCTATCTGGCCGCGCTCCCTAAGGCGCCCAATAATTATCACCCGTTGCGCAATCGGGAGGCCGCGCTCACCCGGCGCAATTGGGTGGTCGGCCAGATGCTCGAGAATAGCGCGATCAATCGGGTCGAGGCCGAGGCCGCCATCGCCGAACCGCTCACCGTGCAAAAGCGCACTGAAACCGAAATTTTTAGATCCGATTATTTCGTGGAAGAGGCGCGGCGCTGGTTGATGCAAACCTATGGCGAGGACAAGCTCTATCGCGGCGGGCTTTCGGTGCAAACCACGCTCGACCCCAGATTGCAGTTGATTGCGGAACGAACCTTCCGCAATGGCCTTGCGACCTATGATCGCCGTCATGGCTGGCGGGGCCCCGTCGCCCGGCTGCCGCTCAATGATGAATGGCAATCGAAACTCGCTCTTCAGACGCGGCCGGATGGTTCGGCCCCGGAATGGCAGCTCGCCATGGTCACGAGGGCAGGCGCGCGCGAAGCCGAGATTGGTTTTGCCGATGGCAAGGTTGGCGCCATCGCGCTCGAGGATCTGGCTTGGGCGCGGCGGGTGAATGCAGAACTCCGGCTTGGGCCGCCGATCAAGAAGGTCGATGATGCGCTCAAACCGGGCGACGTCGTTCTGGTCGAGCCGAAGGGCCCTGATACGCCTGAGCGCTATGTGTTACGCCAAGTGCCGGCGGTCAGCGGTGGCATGATCGCGATCGACCCGCATAATGGGCGCGTGCTCGCCATGGTGGGCGGGCTCTCTTACGCCAATAGCGAATTCAATCGGGCGACCCAGGCGCAACGCCAGCCGGGCTCCGCCTTCAAGCCGTTCATCTATCTGAGCGCGCTCGATCATGGCTTCAGCCCCTCAACCATCATCATGGATGCGCCCATCGTGCTCTCGCAGGGGCCGGGCCTGCCGCTCTGGCGGCCGGAAAATTACGAAGACGATTTTCATGGGCCGAGCACCATGCGCTATGGCCTCGAACATTCGCGCAATCTGATGACCGTGCGATTAGCGCAGGCCGTCGGCATGGAGGCGGTGGCCGATACGTCGCGCAAATTCGGCATCTACGATAATTTGAACCACTATTTGTCGGCGTCGCTCGGCTCGGCCGAAACTACGCTAATTCGCCTGACCACCGCCTATGCCATGCTGGTCAATGGCGGCAAAAAAATCGAACCGGCGGTGATCGAGCGCATTCAGGACAAAACCGGCGTGACCATCTATCGCCGCGATACGCGCCCCTGCGAAGGGTGTCAGGCGTCGAGCTATGACGGCAGCGCGTCGCCGGCTCTGCCCGATATTCGCGAGGCGGTGGCCGATCCGGTGAGTGCCTATCAGGTCGTCTCGATGCTGGAGGGCGTCGTGGAGCGCGGCACCGCGCGCGGGGTGAGTTCGCTCGATATTCCGCTCGCCGGCAAGACCGGCACGACCAATGATCAGCGCGATGCGTGGTTTGTTGGCTTTTCGCCCGACCTCGTGGTTGGCACCTTTATCGGTTACGACACGCCGCGCAATCTCGGCTCGAAGGAAACCGGCGGCCGGGTTTCAGCACCGATCTTCCGTGAATTCATGGCCGAGGCGCTGGCGGATAAACCGGCCGTGCCGTTCCGCGTGCCGAACGGCGTGCGGTTCGTGCGGGTCGATCTTGAGACTGGGGCTTTGCCCAAACCGGGGACGGAGAAAATCATCCTCGAAGCCTTCCGCCCCGGCACCGAGCCGAGCCGCGCCGCGCGCGGCGAAAGCGTCGGCGGCGAGGGGGTGACCACGGATACGCCGGTCGAAGGCGGCGGTGGGAGCGAATCGCCTGACGGTTCGGTCGGCGGCCTCTATTGACTTGACGCGCGCCGACGATCCGCGCTCTATCGCGCGCGTCCCGACCGCCGAATCGGAGTAGTCCGCGCCATGCGTGCTGAAGTTGCGTCCCTCGCCAAGGAAATCGAGCAGTCGCTGGTGCTGCTGAGGAGGCATCTTTGACGTCGATGCCGCAACCAAGCGCCTCGCTGAACTGAACGCGCGCGCCGAAGACCCAAATCTCTGGAACGATCCGGCGGCGGCGCAGAAAATTCTGCGCGAGCGCACCAGGCTCGATAATTCGATCGGCGGCTTTCGCAAACTCGAAGCCGGCTTGAGCGATTCGCTCGGCCTCGCCGAGCTGGCCGAGGCGGAAGGCGATGAGGCGGTTCACGCCGAGGCGGTCGAGGCCTTGCGGGCCATACAAATCAAAACGAGACAGCTTGAGCTTGAAGGGCTGCTCTCTGGCGAGGCGGATGGCAATGACGCGTTCCTCGAGGTTCATGCGGGGGCCGGCGGCACCGAATCGCAAGATTGGGCCGAGATGCTGCTGCGCATGTATGTCCGCTGGGCCGAGCAACATGGCTATAAGGTCGAGTGGATCGAGGAGAGCGCGGGCGAGGAGGCGGGTATTAAATCCGCCACGGTCAAGATCGCGGGGCTCAACGCCTATGGCTGGCTCAAGACCGAAAGCGGCGTGCATCGCCTGGTGCGCATCTCGCCCTATGATTCAAACGCCAGGCGCCATACGAGCTTCGCCTCGGTTTGGTGTTTTCCGGTGATCGACGATGCGATCGAGATCGATATTCAGGAAAAGGATCTGCGGATCGATACCTACCGGGCGTCGGGCGCGGGTGGCCAGCACGTCAACCGCACCGACAGCGCGGTGCGCATCACGCACACCCCGACCAATATCGTGGTGCAATGCCAGGCCCAGCGGTCTCAGCATAAGAACAAGGCCGAGGCCATGCGCATGTTGCGCGCGCGGCTTTATGAGCGTGAACTACAGTTGCGCGAAGAGGCGGCGGCGGTGATCAACGCCCAGAAATCAGACATAGGCTGGGGCCACCAGATCCGTTCCTACGTGTTGCAGCCCTATCAGCTCGTGAAGGACACGCGCACGGGCGTCGAGAGCACCAATCCCTCCGCCGTGCTCGATGGCGACCTTGATGCCTTCATGGCCGCTTCATTGGCGCAACGCGTCGGCGTGATCGGCGATCCGAAGGATGGGAAGGCAAAGTTGTAGAAGCGCGGTCGCGGTTTCGATCCCAATTCGTCATTGCCGGGCTTGACCCGGCAATCCAGCTGAGCTCGGAAGGACCGTTGTCCCTTCCCATGTCGTCGTCCCCCGGCCTCCCCTCCGGCATGGCCGGAGGGGAGGCCGGGGGACCCAGCCAAGCCGGAAACCTGGTCGTGCCGCCGCCCCTGGATGCCCCGCCGTCCTGCCCGCGCGAAGCCGAGGCGGCTTCGCTTCGGCGAAGGCGGGCGCGGGGCATGACGCAGGAGGAGGGGACGAGGCTCGTTCCACGATATTTCCTTTCCACCCGCTAACCCGTGTGAAGGGCGAAACGCCGTCTTAAAGCGATCAGGAAAATTGCGAGATAGCCTAATCCGACGACTGTCAGAAAAGTGCCCAATCCCTTCATGGCGGCGGGAGCGGCGGCAACGAGCGGGCATGCCCAGTGTGCGCGCTGCGAGCCTTCGCCGATCTGCCAGACAAAGAACGGGCGAACAATTTGCTCGAAAGCGAATCCTATGAGGCGCCCGCTCGGAATTTCCACGCCTGCTGCGTATCGAGCAACTGCTTCAAAGCCCAGCCAAGTCAGGCCGACCAATATCAGCAAGGTGATTAGCGGACGCCAGATGCTCTCGCCATAGGCTGCTGTAAAATCATACAACCATGAAAGTGCGAGAGTAGGCCACCGAAAGACATTCCACCCTCGCATGGCCTTCCTTCGGCACCGCTGCTCCATAGCAAAAAACGTGCCTTCCTCAATTCGGGCGCCAAGGTTTCGCATGTGCTGACGCAGCCCCCGATATAGCCCCTCAACATTCGCATTCACCTCAAGAGCCTTAACGCCGGTGAACGTGGAGCCCCGATGGAAATAACATTTGTCAAAATCGGGAGCCTTTTCAAAAATTACTCCAACGAAACTGGCTATGTCCTTAAATCCTCTATTGTTAAATCGAACCGCTCCCTTAAATCGGACACCATTAAAATATGAGCGGCGTGAAAAACTTGGTGATCCTTCTCCTGCTACACCTGCGGAGAAATCAACCGCCATTTCAAAACGTGCGTTACGAAACTCGGCTTCGCGCGTGAACCTCGCCTCATAAAAATTTATGGGAAACTCGGCGTCTAATTGTTTGCTCGATAGGAAGCGAGCTTCAGAGAAACAAACCCGGCCGGCAAAAACCGCCCCTTCACATGAAATGCCGGCCTCGAATACGGCTTCTCGAAAATCCGCTAGCCCCTGCATGGCCCTTGAGGCAAATGACGCGCCTTCTCGAAAGTGGACCCCATGAAATGACATCTCCCGTTGGCTTGCTCCTCCTCCAAAAGTCGCCGCACCGAGAAACTGCGCTCCCCGAAAATTTGCGGGCCCATTGAAATCGGCTGCAATGAAGGCTGCGGATTTATGGAATTTTGCCTGGCCATCAAATGACGCACTATCCTCAAATATACTATGATTGAAAATAACATCATTTTCAAATATAATTCCTGAAAACGATGATTTATTAATAAATCGTATATTATTGAAATGCGTATTTTTCATAAACTTAGCGTTTGAAAATGAACACTCTTTCAGTTCTGAATGTCCGAAATTCACTGTTCCCAAGAATACACAATTCTTAAAACTAATTTCGGCATGAAATCTGCTTTTGTCTGAAATTACTCGCTTCTCCATGCGTGAATCGTCAAAAAATACCTTTCCTTGAAAACCACACCCGCTGAGTACGGTGTCTTCGCAAAATGTGGTGCCAACAAAAAGTACGAGCGGGGGGCATCGTTCGTTAGGTGATGCTACCGTGCGCCAATTCACGTCGCGACGGAACACGGCGCCGGAAAAGTCTGCGACGTGAGGATCCGAGAATGCCCTAGTTATGATGTTGTCGAGCTTACCCTGGTGCGAAGGATCAAGGGTGTGCTCTTTAGGTAAATGGAATGGGCACCAAAACTTGTCCCCTACTGGAGTTAGCCCGTCTTATTCATGACGAGGGTGATTTTGGGTTGGCGGATGTGGCGTAGGCCGCTGATCGCGTGCATGATTCTGATGCTAACACAGGATCACCGACGCGACCACGGAGCGCCACACCCGCCATGAACGACGATAGCCTTCTGCC
>CAMDNF010000028.1:0-28134 GCA_945902735.1 Rhizobium sp. Q54 | reverse complement strand
GGCCTACGGCCTTCCTCGGGTTCAGCGCCACCGGCGGAGCGGAGGTCTCTCGCAGTCATGCGGGGCATAGCCATGTCGATGTCTCACCTACGCCCTCAAGGGTAATCTTCCGGGGGGACGATGTCTCATCATCATTGGCACGGAGGGGCCACGGGGGGCGACAACATGTTGTCGATCACTTGCTCGAACATCGAACCGAAGAACGCTTGCACGGGAAATTTTTCGAGCGCGATGTCGAGTTTGGCTTTGGTCGGAGCCAAATTGCTCGGCAAGGTGTTTTTCTCGATCGACAACGCATCCACGCCCAGGCCGAACGAGAGGGTGCCGGATTCCTTGGAGCCGTCGATCGTGCCCCTCAGAACCGTCTCGCCAAGCACGAAAATTGGTTTTCCGCCGGACGCGGCCGAGATCCCCTTGATGCGTAGCGAACCATCATTGGCGCCCCAATTGATGTTGCGAAGCGCAAGCTTGAGCGCCATGCGTTCGCCTTCGTCCGGCGGCGCGGCATTAGGCGCTGACAATGCTTCCATCTTTTCCATGACGCGCTGCCACGCGGCCCAATCCGACCCTTTGGTTGAACTCTCGATGTCGATGGCGGCGATTTTGATGTCTTCCGATTTATCGGCGAGAATTTTTAGGTCCGACACATGCGCTTTGGCTGTGCCGTCCCACAGGCCGCTGGTATTTTTGGTGTAAATCATGTGCGCGTCGAATGCGCCAAGCGAGGCATCCAATTCCTCGACGCCGTTCTTGCTGCCTTTGACGTGAAGGTTTTGGAGCGTGGCATCGAGTTTGACGAGCGAGGCGACTTCGCGCGACCAAGTACCGGCCAATTTGTATTTCGCGACGGTGAGTTTCCCTTCGGGAGCGCCATCGGGGCCGGTGATGTCAAAACTCTTGGGCATGGTGACGTCGAAGTCATAGAGGCCATCATCGTGCGGCAGCACCGCGATCTCGACATCGCCGACATTCAACGTTCCGTCGCTATCGACGACTTTGGCACCCTTCAACGTGACCACGGCGCGGTCGTCGCGCCACGCGGCACTAAGCGGCTCGGCCAACACAATCTTCATTGCCGTCGGGTCCGAGCCTGGCTCGATCGCCTCGGCGATGGCGCGCTTGATGCGCTCCAATTCAGCATTGTCAGCCGCGAAGGCCGAAGGCGCGAGCATGGCAAGGAGACAAAACGACAGGACGGCCGGTCGCAACAAAATTTGCATGGTGGTCTCGCGGCAATTGGTGGTGGGATCAACCCAGGCGCGACGGCGAATCGTTCGACCCGACAGGGCATTATCGCCGAGCATTGCTTAACGGGGAACAAAACTATCGGGCCATTAGGCCCTGGTTCCCGCCCCCTGCCTTCGCCATAATCGCTGGGCGTGGCCGGGTGGAGGGCCCGGCCCACGACCGCCAAAACCAAACAGACAGGGAGTGACGCCGATGAGTTGGACCCCAACGCGCCGCCATTTCATGCAAATGACCGGAGCCGCAAGCGCCGCGCTGGCCGCGGGCGCGCTGCTGCCGGGACGCGCCCATGCCGCGCGCGACAAGGAGCTGAATATCTTTTGCTGGGAGGGCTACAATTCCGATGTGGTGCTCGACCCCTTCCGCAAAGAATTTGGCGCGACCGTCAAAGCCGAAACCCAAACCTCCGACCCCGAAGCGGTCAATCGCCTGCGTGCCGGCGAAAGCAAGGTGTGGGATCTGATCAATCTAAACAATCCATGGGCCCGCAAATCGTTGTGGCCCGATGGTCTGATCAAGGAGCTCGACCGCGCCCGCTTCGAACCCTATTTCGACAAGATGCTGCCGGCGTTCAAGCCGCCCTATCGGTGGGCGATGAGCGATGATGGCAAGCATTTGCTCGGCATGTGCCAGCGCTTCGGGCCGTTTTCGTTCGTCGTCAATACCGACAAGATCTCGCGCGAAATGGCCGAGGATCAGGGCTTCGATCTGTTCAATGACGATAAGCATGCCGGCAAGTTCGGTATTCTCACCTTCGACGATTGGAACGTCTATCACATGTGTATCGGCGCGGGCGTGCACCCGTTCCGCCCCCATACCGAGCCGGAGTTCCAAGCCTATGAGAAAGTGGCGCGCAAATGGGTCAAGAACGCGAAGTTCTTGGGTGGCGATCCGGTGCAGATGAACCTCGCGCTGATCAACGGCGAGATCGATTTTTATTGCACGGGCGGCACCTACACGGCCTCGCCCGCGCGTTTCGATGGCAAGACCAACATTCGCGGCATCACGCCGAAGAAGGGCCCGATGGACGGCAAGGGCGGCATCGTGTGGATCGAGGTCACTTCGGTGATCAACAACCCCGATGGCTCACCGCTGGCCTATGATTTTCTCGAATATGTCCAACGACCCGATGTGGCGAAGGTGGTGGCGTTCGCCGAGGGCACCTACAACACCGTGGCGCAGATGGGCAATCCCAAGGTGCTCAATCAATTCTCCAAGGAAGAGCTCGACGCGGTGCAGTGGGATACGCTCGAAGAGGAAATCGCCAATAGCTACGAGTACGATATCAATCCCGATTATCCGCGCATGATCGAGATTCTGAACGCGGCGAAACGAGAACGTTGATGGGTGTGGCGCACCATGAGTGCGCCTGAACCGAATAGGCCTGGGGCCGGCGGCGCGATGCCGCCGGTCCTGCGCCTGATAGGCTTGAGCAAAACCTTCGGCAGCGTTGCGGCGGTCGACCAGGTCGATCTCGATATTCGACAGGGTGAGTTCTTTACCATTGTCGGGCCGTCCGGCAGCGGCAAGACGACGCTGCTTCGCATGTTGGCCGGGCTCGAACGTCCAAGTGCGGGCGATATTTTGCTGCGTGGCGAGCGGGTCAATGACGTGGCGGCAAACCGCCGGCCGACCGCGATGGTGTTTCAGTCGCTCGCGTTGTTCCAGCACAAGACGGTCGGCCAGAACATCGAGTTCGCGCTGAAAATGCGGCGGGTCAACCCCACGGCGCGGCGCGAACGCGCCTACCAGTTGATGGATATGCTGCGGCTCTCGCGCAACTATTACGGCCGGAGCGTCGCGCGCATTTCGGGCGGTGAGCGGCAACGCGTGGCGCTGGCCCGCGCGCTGGCGTCCGATCCTGAAATTCTCTTTTTCGATGAGCCGCTATCGGCGATCGATTATCGCTTGCGCAAGCAGCTTGAAGTCGAGCTGAAGGATTTGCACCGCGAAACCCGCAAGACCTTTGTCTACATCACCCATTCGCTCGAAGAGGCGATGGTGATGAGCGATCGCATCGGCATTATGCGCCAGGGGCGCCTGATTCAGATCGGTACGCCGGATGAAATCTATACGCGCCCGCTCAACAAGTTCGTGTCGGAGTTCATGGGCGAGGTCAATATCATCGAGGTCGAGACCCGCGCCGATGGCTTGTTTGAGGCCAAGGGCCTTGAGCGGCCGCTCAAAGGCCCCGTGGTGCCGAACGGCTTCGTGCGCGGGCATTTGGTGGTGCGCCCGGAATCGGTGCGCTTTATCGACAATGGGGTGGGCAGCGGCGCCGACAATGTGGTTGCCGGCACGCTCTATAACGAATACGCGCTCGGCTCGCGCGTGCAATATCACGTTAAAGCGGGCGGGCGCATGTTCGTGGTCGAGAAATTGCGCGAGCTCCGGCCGGAGGCGACGCTCGGGGCGGCGGTGACGATCGGCTGGGATGCGCGCGATTCGATCCTGGTGCCGGATTGATACCGGCCCTAGCGCAGCGGCTCGCGGGGTTCCTGCGCCAGCCGGGCTTTCAAGCGGCCGTGCCGGTGCTCATCCTGTTGTTGATCGGATTTTTTGGGCCGCTCGTGCTGGTGGCGGTCTTTAGCTTTATGCCGGCGCGTAGCTTCAAGCTCGATGGCGGGCCGACCTTGGAGAATTACCGCTTCGCCTTCGAGCAAAGCTATTATCTCTCTTTGTTGCGCTCCTTTGCGTTTGCCGCCGGTACGGTCGCGGTCTTGGCCCTCGTGTGTTACCCGGTCGCGCTCGGCATGGCCAAGCTGTTTGGGCGTTATGCCGGTGTGCTCACTCTCGTCATGGTGTTGCCGCTCTTCGTTTCCGAGAACGTACGGCTGTTCGGGTGGGTTTTGTTTTTGTTGAAGGGGGGCGGCGTGTTGGCCGGCGCGGCCAAGGCGGTGTTTGGGATCGAACTGGCCGACATGCTCTACAGCAATTCGGCGACGCTGATGGGCCTCGCTTATGTCTATTTGCCGTTCATGCTGTTTCCGATGGTGCTCGGCCTATCGATGGTGTCGCGCGATGTGGTCGAGGCCGCGTCGGATTTGGGCGCGAGCCGATGGCAGATCATGCGCGAGATCGAGCTACCGCTTGCGCTGCCGGGCCTCTTGATCGGCGGGTTGCTCACGTTCGTTCTGTCGCTCGGCTCCTTGACCGAATCAAAGGTGCTCGGCGGCTCCAAGGTGATCATGATCGCGGCCGATATCGAATCCGCCTTCACCTATGGCCAGAATTGGCCGTTAGGCTCGGCGCTCTCGGTGTTGCTCCTGGTGCTTGCAGGGGGGCTGGTTCTGGTCGTCCTGAGCAAGCTTAACCTCGATGCCATTTTGAAACGGCGCTGACGGTGGACATCATCGCCAAACCGTTGGCCCGTCGGCTGATCGCGGTGTGGACCGCGTGCCTGATCGCGTTTCTCTATATTCCAATCGTCTGCGTGTTCCTGGTCTCGTTTCACAAGCGGCGCTATTTCAGCTTTCCGTTCGATGATTTTACGTTCGACTGGTATGGCAAGGCGTTTTCCTCGCTACAAACGCAGGAATTGTTCCTGATCTCGCTCAAAGTGGCGGGCGTCGTGACTGCGATTTCAGTGGTGTTGGCGCTATTCGGCGGGCTTGCCTTTGCGCGGTTCAATTGGCGCGGTCGGACGATCTTTCAGCGCCTGCTGCTCTTGCCGATCTTTTTTCCGCAGGCCGTACTCGGTCTGGCACTTCTAATCTGGCTGACCTATCTCGGCGTGCTGCCGTCATGGCAGACGGCGGTCTTCGCGCATTTGGTTTGGATCGCGCCGATCGCGACGCTGGTCGTTTCGATCCAGGTCTATGGCTATGACGCGGCGCAAGAGGAGGCGGCCTATGACCTCGGCGCGACGCGGCTTCAGGTGTTGCGCGAGATCACGCTGCCGGCGCTCTCGCCTGGGCTGGTGTCGGGCGGGTTGTTCGCGTTTCTCTTGTCGTGGGGCAATTTTCCGCTGTCGTTTTTTACCACGGGCGCCGATAGCACGGTGCCTGAATGGCTCTATACGCGCATGGTTGCCGGCTACACGCCCATGGTGCCAACCATGGGCGCGCTGATTGTCGTCGGCGCAGCGGCGGTGTTGGTCGCGGGCTATATTTTCATCGTGTGGCGACGCCGACCGATTGGCGGCTGAAAGGGGATCGCGCTCAAACCGGGGTTGAAGGAAGGGGGCCGGCGCTTCGCGGCGTTATGCCGCGTTCTTTCAGCTTGGCCAGGCGGCGGTCCCGATAGCGGCGCGCGATTCTGAGCGCCAGCCAATAACCGGCCCAACCGAACAGCACCATATAGGGCACGCTGCCGACCAGGATTGAGACGCCGAGTTCCTTGACCGCCACCTCGTAAAACACGGTCCAGATTTCGGACAGCCGCGCCTCGACGATCGGATTGACCAGCTCGGTAAAGGCGTCATAACCCGAAATTCGGTCCCAATGGCCGAACATGATTTGTCCGGTCACGTAATAGACGTAGAGCATCGGGATGGTGGTGAAGGCGTTCGAAATCCAGGTCCAGGCAAGGCCTAGTACCAGGCTGAAATTGAGCCGGGGCACCGGGCGCAACAAAAACCAGGTGGCCAGCACGAGCACGATCTGAAGCCCGACAAATGGCGCCAGGCCCCAGAATAAACCGACTGCAACGCCGCGCGCGGCGAAGGTCGGCGCGTGATAGCTGCGTCGGATCGGCACGATCAGGCGATAGCGCAACAACCGGCGCACGCGCGTCTGCACCGGCAAGCGTTTGGCCGCCGCATTGCGCCGGCGGATCGCCCGTTGCTTCTTTTTGGTGGCAGGGTCTTTAACCATCGCGCCTTCCTGATCGGGGCCGAATGAGGCCCGCCGAGACTTTTATATAGTCATGGGCCTCATGCAACGCCCGCCTACTTGAAAAGAGGTCTTTCCGGGTCCGGCCGGGACCCTAAGGACGGCCCGCAAGCCTCGGACAAATCACTTGCATTCGCAAAATCGGGGAACCATCCTTAGGTCACGAGCTCGCATTCGACACGGCGTATCTCGTCTTGCCGCTCTTGCGTACAGGGCCAATTGGCTTCCTAGGCGCCCGCGCGTCGGACTTAGGCTACTCCCTCGACGAAGTACAGCTCGATGATCGCTTTGGGCGGTTTGGCCCAAGGCATGTTCCACGATCAGAGGGTAGACTGATATGGCGACAGGAACTGTGAAGTGGTTTAACGCGACGAAGGGCTTTGGCTTCATCGCGCCGGACGGCGGTGGCAAGGACGTGTTCGTCCATGTCAGTGCCGTGCAGCGCGCTGGTCTGCGTACGTTGAACGAGGGGCAGAAGGTTTCCTTCGACCTCGCAACAGGGCGGGACGGCCGGGCTTCCGCTGAAGATCTCGTCATCAAAGGCTAAACCGCTTCCACGGCTAATACGGCCGGGCGGCGATCTCGCAAGAGGTCGCCGCCCTTTCTTTTGGCGCTATCACGTGCCGAAGAGCAGCCAGCATATCAAGACCGCCGCGGCGAGGCCCGCGATATCGGCGATCAAGCCGGCGGCCAAGGCATGGCGGACGCGCCGGATTTGAACCGCGCCGAAATAGACCGCCAGCACATAAAACGTCGTTTCGGTCGAACCCTGGATCGTGGAGACTAGATAACCGGTGTAACTATCCGGCCCGATCGCCGGGTCTTGCAGGACAGACGCCATATAGCCATAGGCGCCCGAGCCCGATAGCGAGCGGAGGATCGCCATGATCAGGCCTTCCGCCGGCAGGCCGATCGCCTCGGTCGCGGCACCGATCGGGCCGAAGATCAGGTCGAGCGCGCCGCTTGAGCGGAACATGGCGACCGCGACCAGGATCGCGACCAAATAAGGAATGATGCGAAGCGCGACACGGAAACCTTCCGCCGCGCCCTCGACAAAGGCTTCGTAAAGCCTGACGCGCTTCGCTAGGCCGAAGCTCATCAGGCCGACCATCAGGCAAGGGATGATCCAGGGCGCAATGGCGGCGCCGAAAAATATCATGAGCGGGATCAGGCCGATGACGACGCAGAGTGCCGCCATCGAAACCCAGACCGGGTAAGCGCGAGACGCCTCGGGCAGCGCGGTACCGCCCACCGAGCTGGCTGATGAGCTATCGGATGGATCGCCGATCGTCTCATCGTGCGCGACGGCGCTAGAGGTGGTCGGCGCGTCGGGCGCGACCACTTTGAAGCGCTTTTCCAAAAGCTTGACGGCGATGATGGCGATAATGGTTGAACACAAAGTGGCGAAGAGGGTGGTTGGCACCACACCCGCCGGGTCGTTCGAGCCGAGCGCGGCCCGCACCGCCACCACGCCGGTCGGCAGAATCGTGACGCTCGAGGTGTTGATGGCGACGAACAGCGCCATGGCATTGGTCGCCGTGCCCTTGACCGGGTTCAACCGGTCGAGCTCCTGCATGGCGCGGATGCCGAAGGGCGTCGCGGCATTGCCGAGGCCGAGCACATTGGCCGAAATATTGAGGATCATCGCGCCCATCGCCGGGTGATCGGCCGGCACGTCGGGAAAGAGGCGGATCATCAAGGGGCGCAGCGTCCGCGCGATGATGAGGAGGAGGCCACCCTTCTCGGCGATCTTCATCAGGCCGAGAAACAGCGCCATGACGCCGACGAGGCCAAGGGCGAGGGTGACCGCGCTACCGGCCGCCTCGATCATGGATTGGCCAAGCGCTTCCATGGGCGAGGTCTCGCCCATGTCGCCAAAGCCGCCGAGGTGACGGATCGCCGCGACGATGAAGGCGACGATGACGATGCCGTAGACGATGCCGCTCATCGGCGCTTAGCCAGGCAAACTGGCGCTTAGGCCCTCATACGGCTCATTTGATTTCGATTTGGTGCGCGTAGGATTTTCCGTCGCTGATGGTAATCTGGGTGAAGCCGAACAATTTGGCGAGGTCAAAGAAGGTGAAAAAATCGTCGACGCCGAATTCCTGAAACAGCGGCGAGCCGCGCGCGATGCTGGTCAGCATGGCGAGCGTTGCGCGGGCGCGGAACAAAGTGCTCAAGCCGCCATAGTCATTGAGGCCAACAATGATCATCTTCTCGGCCTGGTCGCCTTTGGCGAAGATGACGTAATCGGGGGCGATCGGTTTGGCGAGCAATTGCTGCGTGACGTTGATGATGAATTGGATGCGGAGTTCTCGGCTGGCCTCGGTCAGTATGGCCGCGCGGGCGGTAAAGCTCTCTTCGCTGCTGACCGTTGGGTAATAATAGCCGGCGTGCCGATCGGCGGCGGTCGTCGGCGCGCTAGAGGCCGCCACTGCAATCATCAAGGTCAGTGCGCCGGTGGCGATGGCCGCCATCACCCGCCGCGATTGAAACCAAATCATGCGATTCCCCTATGCTCATGAACAGACGCGATTTTGCGCGCCTGGCGCGCGCCTGTCACGAGCGAATCGGTGTGGCGGCCGCGGCGATTTGCCTGAGCCATCGTTTGGCGCGCCGGCGGTTGACGCCGAAATCGCTATAGCCATAGCGCGAGCGGCTATAGAGGGCGAGCGAGGCGCGGCTGTCGCCAAGCGGCAGCGCCGCGATCGTGATGTGATCGGGAAATTGCCAAAACCACGTGCGCTGGCGGACTTCGAACGCCAGGATTTGGGGGGCGTCTTCCAACAAAGTCGTGCGCGCTTCTGACAGCGCGATGCGCCGCGCCAGCTCATAGAGCGCGGGTGCGGCAAGCCTGAACTCCGGCGCCGGCTCATCGGGCGGCGGTCCGGCAAAGCCCTGGGGCGCGATCAAATAGGTGTTCGGGCTCGCCGGTCGCTTCAAGGCGAGCAAATCGAGCATGAGGCGTCCTCTTGTTGGCCGTCATGGCCTAACATGGCGGGCTGGATTCGGCCATTGGGCGCGTGGTAGAGCGCGCGTGACTTCATAGAGAGACCTCGCCACACGCCATGCTTGAGCATGATTCAGGGGGCCCGCTCGCGGCCTATCACGCGCTCTGTACCGAGAACGATATCAGTTTCGATCCGGACCAGGAACGCGCGGCACAAGCCCTTGAGCGGCTTTGTCGCGACCTCGTGCGCCATGCGCCAAAGCCCGTGCGTGGCTTTCGCTTGTTTGGTCGGCGCAAGGCCGCGGAGCCGGGGCCGCGCGGGATCTATCTTTATGGCGCGGTCGGGCGCGGCAAGACCATGTTGATAGATCTCTTTTTCGACGCGGTGCCGATCGAGAAAAAGCGGCGCGTGCATTTTCACGCCTTCATGCAAGAGGTGCACAAGGCGATCAATGTCGCCAATCGCGCGGTTGAGAGCGAGGACGACCCGATCCCCACTCTGGCGCAGAAAATTGCCGAGGACGCGTGGCTCCTTTGTTTCGATGAATTTCATGTGACCGACATTGCCGATGCGATGATCCTTGGGCGCTTGTTCCAAGCTTTGTTCGATGCGGGCGTCGTGCCGGTCATGACCTCGAACCGATACCCGGATGAGCTTTATGCCGGGGGGTTGAACCGTCAGCTCTTTTTGCCCTTTATCGAAATGATCAAGGAGCGGCTGGATGTCGTGTCGCTCGATGGCCCGCAGGATTATCGTCAGCTCTTTTTGAAGCAGGCGAGGCTCTATCACACGCCGCTGTCGCTGGCCGCCGAGGCGGAGTTGGCCCGGGCCTTCGAGCGGCTATCGGGTGGCGGGTCGCTTGAGCCCGTGATGCTCGATGTGCAGGGCCGCACGCTCAAGATCGCGCGCGCGGGCAAGGGCGTGGCCTGGCTTAGCTTCGCCGAATTGTGCGAGCAGCCGCTGGGTCCGGCCGATTATCTCGCGCTCGCCAATGCGTTTCACACCCTTGTGCTCAGCGGCATACCGCGCCTGAGCAAAGAGAAGCGCAATGAGGCCAAGCGCTTCGTCACGCTGATCGATATTCTTTACGAGCATAAAGTGCATTTGGTGTGCGCGGCCGATGCGCCGCCGTCCGAGCTTTATCAGGTCGGCGACGGTGCTTTCGAGTTCGAGCGCACCGCCTCGCGCTTGACCGAAATGCAATCCGAGGATTATTTGAGCGAACACCACGCGCCGTAGCGTGCGCGTTGCCCTCATCCTTCGTCCCTCGACAAGCTCGGGATGAGGGGCTCAGGATGAGGGCGAAAAAATATCCCTCATGCTGAGCTTGTCGAAGCATGAGGCGAGAGTGGGGCGGGGAATAAATGTTCGAAGGATTTGGGCAACACAAAATCAAGGCGAACGGCGTGACGATCCATTGCCGGGTCGGCGGCAAGGGCAGACCGATATTGCTCCTGCACGGCTATCCGCAAACTCATGTCATGTGGCACAAGATCGCGCCCGCTTTGGCCGAAAAATACACCGTGGTGGCGAGCGATTTGCGCGGCTATGGCGATTCCGCCAAGCCGCCGGGCGATGCCGAGCACAAATCCTATTCGAAGCGCGTGATGGCGGCGGATCAGGTTGCGCTCATGCAGGCGCTTGGGCATGAGACCTTCGCGGTGATCGGCCATGATCGCGGCGCCCGCGTGGCGCACCGCATGGCGCTCGACCATCAGGCGCGGATCGAAAAAATGGCGGTGCTCGATATCGTGCCGACACTCGATGCGTTCGGTGCGATGGACCAGGAACGCTCGACCGCCTATGCGCATTGGTTCTTTCTGATCCAACCCGATGGCTTGCCGGAGCGCCTGATCGGCAATGATCCGGCGTTCTGGCTCAAATGGTGCTTGAAGCGCTGGGGCGGGCCGGAGAGCGGGCTCAGCTATTTCGGCGAGGCGGCGATCGCGGATTATGTGCGGTGCTTCTCGGACCCCGCCGCGATCCATGCGAGCTGCGAGGATTATCGCGCGGGCGCCTCGATCGACATGGTCTATGACCGCGGAGACCTTGGGCGCCAGGTGACCTGCCCAAGCTTGGCGCTTTGGGGCGGGCGCGGCCGGGTCGCCAAATGGTGGGATGTGAAAGCCTGCTGGCAGGCGCGGTGCGCCACGCTCAGCGGGAAATCGCTCGATGCCGGGCATTTTCTGGTCGAAGAGCGGCCGGAGGAAACGACCGCCGAATTATTGCGCTTTCTTGCGACCTAGATCGGCGCGCTGTCGACCAGCGTCGATTGGATATAGGCGACCGCGATGGCGGCAAGCGCCGGCACCAGCGCCAAGCCGATCAGCACGAACGGCCTGAGTGCATCGCCGAATTTGCCGGCAGGCAGTTTGACGCGCTTGGCCGCGACGTCGGCGAAGAAGCACAGCAGGAGAATCGCGAGCGCGATCGGGCTCGTTTCGCTATAGAGCACGAGCACGAAGGCCAGCGCGATCAGCGCGCCGCCGGCGCCGAGCAAGAGCGCGCCGCCAAATGGGTAACGATTAACAGGCCAGTTCCAGAGCGCGAAGCCGCCCAGCGCGGTGGCGAGGCCAAAGCTGATCTGCCCAAGCTCAGGCGCAGCCCCGAAAATCGCGATGGCGCCAAGCCCAAGCGCCGCGACCAATAATTTTAAAACAGGGTCGAGCCCGGCGCTACGATCTAGCTCCAGCCGATAGCCGGCCATTAGGGCGCCAAGCCAGAGCGCGATGAGGCCCAAATAGGTCCAGGCATCGCCGGCGTCGATGCGGGCTTGCGCGATCCAATAAAGCGCGGCCGCGCTGCCGAGCAAATAAAGTGTCTCGCGATAGAGCGGGCCGCGGCGGAAAAAATCCAACAGGAAGCCGATCACGAGCCCGGCCACCACGACATAGGGTAGTTCATGCTCGGGCGTCAAAGGGGGCAGGGGCGGAACGCCGAGGGTCAGGCCATAGGCGATGAGGAAGCCGAGCCCGACCGAAGCACCCGCGACGAGGGGCCCGCGTGCTTTGCCATTGGCGATCCTGATCGCGCCGGTCAGCAGGAAACCGACCGCGACCGGCACCAGCACGCTCTGCACCAAGGGATCGGAGAAGAACCCGGCCATGCGCCATGATGCCTGAGGGCGCGCGCCGCTCCAAGCCCGGCCCGCGCGGCTGGATCACGCTCTAAGCAACGCCGCCTTGAAGCGAGGCGCCGCCTGACCGATACTTTAGGGAACGCGCACTCCTCATAGCGCGGCCCCCCTCAAACTGGATCGGGAGATCAAACCATGGCCACCGCGAAGGCACAGATCGCCGAAGGCGTCTTTCTGAAAGATCCCAAATTGTTCCGCCAGCAATGCTACGTCGACGGGCAGTGGGTCGATTCAGAATCGAAGCGCACGATCAACGTCACCAACCCGGCCGATAACAGCGTGATCGGCACGGTGCCGTCCTTGACCACGTCCGATACGCGCCGCGCGGTTGAGGCCGCCAATCGCGCGTTCCCCCTCTGGCGTAACAAGACCGCCAAGGAGCGCGCCAAAATTTTGAAGACGTGGTTCGATCTGATGATCGCCAATCAAGACGATCTCGCGCTCTTGATGACCGCCGAGCAGGGCAAGCCGCTGAGTGAATCGCGCGGCGAGGTGGTTTATGGCGCGTCCTTCATCGAATGGTTCGCGGAAGAGGGCAAGCGCGCTTATGGCGATGTCATTCCGACCCCGACCAATGACCGGCGCATCGTGGTGACCAAGCAGCCGGTTGGCGTCGTCGCGGCGATCACGCCGTGGAATTTTCCGAACGCGATGATCACGCGGAAGGCGGGCCCCGCGCTCGCCGCCGGTTGCACCATCGTGATCCGGCCCGCCACCTCGACCCCTTATTCGGCGCTGGCCTTGGCCGAGCTTGCCGAGCGCGCCGGCATTCCGAAGGGCGTACTCAACATCGTGACCGGTCCGTCGGGCGAGGTCGGCCGCGAGCTGACCGCCAATCCGATCGTGCGCAAACTCTCCTTCACGGGGTCGACCGAGGTCGGCAAGATTTTGCTCGAGCAATGCGCCAAGACGGTCAAGAAGGTTTCGATGGAGCTCGGCGGCAATGCGCCCTTCATCGTGTTCAACGACGCCGATGTCGACGAGGCGGTCAAGGGCGCGATGCTGTCCAAATATCGCAATACCGGGCAGACCTGCGTGTGCGCCAACCGGTTCCTGGTGCAGGACAAGGTTTATGACGCGTTCGCCTCGAAGCTCGCGGATGCCTCGAAGAAGCTTCGCGTCGGCAATGGCCTTCAAGGCGAGACCGACCAGGGCCCCTTGATCGACATGGCGGCGGTTGCCAAGGTCGAGGAGCACATCAAAGACGCGGTCGATAAGGGTGCCAAGATCCTCTCGGGCGGCAAGCGTCACGCACTCGGCGGGTCCTATTTCGAGCCGACCGTGCTCGCCAATGTGAATACGCAGATGAAGGTGGCGCGCGAGGAAACCTTTGGGCCGCTCGCGCCGCTGTTTCGTTTCAGCACCGACGAAGAGGCGATCCAAATCGCGAACGACACCGAATTCGGCCTCGCGGCTTATTTTTATAGCCGCGATATCGGCCGGATCTGGCGCGTCGCGGAGGCGCTCGAATACGGCATTGTCGGCATCAATGTCGGAATCATCTCCAACGAGGTCGCGCCGTTCGGCGGCATGAAGGAATCCGGCATCGGCCGCGAGGGCTCGCACTACGGCCTCGATGAATATCTCGAGACCAAATATATGTGCATGGGCGGCGTGGATCGGTAGGCCTGGGCGTTTGATGAGGGCCTCATCCTTCGACGAGCTCAGGATGAGGCCCTTCCTTTTTCGCCCTCATGCTGAGCCTGTCGAAGCATGAGGAAGGCACCTCGCTCGGGACGAAACGACAATGTCCGACTTCGATCTAATCGTGATTGGCGGTGGTTCGGGCGGTGTGGCGTGCGCGCGCCGCGCCGCGAGCCATGGCGCCAAGGTGCTCTTGATCGAGGCCGATCGGCTTGGCGGCACTTGCGTCAATAAGGGCTGCGTGCCGAAGAAGCTCTTCGTCTATGGCGCGCATTTCAAGGACGAGTTCGAGGACGCGCGCGGCTTTGGCTGGACAATCGGCGAAACGCGCTTCGATTGGTCGGTGCTCAAGGCCAATACGCACGCCGAGGTCGCGCGGCTGAACGGCATTTACGCCAAACTTTTGAGCAATTCGGGCGTGACCACGATCAAGGGGTGGGCGCGGCTCGTGGATGGTCAGCGCGTCGAGGTCAATCGCGATACGCACAAAGCCAAGACCATCGTGATCGCGACCGGCGGCCAGCCGGTTAGGCCCAATATCCCAGGTGCGGAGCTTGGCGTTATTTCGGATCACATGTTCGAGCTCGCAGGCCTGCCCGAGCGCGCGGTGGTGGTTGGCGGCGGTTATATCGCCTGCGAATTCGCCGGTATTCTTCAAACGCTCGGCGTGCAGACCACCCAGCTTTATCGTGGCGAGGCGTTGTTGCGCGGCTTCGACCAAGAATTGCGCGAGGTGATCGGCGATGAGATGCAGAAGCGCGGCATCGCGCTTCGACTGCGGACCGATCTGATCAAGATCGAGCAGTGCCAGCGCGGTCTAAAAGTCGAGACCACGCATGGCGATGCATTGAACGCCGATTTGGTGCTGTTCGCCACCGGTCGTGAACCGAACACGAAAGGCTTTGGTCTGGAGGAGGCGGGTGTTGCGCTGGGCGAGCGCGGCGCGGTTGCGGTCGATGAATGGTCGCGGTCCTCGGTGCCCTCGATCCATGCCATCGGCGATTGCACCGACCGGATCAATTTAACGCCGGTCGCCATTCACGAAGGGCGCTGCCTGGCCGAGACGCTCTATAACAACAACCCGATGAAGCCCGACCATCGCGACGTGCCGACGGCGGTGTTCAGCCAGCCTGAAGTCGGCACGGTTGGGCTGGGCGAGGAGGACGCGCGGCGAACCTTTGGCCAGATCAAGGTTTACAAGACGCGCTTCCGCCCGATGAAGCACACGCTCTCAGGGCGCAATGAAACCGTCTTTATGAAGCTCGTGGTCGACCAGGCGAGCGACAAGGTGGTCGGCTGCCACATGGTCGGCGCGGGCGCGGGCGAGCTGATCCAAATCCTTGGCGTCGCGGTCAAATGCGGGGTGACCAAGGCCCAGTTCGACGCCACCATGGCGGTTCACCCGACCGCGGCGGAGGAGTTCGTTACGCTCTACCAGCCGGCCGCCGCGCCGAGCCGCAAAGCGGCGGAGTAGAGACACACTAGCCCGCCGTTGACTGTGCGAGATAAGAACTTTATACTCTCGCACAAATCGTCATAGGAGGGCTCGATGAGGGTATCTGTCCGAGGCTGGAAGCGCGATCACGGCGAAATCGTGCTTGCCGAAAAGGATATGGAGAATACAGAGTTCAGCGAGACGCCAATTTCATACTATGAGCCAAATCAATCTTATCTTAGTATGGATCAATATGGGCGTGTTAGATTCGAATGCCGAGCAGAAATGACGCTGAATGGTTCCTATTTACTTTCAGTTACTTTAACGCCACAAGATGTGGCGCGCCTACTGGCCGTGACTCTCGAGAGATGGACGTTTAGGGCGGCTATCAGGGCGATTTCCCGAAACCTCCCCGCATTGAAGAAGCGCCCTCACCAGGCAGCTGCGTAGCAGTGGGGATTAGGCGACGTCTTAGAATCCGACCATCCGTTCGAACCGAACCTCTGGAATGCCTAGGGCGTCTCTGTGATGATAAGCGTTCCTGCGCCGGCGGTCGGGGGCCGCTCGGGCGCGCTTGGCGTTTGTGAGGAATGATGGCACGCGAATGGAATCCGGAAAGCTGGCGCGGCCTGCCGATCCAGCAACAGCCGGTTTGGCCCGAACGCGGCGCGCTTGAGCGCGTCGAGGCGCGGCTAAAGCGCTTCCCGCCGCTGGTGTTCGCCGGCGAGGCGCGTAATTTGAAGGCGCGCCTTGGTCAGGTCGCGAGCGGCAAGGCGTTTCTGTTGCAAGGCGGCGATTGCGCCGAGAGTTTCGCCGAGTTCCACGCCGATAATATCCGCGACACGTTTCGCGTGTTGTTGCAGATGGCGGTGGTGCTGACCTTTGGCGCCAAGCGCCCGACCGTGAAAGTGGGGCGGCTCGCGGGGCAGTTTTCCAAGCCGCGCTCGGGCGATACGGAAACCATCGGCGGTGTGACGCTGCCGGCCTATCGCGGCGATATGGTGAACGCGATCGAGTTCGACGCCGATGCGCGCCGGCCCGACCCTGACCGGCTCGCCCAGGCCTATAATCAATCGGCCGCGACGCTGAATTTGATCCGCGCCTTTGCCCAAGGCGGGTTCGCCGATTTGCATCGCGTGCATCGGTGGAATTTGGGCTTTGTCGCGAAAAGCCCGCAGGCCGCGCGTTATGAGGATCTGGCTAATCGCCTGTCCGAAACGCTCGATTTCATGGCGGCGTGTGGCCTGACCTCGGAAAGCACGCCGCAATTGCGCGAGACCGAGTTCTATACCTCGCACGAGGCGCTCATTCTGGAATATGAGCAGGCGCTGACGCGCGTGGATTCAACAAGCGGTGATTGGTATGCCTGCTCGGCGCACATGCTCTGGATCGGCGATCGCACGCGCCAGCCGGGCGGTGCGCATGTCGAATATTTGCGCGGTGTCAAAAACCCGATTGGCCTCAAGGCCGGGCCCTCGCTCGCGCCGGATGAGTTGATCCGCCTGATCGACACGCTCAATCCTGAGAACGAGCCGGGGCGCCTCACCATCATCGCGCGCATGGGCGCCGATAAGGTCGAGAGCGGCCTGCCCCCCTTGGTGCGCGCGGTCGAGCGCGAGGGCAAGGCGGTCGTTTGGGCGTGCGATCCGATGCACGGCAATACCATCAAATCCTCGACCGGCTATAAGACGCGCGTGTTCGATCGCATTTTGGCCGAGGTGAAGGGCTTCTTCGCGGTGCATCGCGCGCTCGGCACCTATCCGGGTGGCGTGCATTTCGAGATGACGGGGCAGGATGTCACCGAATGCCTCGGTGGCGCGCAGGCGATCACCGAGGAAGGTTTGCGCGATCGCTATCACACGCATTGCGATCCACGGCTCAACGCCTCGCAGGCGCTTGAGCTGGCCTTTCTGGTTGCCGAGCAACTCAATGCCGAGCGCGTCGAAGACCGGCGCTTGCAGACCGCGTCGTAAGTGAGGGCGCTCTCGCGCACCGCCAGAGGGTCGGCCCCGTCATGACGGACAAGGCGACATTAACGAGCGAAGCCGAGATCGCGCGCTTCACCGACCGCTATTTCATCAAGACGCGCGATGCGATCCGTCGCTTTGGCGACAAGCGCGTCACCTACGCGATCTTCATGCGCCGCCCGGTCTGTTTCGCGCCGCGCCTGATGCAGGATTGGCTCGACGCGGTCGCCGCCGCGCGCGGCACCAAGTTCGAGATCGAAACGCGCTATCAAGAAGGCGATTGGGTCGGCGCGGGCGAGCCGCTGCTTTATCTCTCGGGTTCGCTCGAAGCGTTGGTCGATCTTGAGACGATCTATTTGCAAAAGCTCGGGCCCGCCTGTGTCGCGGCCTATAACGCCTATACCATGGTGGTGACCTTGCCCAAGGTCTCTTTCATCGCCATGGACGCGCGCCATTGCGCCGGCCAAGAAATGGCCGAGATGATGGCCTATGCCGCGAGCGTGGGTTCGGCCGCGGCCAAGCGCGAGGTGGGCGCGATCGGCTTTATCGGCAACACCAATGACGCGACCGCCGCCTATTTCGGCAATCAGCGTGGGCTCGGCACCATGCCGCATGCCTTCATCGGTTATGCGTCATCGACGCTGCGCGCGGCCGAGATGTATCACGAGGCGTACCCCGACGAGCCGCTTACCGTGCTGGTCGATTATTTTGCGCGCGAGATTACCGACGCGCTGACCGTGGCGCGTCGCTTCCCCGATCTCGCGTCAAGCGGGCAAATGAATGTGCGGATCGACACCCATGGCGGGCGCTTCGTCGAAGGGCTCGATGTGTCGCGCTCTTATGACGTGCTTGAGCGGAACAACCCGCGCGCGGTCAGGCAATATCGGAGCGAGACCGAATTGCGTTGGTTGGTCGGCACCGGCGTTAGCGCGGCGGCGATATTCTCTCTACGCGAGGCGCTCGATGAGGCCGGCTTCGAGCGCGTTAAGATCATCGCAAGCTCGGGCTTCAGCCCGGAAAAATGTAAGGTGATGGCGAGCGTCGACGCGCCGATCGATGTGATCGGCAGCGGGTCTTTTTTGCCCGAATTGTGGTCAGAGACCTATGCGACCTCCGACATCATCGAATATGACGGCAAGCCGCGCGTGAAGGTCGGGCGCGAATTCTTGATGCGCGACGGGCGCAGCACCAAGCCGAAGCCCGCCAAGACCCCCGGCGCATGAGCGATCGACTTACCATCGCGCTTGCTCAGATCGACCCGATCCTGGGCGACATCAACGGCAATATCGAGCGGCTCAAAAAAGCGCGCGCCGATGCCGCCAAGCTCGGCGCGGATCTTGTGGTTTCGACCGAGCTTTCGGTCATCGGCTATCCGCCCGAAGATCTCGTGCTAAAGCCGATGTTCCAAGAGGCCGCGGAAGACGCGGTAAAATCATTGGCGAAGGCGACCGGCGATGGTGGTCCGGGCTTGATCGTCGGCGCGCCGTGGCGTGAGGCGGGGAAGCTTCATAACGCCGCCTTGTTGCTCGATGGCGGCGCGATCGCCGGCATTCGCTTCAAGCATAATCTGCCGAATTATGGCGTGTTCGATGAGGTGCGTGTGTTTGCGCCGGGGCCGTTGCCGGGGCCCATTCCGTTTCGGGGTTTTCGTTTGGGCGTCATGGTGTGCGAGGATATGTGGTTTCCCGATGTCGCCGAGTGTTTGCAGGAATCGGGCGCCGAATTGCTCGTTGTGCTGAACGGCTCGCCCTTCGACACCGATAAGCGCGATGACCGGCTGAGCCATGCGGTCTCGCGCGTGACCGAAAGCGGCCTGCCGCTGATTTATGTCAACCAAGTGGGCGGGCAGGATGAGCTGGTGTTCGATGGCGCGTCGTTCGTGTTGGGCGCCGATCGGGGCCTGAGGGTGCAGGGGGCGGCGTTTGTCGAGCAATTGATCCCGACGCGGTGGAAGCGCGGCACCAATGGCGCGCTCGATTGCGCGGCTGGTGAGCGTGCCGCCGAACTATCGGACCACGAGGCGATCTATCGCGCGATGGTCTTGGGCCTGCGCGACTATGTGAACAAGAACGGCTTTCCGGGTGTTTTGATCGGTATGTCGGGCGGTATCGATTCCGCGCTGACCGCGGCGGTTGCGGTCGATGCGCTGGGGCCGAGCCGCGTGCATGGCGTGCGCCTGCCATCGCGCTTCACTTCTCAAGCCTCACTCGATGATGCGGCGGCCTGCTGCACGGCGCTCGGCATGGATTGCCGCACGATCGAGATCGAGCCCACGTTCAATGCGTTTCTGGAGACGCTCAAGCCACCGTTCGAGGGTCGCGCGGCCGATACGACGGAAGAAAACATTCAGGCGCGCATTCGCGGCGTGATCATGATGGCACTCTCCAACAAGTTCGGCGACATGGTGCTGACGACCGGCAATAAATCCGAAATGTCGGTCGGCTATGCCACGCTCTATGGCGATATGTGCGGCGGCTATTCGGTGTTGAAAGACGTCTACAAGATGACCGTCTATGCGCTTGGGCGTTGGCGCAACGATCAGTGGGTCGAGGGCCTGATGGGGCCGGATGGGCCGGTGATCCCCGAGGCGATTTTTACCAAGGCGCCGACCGCCGAGCTCAGGGCCAATCAGACGGATCAGGATTCGCTGCCGCCCTATGAGGCGCTCGACGACATATTGAATTGCCTGATCGAGCGGGAAATGCCGGTGCCGGAGATCATCGCCCGCGGCCATGATCCGGCGGTGGTGCAGCGCGTGTGGCGGATGCTTGATCTTGCCGAATACAAACGCCGCCAAGCGCCGCCCGGCGTCAAGCTGACGCGCCGTTCGTTCGGCCGCGACCGGCGCTACCCGATCACCAATCGATTTCGTGGGTGAGGGCGCACGATGCAGGTCATGTGGCATGCCCCTTCCTTCGTTCCTTACCGAAAAGCGGAGCGCTCCAAGACACACCTCTCCCCTTGTGCGAGAGGTCGCCGCGAAGCGGCGGGTGAGGGGTACAAGAGGGCATCGTCCTCGACCGGCCGATGGCCCCGCCTTTTCCCACCCCTCACCCTCCCGCGGCCTTGCCGCGGGCCCCTCCCTCTCCCGCAGGGGGAGAGGGATAGTTTTTCTCGGCGCGGATTTGCGACGAGAGTGGGGTTGACGCGATTTGGGATCTTGTCATGAGCGTGACCGTCCGCTTCGCGCCCAGCCCAACCGGCTATTTGCACGCCGGCAATGCGCGCATCGCGTTGGTCAATTGGCTCTACGCCAAGGTGCATGATGGGCAATTCGTCCTCAGGCTCGACGACACCGACACTCAGCGGGTGAAGCCCGAATATATCGCCGGGATCACGGAAGATTTGCGCTGGCTTGGCATTGATTGGCATGGCGCGCCGGTGCGCCAATCGGAGCGCCTGGCGCATTACCAGGACGCGACGACGCGCTTGAAGGCGGCTGGGCGGCTCTATCCCTGTTATGAGACGGCGGGTGAGCTTGAAGCGAAGCGCAAGCTCCAGGCCGCGGCGCACAAGCCGCCGCTTTATGACCGCGCGGGTCTCAAACTAAACGTCGATGAGCGCGCGCGGCTCGAGGCTGAGGGGCGGACGCCGCATTATCGTTTTCTCTTGGATCATCGCACGATCACCTATGTCGATCTGGTGCGCGGGCCAACCACGATCGATACGTCGAGCCAGAGCGATCCCGTGCTGATCAAGGAAGATGGCACGGTGCTCTATACACTCGCCTCGGTGGTGGATGACGCCGCGCTCGGCATCACGCATGTGATTCGGGGCGAAGATCACGTCACCAACACCGGCACGCAGCTTGAATTGTTCGATGCGCTGGGCGTGGCCGCGCCGCGCTTTGGGCATTTGTCATTGTTGGTCGGCGCCGATGGCGCGCCTCTATCCAAGCGCATCGAATCGCTCGCGCTGAAAAATCTACGCGCCGACGGCATTGAGCCATTGGCGCTTGCTAGTTTTCTGGCGAAGCTTGGCACGGGGGCGTCGATCGATCCGGTGACGGTGCTCGCTGAGTTGATCGCAGGGTTCGATCTCAGCCGCTTCGGCAAGGCGCCGGCGCGGTTCGATCCGGCCGAGCTCGGCGCGTTGAACGCGCGAACCATTCACACCATGAGCTTCGAGCGCGCGCGCCCCCGCCTCAAGGCGCTCGGGCTCGACGAGGCCAATGACGCGTTTTGGGCCGTCATCCGGGGCAATCTCGCGCGCTTTGATGAGGTGCGCGCCTGGTGGCCGGTGGTGCATGGCCCGCTCGCGCCGGTGATCGAAGACGCGATTTTTTTGGTGGAAGCGGCCTCTCACCTCCCCGAGAGCACCATCGATAGCGCCACGTGGGGCGTTTGGACCAAGCGCGTCGCTGAAGCCAGCGGGCGCAAGGGCAGAGCGCTGTTCCATCCGCTCCGCCTCGCGCTCACGGGCCGCGACGATGGACCGGCCATGGCCGATCTGCTACCCCTGATCGGCCGCGAACGGGCTTTGGCCCGCCTCGCCGGACACACCGCATAAACCTCGAAAGCGCGCAGCGGAGCCGGTTCTTTGAGCCTCGTCCTCTACAACACGCTGAAGCGCGCGAAGGAACCCTTCGTGCCGCGCGATCCCAACCATGTCGGCATGTATGTGTGCGGGCCGACGGTCTATGACTTCGCCCATATCGGCAATGCGCGCCCCGTGATCGTGTTCGACGTGCTCTATCGATTGCTGAAGCGGCGTTATAAGAAGGTGACCTATGTTCGCAACATCACCGACGTCGATGACAAGATCAACGCGGCGGCGAAGGCGAACAACGAGCCGATCGCGGCCCTGACCGCGCGCACCGCCCAGGCTTTTCACGACGATATCGCGGCGTTGAACGCGCTGCCGCCCGATGTCGAGCCGCGCGCGACCGAGCATATTGGCGAGATGATCGCGATGATCAGCGTCTTGATCGAGCGCGGTCATGCCTATGCGGCGGACGGCCATGTGCTGTTCAGCGTCGGCTCGGATGCGGATTACGGCAAGCTCTCCAACCGCAGCCGGGATGAAATGATCGCGGGCGCGCGGGTCGAAATCGCGCCCTACAAAAAAGACCCGGCGGATTTCGTGTTGTGGAAACCGTCATCGCCAGACCTGCCCGGTTGGGACAGCCCGTGGGGCAGGGGCCGGCCGGGCTGGCACATCGAATGCTCGGCCATGAGCAAGAAGCATTTGGGCGAAACCATCGACATTCATGGCGGCGGCGTCGATCTGGTTTTCCCGCATCACGAAAACGAAGTGGCGCAAAGCGAATGCGCGCATGGCAAGCCCTTCGCGCGCACTTGGGTGCATAATGGCTTCCTCTCGGTCAATGGCGAGAAGATGTCGAAATCGCTCGGCAATTTCATCACCATCCGCGATGCGCTGAAGCTCGCGCCGGGCGAGGTGATTCGCTATTTCATGCTCTCCACACATTACCGACAGCCGATCGATTGGACCGAGGACGCCCTCAAGCAGGCGCGCACCTCTCTCGAACGCTGCTACACCGCGCTGCGCAATGCGGCCGATGCGCCGGTGGAAGTGGGCACGGTCGATCCCGAGGTCGATGCCGCTCTAGACGACGACCTCAACACGCCGCTCGCGCTACAGGCGCTACATCGCCTCGCGGGCGATTTGAACAAGGCATCGACCGCAACCGAGCGGGCTCGCATGAAGGCAAGCTTGCGATCGTCGGGGGACTTACTCGGCTTGCTGAAACAGGATACTGAGTCGTGGTCCAAGCGTACTGCCAAGCGCACGTTGTCCGTTGGGCTCGATGCCATCATAGAATTGGCTGATGAGAGAATTGACCAATTGATCGACGCGCGTAATGCCGCGCGCAAGCGCAAGGATTTTGCCGAAGCCGATCGCATACGAGACGAACTTGCCAAATGGGGCATCGTGCTCGAGGACAAAGCCGGCACGACCACCTGGCGCCGCACCGGATGACCACCGCCATTCTCTCTTTCGTCATGGCCGGGTCTCCCGGCCTTCGCAGCCGAAGCGGCTGCTTCGGCGGAGTAGGCTCGCCCGGCCATGACGATTTGTTTTGTTGGGGCCTCCGCGTGAGTCGCTCCTCTTGCCGTGTGACTCATGGCCGGCACTGAACGAGGCTTGGGCGACGCTGCTTCGGCGCTGGGTGGGCCGGTGGTCATTTTGGTACGCCCGCAGCTTGGTGAAAACATCGGCACCGCCGCGCGCGCCATGTTGAATTGCGGGCTGACCGAGCTTCGCCTGGTCGATCCGCGCGATGGCTGGCCGAGCCCGAAGGCGCTCAATGCGGCATCGGGCGCCGATGTGGTGATCGGCGGCGCGCGCCTGTTCGCGGGCGTCGCCGAGGCGGTGGCCGATCTCAACCGCGTTTTTGCCACGACGGCCAGGCCGCGCGAGATGATCAAGATCGTCACGTCGCCACGCTTGGCCGCGGGCGAGATCGTCGGCGCGATGGCGGCGGGGCAGAGGGTCGGCGTGTTGTTCGGGGCGGAGCGCACCGGGCTCAGCAATGACGAGCTCGGCCATGCCGACACCATCATTGAGGCGCCGCTCAATCCGGGTTTCGCCTCGCTGAACTTGGCGCAGGCCGTGCTGATCATCGCCTATGAATGGCGCATGGCGGCCTTGGGCCAAAGCGAGGCGCGTTTGCCGTTGGGCAACACCGTGCCGGCGACCAAGTCCGAGCTCGAGGCGTTCCAGCGCCTGCTCGAGACCGCGCTCGATGATCGGGAATTTTTCCCAACGCCCGATATGCGTCCGACCATGGTGCAAAACCTGCGCGCGCTCTTCGAGCGCCTGCTGCCGAGCCAGCAGGAAATCCAGACGCTCTTTGGCGTCATCAAGACGCTCCAGCGCCCGCCCGGGCCGAGGCGGGGAACACCCAAACCGGATTAGCCTGAATAGCGCGCGGGTCGACGGCACCTTCGTCCGGCTGTTGCGGGCTTGACAAATAGGATATTTCCTGTTATACTGTGCTTCTTTTCGATCGTGGGAGAAGGCACGCCATGGCGGAAGATTTCGAGATCGAAGACGCGCCCGTTCGCTCAGATGAGCCCGAAAGCCCAATATTTCGGATCAAGAATCGCCTAGCCAAAAATGAGGGCTATTCAACAAATATGTATTTGGACAAGAAGGGATTGGTCACGGTCGGGATCGGTTTTCGTATCGATCCAATTTCCTTGATGAGCCCCTTTAAATCTAAGTGGATCGTTCACGAAACGAAGAGGCGCGCCACCGACAAGCAGGTCGAATTGGAGTGGAACAGAGTCAAGAAGCTCACGCCGGGCAAGGTACCCAAGTTCTACCAGCAAAAAGATGGAACCCACCTCGATCTCCCGAAGTGGACCATCAACATTGAGTTCGCGCGGCGGGTGGATGAAATGCTCAACTCATTGCGGCAGCAATTCCGAGAGAATAAGAACGTCGATTTCGACCGATTGCCGCTCTTGATCCAAGAGGCGGTCAGCGATTTGGCGTGGAACGCGGGCTGGAATAACTTCACCGGCAAAACCGACCCCGAGACACGCAAGGTCATAGGGTGGCCGAAATTAAGCGATGCGATCAGCGAAGGACTGTGGGACGAAGCAGCCTTTCAAACGATGCGAAAGGGCGAAGAGATCAGCGACAAGCGCCGCTACGAATTCCGCGATCGGATTCTAGAGGAACTTCACATCAGTCTCTGGAGGGTCCAGCGGCAGCGGTAGCGAGTCTTTTGTCCTGTCGCTCGACGGGTACCCCCGATTCCCTGAATTCCCATTCCTCGTCGCGCCAGCGTGAATCGGGCATGCCGGGTCCGATATAGCGGCAGGCGCCGAGATAGGGGCCGCGCTGACGGAAATGAGAGGCATCATAGCCGCTGCCCAAATAATCGATGTCAATGTGGACCAATGGTCTGTCACGGACGGTCCAACCCAACGCCCATTGATCCAAAGTACGGATGCCTGTTGGTTCGATGACGAAGCGTCGCCTTGTGTTGTCGAACGGATCGGGCGGGGCTGGTGTCCGATGGTTACCGAACTGGCCTTGAAAGGTTAGAGAGCGCGCGCCTCCGTTGTAGGTCATTTGCGTAATCCATGCGTCAGCATGGCAAACGCCCCAGGGCAGGTCGTCCACGATCAGGCGACCAGCGATACGCAGGCTGACCGAAATCGGTTATCCCAGGAGGAATGGCTCGGGTAGCACGACGAGTTCGGCTAGGCCCGTGCTCAATGGGCATTCAAACGTTTTGGGTTTGATGCCGTACTCGGGATTGGTGGGCTTTACGTCAAGACGGACATACCACTCCGGTGAATAGAGGCCGTGGATTTTCTGAAGTTCTTCCTTTCTTCGGTCAATTACCTTGGGGCGAATGTCGATGCTTTCGAATTCGAGCTGGCGAATTTCGAAGAAATCCAAGGCCGACAAACAAATGACGCGGTAGACCGTAAAGGCGTCTCTTGGTCCGGCCTGAGCGGGGTCGATCCATGTCAGGTGCGAAGCGACCATGCTCGCCAACGCGACGCTGAAGGAGGTGCCCTTCGCCCACGCGCAAATATTTTTCCATGTCGTGTCTCGCATCACCTTGATGGTTCTCCCCGGGTTCGTCCTTTGGCACTGCCCGGCCCCCTATACCGGCATGTCTTCGTCACCGCGCTTCCACCGGCGTCTTCGTTGACATTGTCATAATCGATGTCGCTCGGACGTAGCTTCTTTGGCTTCAACAGGCCGGGTGCACGACCTGACTTCGGATCAAAGCCAAAATAGCGATTGGTCGCGTCGAAGACGCTTTCGCTTTCCGCACCCGTGAGCCGCGCTCCGCTGAATTGCCCAGTGAGCTCAATACTTTCAATATGCGCGTTATAGGTGAGTCTGGTGATCGGCCCGCCCGTCGCGCAAAGGCGGAACGGGACGTCGTCGACGATGAGCTTGCCGTTGACCGTGAGCGTCACCGCGAGGCTATTGCCATAACCTTCAACCGGCTCGGGCAAAAGCACCAGTTCGGCCGGGCCGATGGTGAGCGGGCATTTAAACGTCGTCGGCTCGATGCCGTAGAGGGGGTCGGTCGGCTCAAGGTCAAGACGCGCGTGCCAATCGGGCACATAAAGCTTATCGGCATCGGCCATGGCTTGATCGCGGCGCGCGATGAATTCGCGCGCGGTCTCGGGCGCGATGTCGAGCCGACGAACCTCGATCACATCGAGTTCAGCGAGACACAGAACCTGATAGATTTCAGGCGCGGGCGCGCCGCCTTCATCCGCATGAGCCGCGCTAAGGG
The DNA here is from genome assembly GCA_945902735.1 of Rhizobium sp. Q54. Classification (GTDB taxonomy): domain Bacteria; phylum Pseudomonadota; class Alphaproteobacteria; order UBA828; family UBA828; genus SHWC01. Next base: position 1,683 of record CAMDNF010000028.1, on the reverse strand, counting down.
CCGCGACCACAAGCAAAGCGCTTAATCCCAAGGCCGCAAGGCGCCATCTCATGGGGCTCTCCGCGTTAGGCGGGGGCTGTGTCGCCCGATCCTCAAGGGCCCAATCCTAGCACCCGGCCGATCGGTGGGGCAGGGGCGGGCCGGGGGCCAGAGGGCCAGCCAAATTGGGCCCTGGGGCCCCCCCGCCGGTACGGTCTCAGTTTGCGGGCCTCATCCTTCGACTGGCTCAGGATGAGGCCGAAACATGCCGAAACATAAAGCCCTCATGCTGAGCCCGTCGAAGCATGAGGGTGAAATGAGACACCACCGCCCCACCGCGCGAATTGACAGGGCGGTGGGCATGGCTATAGTACGCCGGCCTCGCGGGCCCCATGGCGCGCGGGAACAATCCGTTTTACCGGTGGAAGGCCGTCGCGCGAAGATGACCAAGCGGGCTGAATCGAAATACAAAATCTGCCGCCGCCTCGGCGTCAATCTGTGGGGCCGCGCCAAGAACCCGAAGCGCGACTACGCGCCCGGCCAGCACGGCCAGCGGCGCAAGAAGCCGTCGGATTATGGCACCCAGCTGTTCGCCAAGCAGAAGCTCAAGGGCTATTACGGCAACATCACCGAGCGCCAATTCGGCCGCTATTACGAGATCGCCGCGAACGCCAAGGGCGATACGAGCGAGAATTTGATCGGCCTCCTGGAGCGCCGGCTTGATACCGTGATCTATCGCATGAAGTTCGTGCCGACCGTGTTTGCCGCGCGCCAGTTCGTGAGCCACGGCCATGTGCGGGTCAATGGCAAGCGCGTCACCATTCCAAGCTATCGGGTCTCGGACGGCGACCTCGTGTCGCTCAAGGACAAGTCGCGCGAGATGGCGCTGGTCATCGGCGCGCAGGAATCATCCGAGCGCGAAGTGCCGGATTATCTTGAGGTCAATGTCAACCGGGGCGAGGGCAAGTTCGTCCGCGCGCCCAAGCTGACCGACGTGCCCTATCCGGTCCAGATGGAGCCGAACCTCGTGGTCGAGTACTACTCGCGCTGAGTAGCGCCGCGACATTGGCTTGATGCTGACGCTGAGGCCGCCTTCGGGCGGCCTGTTCGTTGGGGGGCAAGGCACGCCCACGCCGAGCCGCTTGGAGGGTGCTCGCAACTAACGTGCACTCACCTTATTCCTCCTTGCGAGCGAGAATGAAACTCCTGTCAAAGTAAGGACGCTTCGATGAACTGGGTAGCGCTCAATGCCGTGCCGCTTGTCAATATCCTAGGCATAATCTTGGACATTGCCGGCGCATTTTTGGTTGCGACAGAAGTCATCAGTAAATTTCGTGGCATGCAATATGGCAGCGTTATGACGTTTGGCTCCGTCAGCCCCGCGCCACCACTGACGGATGAATACAAAAAATGGGCACGTCGGAGAGAGCGGAAAATGACACTCGGCTTGGTCCTGCTTACAGTCGGTTTCAGCTTGCAGGCGTTTGCAAATATCCTGCAAATCAAAGCTGTGTCCTAACATGTAGAAACGTTGGCGTTCTGCCAACAGTGCCGGTGGCCACCTTCGCAGCTCATCGTCGCTCGGTCTCGTGCGCTTCGATCGCTAGCCAAGGCCTCCTCGGCGCTATTCGCCGGTGCCCGGCTTCAGGTGATCGCAAACGCCCGCCACGGCGTCGCGTTCTCGCACGGGCCGGAATGCGCGGG
>CAMDNF010000027.1:0-28345 GCA_945902735.1 Rhizobium sp. Q54 | reverse complement strand
GTCGTTTTGGGGCGCATCTTGCCCTTGAGGCGCCAGACATAGCCGATGATCTCGGCAACCGTCGCGTAGTGTTCGGTCGGAATTTCTTCGTCGAGGTCGACCGCCGCATAAAGGGCGCGAGCGAGCGGCGCATTCTCGATGATCGGAATTTCGTTTTCCTTGGCGACCTCGCGGATGCGCTGAGCGACCAGATCGGAGCCCTTCGCGACCAGCCGCGGCGCGTTCATTTTGTTCTGGTCGTATTTGAGCGCGACCGCATAGTGGGTCGGGTTGGTGATCACGACATCGGCACTCGGCACGGCGGCCATCATGCGCCGGCGCGCCCGTTCCTGACGCAATTGACGGATGCGCGCCTTGACATGAGGATCGCCCTCCGTTTGGCGATATTCCTCGCGTACTTCCTCGCGCGTCATGCGAAGCTGTTTGATGTGCTGGAAGCGCTGGAAGAAATAGTCGAGCGCGGCGACGGCCGCCAGAATGGCGCAGACCCCGACCATTAAACGCATGATCAGCGTTTGCAATTCGTCAAGCATGCCCGAGACGCCCATGGTGATCAGCCGATCGATCGTGTCGACCTCGGGCCAAACCGCGATTAAGCAAACGCCGGCGACGACAGAGAGCTTGAGCAGGTTCTTGGCGAAATCGGCAAAGGCGTGCATCGAGAACTGGCGCCGAAAGCCCTTCCGAAGCGAAATTTTTTCGAATTTCGGCTTCAGCGATTCGGTCGAAATCATGAAACCATGCTGCAAGAAGCCGCTCGCCAAAGCCGCGATGACCAGAAGACCGAACGGCACCGCCATCGGGGTGAGCATGGATAAGAGCGCCAGCCCCGGACTCTCGATCGTGCCATTGGCGCCGACCGAGAGCGTGTGCGGACGTTCGATGAACGGCAGCATCGCCTTGCCGACATCGCCCATAATGCCTGGCGCTAGGGCGACGACGATGATCGCGATCGTGGTCAACATGAGCCAGTTCGCGACTTCGCGCGAGTTGACGACCTGACCGCGCTTGCGCGCCTCATCAAGCCGTTTCTGAGTAGGTTCTTCAGTTTTTTGTGAGTCTTCGCGATCGTCCGCCATGCACTAGACTCCACCGAACATGGCGAACGGCTCGGCGAAGCGATCCAGATACCAATGCATGGCGGTCGCCAGCGTGAACGCGAAGATTGCGAGGCCGAGCAAAATTTGCAACGGCATCGCGACGAAAAATACCTGCATCTGAGGCATCAGGCGCGCTAGAAGCCCGAGTCCGATCTGCATCACCAGCATAACCACGAGCAATAGCGCCGAAAGCTGAAGCGCGAGCGTAAAGCCATCAGCGACCAAGCGGCTCGCGGCCTCAGCAAAATCAGCGAGCGGCGGCGCCGTGCCTGCCGGGAACGTGGCGTAAGAATCAACCAGAGCGCCGAGCATCACATGATGCAGATTGGTCGAAAAAATCAGCACTAGAGCCATCAAATTCAGAAAGACGCCCGGCAACGTACCCATGGTCGACGCAGCAGGATCAAAAAGTTGCGCTGCGCTCAGACTGGTGAAATTCGCGATCAACGCGCCGGCCGATTGCAAGGTCCCGAGCAGAATGCGCGCCAGCGTGCCAATGAACAGCCCGATCAGAATTTCGCCGAACAGGAGAACAACGAGGCCCAATATCTCCGCCGGCATGGCCGGCAAACGGTCGCCGACAATCGGCATCACCGCAAAGGTGACCGCGAACGCCAACAAAATGCGGATACGTGGGGAGACGAAGCCTTCGCCGAAGCCAGGCAACAACATGATGGCCGCGCCAAGCCGCGCGAAGACCAGGAAATAGCCGAACAATTCGCCTTGAAGGAAGTTCGCCAACACGGCGCGATCACCGGCGCGTTAAGCGACCAAGCCCGCGGGCCTGGGTGAATGGCCCGTCGTCATCCGCCAGCGATACGCTGGAATAGCCCCTGGGTGTAGCTGGTCAGGGACGACAGCATGAAGGGCAAGAACAGGAGCAAGGCCGCGACGATGGCGACGATCTTCGGCACGAAGGTCAGCGTCATTTCTTGAATCTGGGTCAAGGCCTGAAACAACGAGATCACCAAACCAACGACCAGCGCAACGATCATCACCGGCGCACCGATCTGCAACATGATCAAGAGCGCGCTTTGGCCAACATCCAAGACATCGGGTGCTTCCACCGCCCGCCTCAGATCGGCATACGAAGGATATCTTGATAGGCCTGCACGACCCGATCGCGCACGGCGACGACAGTTTGCAGGGTTATTTCGGCGCTCGCCACGGCCGTGACGACCTGGCCGAGATCGGCCGGATTGACGAGCGCCTGATTGGTCAACGCTTCGCTCTTTTTGAGCGTTTGCGTGGTGTTCTCAAGCGCCGATTTCACCATCCCCGCAAAGCCATCGCCTTGCGTGGCGGCGCGCACATCGGTGCCGCTTTTCGCCGCCATCTCCGGCCGAGCCAGCCGGGCGGCATAAGCCAAGGCTGCGTTCGCTGCCTTAATGTCCATGATATCGCTTCCCTATCGAATGAAATTCGGCCGGCAACGCGCAAACCCCCGCCTGCGATGCACCGGGCCTATTGCAGCAAATCGATCGTACGCCGAAGCATGTCTTTCGCGACCGTGATCATGCTGAGATTGGCTTCGTAACCGCGCTGCGCTTCGCGCATATCGACCATTTCGATTAACGAATTGACGTTCGGCGTCAGCACATAGCCGGTGCCGTCCGCGGCCGGATGGCCCGGATCGTAGCGCCGATTGAACGGGCGCTTATCGCCTTCGATGCGATCCACCTCGACACGCTCCACGCCGAGCGCGCGGTCCATCACATTGCGGAACATGACGACTTTGCGCTGATAAGGCTGGCCGCCCGGCTGGGTGGCGGTCGAATTAGCATTGGCGAGATTTTCGGCGATCACGCGCATACGCTCACTTTGGGCACGCATGCCCGACGCCGAGACATCGAGAATCTTGGTGATATCCATGACGATTTACCTCAACGCGATCCACCAAGCGCCATGCGGATCAGCGCCAGGTGTTTCTTGTAGAGACTGACGGCGGTTTGGTAGCCCATTTGCGTATCGGCGACCTTCATGAGCTGGTCTTCAAGCATGACGCCATTACCGCTGGGCGTTGATTCCGACGGTGTTGGATCGACCACGACGTCATAAAGCGTTTGGCCCTTCTGGCCCAGCATCCCAATCGAATTTCCGCTGCTCGACGCCAGCGTTACCTTGCGATGGGTGCGCGCGAGAGTCGCGGCGAAATCTGATTCTCGAAGGTCACCGGCCTTGTAGCCGGGCGTATTCAGATTGGCGATATTCTGCGCCAGCACATCCTGCCGCTGGCCGAGCCAGTGCATGTGTTCACTGAGTGCCTGGAAAAGAGGAAGTTTAGTGACGTCCATCGACACCCGGCGCCACGGGGAAAGGTCATAACGGCCTAAGGGGCCGATCCGTAGCTTCGCCGGGAGTGTGCGTCGGCGCGGTTTAAGAAAGCTTTAAGAAGAGCTTGAGGGTCTTGGTTAACGCGCCATTTATGTTAGACCCGCATCGCGCGGGCCCGCGCGCCGCGCTCGATCGCAGCCGAGACGAGCCGGCCGAGGCCCAGCCGATGACGCAACATCTCAAGAATGCGCGCCTCCCCCTGACTCACCTTGCCATCGGCCGCCGCGATTTCACACGCCAAGGCATAGGCGGTCTCGCGTAGCTTTTCGGGAATCGCTTGCGCGATAAGGTCGAGGACGTTCTCGAGCCCTTCGTTGGAATCGAGCAGTTCGGCGCACTCGGCCGCGACGGTCGGCAAACGGTTCTGATCAAAATCGCGAAATGCCGGAAGCCACAAAACATCGCGCCCGATCGAACTCATTTCAGAGTCGTTCATTTCACGATCGGCGGCTGACACCAACACCATGGTGTAAATCAAGCCGGCGTGGTGGCTGACCGCGCCCCGTTTGGCCTTAATGTTCTTCTTCGCCTTTGCCTTGGCGTTCGTCTTGCTCGTTTTCGCCATCGTTCCGATCCCTCTTGCTCTTTTTCCGCTCGGGCGATGACCCGCCGGCGACTTTACCATAAGTAAGAGCTCAATCCGCGCGCCGCAAGAGGACCTCGGCCGGCGTGCCCTCAAAAAAGCCGCGTGTAGCGGCAATCGCCTCGGCCAATCCCACACGTTCGACAGCGACACCCGGTGGGAAGGCCGTGTGGAGCCGGCTCGGAAACGCGGAATCAAGCAACACGAAAACGCCAACATCGGTCGCGCGTCTGATCAGGCGGCCGAACGCCTGTTTCAGGCGTAGACGCGTGATCATGTCGTCATAGGCGCGTCCGCCGAAGGCCGCGCGACGTGCCTTGTGGAGAATATCCGGGCGCGGCCATGGCACGCGATCGAAGACGATCAAGCGGAGACTGCGCCCAGGAACGTCGACGCCATCACGCACGGCGTCGGTGCCGAGCAAACAAGAATCCTCGTCGGCGCGAAAAATATCGACCAGAGTCGCCGTGTCGAGCGCATCGACATGTTGCGCCCAGAGCGGGATCTCGTGCGAGTCGAGCGCGGAGGCGATGCGCGTGTGCACCGATTTGAGGCGTTCGATTGCGGTAAAGAGACCAAGCGCCCCGCCCTTGGCGGCGAGAAAAAGCTCGCGATAGGCGGCGGCGACTTGGTCCATATCCGTGCGTTTCAAATCGCTCACCACCATGACGCGGGTTTGCCGCACATAATCGAATGGTGACGGTACTTCGGCGCGGAGCGGCGCCCGCGCCAAATGGCGCGCGCCGGTGCGGGTCTCGGCAGGTGCCCAATCGGCGTCGCCATCGCCCGTGCCATCGCGCAAGGTCGCCGAGGTCATGACCACGCCGTGAGCGCGGGCCAAAACAGTTTCCGCGAATGGCACGGTCGGATCGAGATGGTGGCGGCGCATGCCGATATCGCGGGCGCGCCTGTCATAGCGCTCGAGCGCGAACCAATCGACGAAGCCTTCGGGCGCGCCCGCCGGCCCCTCCTCGCCCGCGCTAGAAAGCGCGGTCAGCGAGCCCAGCATGGTGCACCAAACCTCGATCGACTCCTCGACCCGTCGCTTGAGACCGCGCGATACCGCTTCGATGCGTGTACGCGTCTCGCGCTCGAGCACTGCGGCCTCGTCATCAAGCAAGCCTTCGAGCTGGGCGATCAACGCGCGGATCGGTCGCGCGAGCGCGAGCAACGCAGCATCGAATGCCGCCGCGACATTAGGCAACACGGTGTCAAGCGGCCAGACCGGCGCTTCGAGGCCATAGGGGCTATCGGGATCGACCGCGCGCGCCATTATTTGGGCCCGCACCAAAGCGAGAAAACGTTCGGCCGGCCCTTGAGGCGCCCCGGCCTCGATCCGATCGAGCCAGCCTTCCGCCGGCAAAGCGCGGGCCGCCCTTAACGTGTCGTCCAAACTGGCGAGCGCGCCGCGGCGATCGGCGATCAGATCGCCGATCCGGCTTTTCAAGCCGCGCCCCCTCGAGGTCGTGGCACCAGAATCGCGCCCCCGTTCGGGGCCAAGCAACCAACGTCTGAGTTCGGTCGTTTCACTACCCGAGAGATGCGCCGAAAACGCACTGTCCGCCGCCTCGAACACATGATGCGCCTCGTCGAAAACGAAGCGCGTCGGCAACCGCCGGTCACCTTCCCCGGCATAGGTATCGCGCGCGGCCTGCACCATGACCAGCGCGTGATTGGCGATGACGATCTCGGCGTTGCGTGCGCGACGCTGATTCTTCTCGATAAAGCAGGCGCGATAATGCGCGCACGCGGCATAGACGCATTCGCCGCGCCGGTCGGTCAGCCCTAGGGTGCGGCGGGCGCCAAGCAAATCGACCAGCCAGGCCGGAAAGTCGCCGCCCTGAATATCGCCATCGCGGCTTGCCATGATCCAACGCGCGATGAGGCCAAGCGCGACGCGGTCAGCCGGCAATAACGCGCTTCGGTGCACGGCCTCGTCATAATTGAGGAGGCACAGATAATTCTCGCGGCCCTTGCGCACCACGACCGCCTCGGCCTTTTGCCCTGCGTCGGGATACAGCCGATCAAGCTCCTGATCGATCTGGCGTTGCAGATTGCGCGTATAGGTCGACAGCCAGACCGTGCCGTCATTTCGCTCGGCCCAGAGGCTCGCCGACGCGAGATAGCCGAGTGTCTTGCCAACGCCCGTGCCGGCCTCGGCGATCACGACATGAGGTTCACCCGCCGCGTCGCGCGGGCCAAATCCTGCACTGACCGCTGACGCATAGTCGCTTTGTTGCGGGCGATCCTCGGCGCTCGGCCCAACCAACGCGGCCAGGCGGGTTCGCGCCTCCGATGGCGTCACGCCAAAATGATCGGCGGCCGGTTCGGGCGCCTGATCCTCCCACACGACCAATTTTTGCCAAACCGCCAGCGCGCCGACCACGCTAGAGCTCGCCTCGGCCCTAAGCGGTGCCTGGTGCCCGCCGCGCGCGAGCGCGCTTTGCACGGCTGGCCCCCATAACCAACCCGCGCGCGCCATCACGGCCGCGATCGCCGCCGCTTGATCGCCCGGCCTTACCTGTTCGCTCAGTCGCGCCAGCAAGAGATTGGCGGCGTCGAGCAAGACCACCGCCTCGTCTTCAAGCGAAACCGGAACCGCGAGCCCGAGCGCGGCGGCGAGGCCACGCGGGGTTGGCAAGCAAAAGCGCGCCGGCTCAACGAAGGCGTAAAGCTCGAGCAGGTCGCGCGCGGCAAACGGCTTGACGCCGAGGCGCCGCGCCACCGCCCGCGCATGACAAACCAAGGGCGGTACATCCGCCGCGCTAAGGCGCGTCACCGCCGCTTCGCGCGGCAGGGTTTCAAGCTCGCCGCTCGCCCCAAACCAAACCGCGCGGCGAATGCCGCAGGCGAGCGCTGGCCCGGTCAGTTCGGGGTAGGTTGCGGAAGGTGTCATCACGGGCGATTATAGAGGCCGATTCCATTGACCGCGCCTGGCAAGTGCCCCATCGTGCGCGCCATTTTATCGTTCAGGACCTTCTTATGAGCGCTTCGCCAGAGGCCACCACCAAGGCCGCACCGATCGCTTGGCCCTTTCAGGAGGCCGAGCGGATTCTCGAGCGGATCGGGGGCAAGACCCCGGCCAAGGGCTATGTGCTGTTCGCGACCGGCTATGGCCCCTCGGGTCTGCCCCATATTGGCACGTTCGGCGAGGTCGCGCGCACCACTATGGTGCGCCACGCATTCGAGACCCTCTCGAAGATCCCGACGCGGCTCTGGGCGTTCTCCGACGACATGGATGGCCTGCGTAAGATCCCGGACAACATCCCGAACCCCGATCTGGTGCGCCAGCACCTCGGCAAGCCGCTGACCAGCATCCCCGACCCATTCGGCACGGCCGAGAGTTTCGGTCACAACATGAACGCGCGGTTGCGGGCGTTTCTCGATGCGTTCGGCTTCGAGTACGAATTTCAGTCGAGTTCGGCCCATTACCGCGCCGGCAATTACGATGCGGCGTTGCGCGATGTGCTGCACCACTATGACGCGGTGATGGCGGTGATTCTGCCGACGCTCGGGCCGGAGCGCCGCGCGACCTATAGCCCGTTTCTGCCGCTCTGCCCAAAGACCGGACGCGTGCTTCAAGTGCCGATCGTGGCGCGCGATGAAAAGGCGGGCACGGTCAGCTATCGCGACGATGACGGCAAAATGGTCGAGGTGCCAGTCACCGGCGGGCATTGCAAGCTGCAATGGAAGGCCGATTGGGCCATGCGCTGGCATGCCTTCAAGGTCGATTACGAGATGTCGGGCAAGGATTTGATTCCGTCGGTCGAGCTTTCCAGCAAAATTTGCAATGTGCTCGGCACGGTTCCGCCGCTCAACTTCACCTATGAGCTGTTTCTCGATGAAAACGGCGAAAAGATTTCGAAGTCGCGTGGCAATGGGCTGAGCATCAATGATTGGCTGCGTTATGGCCCGCCGGAAAGCCTGTCGCTGTTCATGTTCAATCAGCCGCGGCGCGCCAAGCGGCTCTATTTCGATGTCATCCCGCGCCAGGTCGATGACTATTTGACGCTGCTCACCAAATACCGGGCCGAGGATGAGGCGATGCGGCGCGCGAATGCCGCGTGGCACATTCATGCGGGCAAGCCGCCCGTGCCGGAGACCGGGCTCAGCTATATGGTTCTGCTCAATTTGGCTGCGGTCTGCAACACCGAGGACAAGGCCGTGTTATGGGGCTTTATATCGCGCTATGTGCCGAGCGCGTCGCCCGCGACCGAGCCATTTCTGGATCGCCTCGTGGGCTATGCGATCAATTATTATCGGGATTTCGTCAAACCGAAAAAACAATATCGGATGCCAGACGAAAATGAACACGCGGCGCTCGAAGACCTCGCCGCCACGCTCGCGGCCCTGCCCGGCGATGCCGATGCCGAAGCCATACAGAATGCCGTCTACGAAGCCGGCAAACGGCATCGCTTTCCCAATCTACGCGACTGGTTCAAGGCCCTTTATGAGGTTCTGTTCGGCCAGAGCGAAGGCCCGCGCATGGGCTCCTTCATTGCGCTTTATGGTCGGGGCGAAACGATCGCGCTCATTCGACAGGCGCTCGCCGGCGACTTGATAAAGAGCTGAGATATTCGTGGCAACAGGTCTCCTGAAGCGACGAATTCGCGACACGCGGCTTCTCGCGCTCGGCGTCATCGCTCTGCTCTTTTTGTCCGAGCCATTATGGGGCGTGGATAGTCATGCCCATGAGCCGATCGAGTACCTCGGCTACGCGCTGGTGATCATTTGCGTGGTCGGACGAATTTGGTGCTCGACTTATATCGGCGGCTACAAGAACGAGCGGGTTGTCGATATCGGCCCGTTCTCAATGGTGCGCAACCCGCTTTATGTCTTCTCATTCCTCGGCGTTGTCGGTATCGGGCTGATGAGTGCGCGCTTGAGCCTCGTCGCCATCTTGGCGGTCGCCTTCGCCGCCTATTATTATCGGGTGGTCAGGCGTGAAGAGGTTTTTTTGCGCGAAAAATTCGGACCCGCCTATGACGCCTATTGTCGCGCCGTGCCGCGCTGGTTCCCCCGCTTTCGGAATTATCGCACCGATGATGAAGTCACCACGCGGCCGCAATTCGTGCTGCGCACGATCAGGGATTCGGTGTGGTTTTTCGCGGCGCTGCCGGCGATCGAGGCGATCGAATATCTTCAGGTCGTGGGCTGGCTCAAGCCGTTCTTTTGGCTGCCCTGAAGCTTTAGCCGCGTTTCCGCTGCGGTAGAGGCGTGAGTGCGGGTTCGGGCTCTTGCGGCGCGTTCGTTTCATCGGACGGCGGCGTTACCAGCTTCGATCGGCGCGAAAAAATTCGATGCCCCTCAACGACTTGCCAAACCATCAGGGCTGGTACGCCGAGCGCGATTTCGCGCAAGCGCTTGACCAAGGAGAGCCCGAGCGCCACGTCAGAGGGCAGACCGACCACATGGCCGAGCAGGATCAAGGCGCCCTCCTGCACGCCGACGGCGCCCGGCACGATGAAGGCCGCGGCACGAACCGCCAGCACCAGGCTTTCGAGCAGAAGCGCATCGGCGATGCTCACCGGATGGTCCATGAAATGGAGCGCGAGCCAAATTTCGGCCGCGCCAAGGATCCAAGCGCATAATTGGCCGGTGGCGTTGACTATCACCGACCAACGCTGGCGGTAGACATCGCGGATCGCATTGTCGAGCGCTTCGGCGCCGCCAACCGCCGTGACCCAGGCGCGGCCCTTGGCCATGCGCGAAAACAATCCGACCAACGTGCCGAACAGGCCGCGCCGCTGCGAGATATAGAACCCGCCGAGCAGCACGAGCCCGATCGCGACGCCGATACTGGCGCCACGCGCAATGCCGCTATCGCCATAATGGGCGACGAGGAAGCCGATCCCGATCAGCGTGAACAAAAGCTGGGTCAGGGTGCTCAGCGTCAGGTCGACCACGACGCTCGCCCCGGCATGTCGGCCCGGCACGCCTTTCATCACCAAAAGGCGGGTGCGGACCAAAGCGCCGCCAACCTGCAACCCCGGCAACAGCGTGTTGACCGCCTCGCCAACCCAGCGCGTCCAGAGCAACAGCCCCATGGCGGGGCGCTCGCCTCGGGGGAACAGAAGGCGCCACAAGCAGCCATCGGCCAGAATTGGAATCAGGCGGACCAGAATGACGACAATGATGCCCCAACTCGCCGCGGCGATCGCGCCAGCCACGTCGCCCGCGCCCTGATAGACGATCAACCCGATCGCGAGGGCTAGACCGAGGCAAATAGCGATGGGAGCCAAAATTCTCACTAATGCCGCCCTAAAGGTGCCGGCGCCGCGCGCGGTGCGCCACACGATAGCGAAATGGCCTGCCAAGGCAAAGCCGGCTCAACACGGGCGGCCTCGCCGCCGGAATGTGCCGGCAAACACGATTCCTTAACCGTAATTAAATTGTTCTTGCCGAGCATAAGGAAAGCCTCCTGACCCTATGGCGGATTCCTGATGAATTCTACGTTTCATGGCCTCGTCGCCCTCACCTATCTCGCGGTCAGCGCCGCGGCGGCATTCGCTTTGCCGAAGGTTCTTCCGCAAATCGAGCCGGATTTCGCCAAATTCGCCTCGGGCGGGATTTTTCTGGTCTCGGCCCTGCTGCATCAGGCCGCGGTCTATGCGTTGAAGACGCGCCGATTCACCCAGGAATTGAAGGGGCTGAAAAAGGCGAATGTGGCCCTGCGTACCGAATTGACGGGGCTCCGCAAAGAAATCGCGGCCAGTAACGACCGCCCCATGATGGCCGCCGACGCGATTTCTCCCGAAGAGGCGCGTGCCTCCTCGTCTGATAACAGTGTGGTCGACGACCAAATCGGCCAGCGCGAGCTTGCCATGTTGCGAACCCTGTTGGCGCAATTGCCGCGTCAAGAAGGCAAGATCGCGCCGGCCAATGATGAAGCGGAGCCCGAGGACGACGAAATCCCGCTCCGCCTGAGCGGGACCGACAATGGCCCACTGGCGGCGACCGGCGCCGGCGCGGCGCCGACCGCACGCGCCGCGACCGCGCGCCGCCCCGTGGATAGCCAAAGCGAGTATCGCCGCCATTTGGTCACCGAGCGAGGGGGCCTAAGCCCGATCAGCGAGGCCATCGCGACGTCTTTGAGCTCGGATGCCGCTGTTCTGGCGACGACCCGCGATGCTCTGGAGCGCGCCCGCGTGACCTTGTTTGTCCAGCCTATCGTCTCGCTGCCCAATCGGCGCACCCAGTTCTATGAAACCTATTCGCGCATTCGTGCGACCGATGGCGAGTTGATCGGACCGGAACGCTATTTGCGCGTTGCCTCCGAAGCCGGCCTGATCGCCGCGATCGACAACAATCTCCTGTTCCGTTGCATTCAGCTCATGCGCCGCTTACGCAAGCACGAACGGACCTATGGGTTCTTTTGCAATGTCTCGCCCCATACCGTTGAGGACAGTACGTTCTTCCCTCAATTCGTGGATTTCCTGGGCAAGAATGGCGAGCTATCCGGCAACATTATCTTCGAGTTCACACAACCCGATATCGAAGCCCACTATCCCGGAATGGCCGATGGGCTGCAGCGAATGGCGGCCCATGGATACCGTTTCTCGCTCGACCGGCTGACGCGCTTTGACGTCAACTTCAAGGCGTTGGCCGATCGCCGGTTCGAATATGTCAAACTCGACACGCGCAAGATATTGGAGTTGCGTGCCGATGCCGAAGGCCGGCGCCGCATCGAGCGCATGGTACGAAGCGCGGAAGACGCCGGGATTTCGCTGATCATCGAAAAAATTGAGACCGAGCGCGAATTGGTCGAGCTGCTCGACTTTCCGTTCGCCTACGGTCAGGGCTATTTGTTCGGCGCGCCCAAAGAAAGCCGTATCCGAGACTAGTGCGCGCGAGGCGCTTCCCTTGCGCGCCTCGACATGCGAGAACCGCCCCGCTCTTAACCGCGCCGGTTCTCGCTCCGCCCTATGACCATCCCCATCATCCGTGGCCTGTCAGAGATCGCCGCCCGCTATGACGGCTTCGTTCTCGATATTTGGGGCGTCGTCCACCAAGGCGGCCCGGCCTATCCCGAGGTCGTGGATTGCTTGGCGCAATTAAAGAAGCTCGATCGCCCGGTCGTCTTTTTGTCAAACGCCCCGCGGCGCGCCGTGCGTGTCGAGCGCCTGCTTGAGAGCAAGGGAATTTCCGCCACGCTGCATCGGGGGGTCATATCCTCGGGCGAAATCGCGCGCCTTAGTCTGGAAGCGCGGCGGGAATCCGCGCTTGCCTCGCTCGGCCCGCGCTATCTCAGCCTCGGCGCGGAACGCGATGGCGATCTCCTCGACGGTTTAGACTTTCAGGAAGTCACCGATCCGTCTGACGCGGATTTCATTTTGGCGATCGGGCTAGACGATGCACGCTCATCGGTCGCCCATTACGAGACGGTTTTGACGGCGGCGGCGAAGCGTGACCTGCCCTTGCTGTGCGTCAATCCCGACCTGGTCGTCGTGCGCCTTGGCGTGCGTGAGCTATGTGCCGGTGCCTTGGCTGCGCGCTACAAGGAATTAGGCGGCCGCGTGCATTATTTTGGCAAACCCTTTGAAGAGGCCTATCCGCCAACGCTCGCCCGACTCGGCCTGACCGACCGTCAGCGTGTGCTGGCAGTCGGCGATGGGCTTGAGACCGATATCAAGGGGGCACAAAAGGCCGGCTTGGCGACGCTCTTGGTGACCGGCGGGCTCTTGGCCGATGCGCTCGGGATCGATCGGCTTAATGTCCCTGCGCCAGAAGCGCTTGAGGCCGCTTGTCGCGAGGCGGGCGCGGTGCCGGATGGCGCGATCGCCACGCTGCGTTGGTAGGGGTTCAAGAATATTTCAATGGCGCAGCTCGTTCGACCCGCTTAGACGGAAGCCATGGCATTGATGCCACTCGTTTGGAATGTCCTCTGGCGCCGAAAGATGCTTGGGCGCCTGTTGGTCATTGCTGCGATCGCCATCGGCATTGGCTTCGCCGCGCACTATCGCAACGCCTTCGATGTCGAGGCGATCGAGGCCTGGGTCGCGGGCTTTGGCGCGCTTGCCCCAATCCTCTTCATCATCGCCTACACCATCAGCGTCACCGTCTTCGTGCCGGCCACGCTCTTGACGCTCGCGGGTGGCATGTTGTTCGGCCCAGTTTGGGGCACGCTCTACAGTCTCGTGGCCGCGACGATCGCCGCCACGCTCATGATGTTGATTGCACGCTATGTTGCTGGCGATGCTGTGGCGACGCGCGCCGGGCGCCGGTTGCGGGCGATCATGGCCGGGGTCGAGGAAGAGGGTTGGCGCTTTGTGTTCTTGATGCGCCTCATACCAGGCATCCCGTTCGCGGTGCTCAGTTACGCGCTCGGCCTCACGCGTATTCGTCTCATGCCGCTTGCGCTTGCCACACTGTTTGGCATGGTGCCAGCGACCATCGTGATCAACTATGTCGGTTATGCCGGACGCGAGGCAGCCTTGGGCGGCGAGGCAATCGCCGAGAAAGCCCTCATTGGGCTTGGCGCCTTGGCGGCGCTCGCGCTCATCACGCGCCTGGTGTTGAAGTTCCGCAAACGACGGCTTAGTGCGCCTCCTTCCGACGCACCGCGTGATTGACCCAAATGAGAGCGGTCAACAACAACAACGCACCGGCCTGGTGCGCGGCGGCGAGCGGGATCGGCACATAGAGCAAGAGTGTCGAGAGGCCGAGCGCGAATTGCGCAAGCGTCAATCCGAGAACCAGCCAAATCACGCGTCGCGTCTCGCGCGATAAGCCGCTTCGTGTGCCATAGGCGCCCGAAATGACGAATAGAGCGAGCGAGCCAAGCACGGTCAAATAGGCGAGCAATCGGTGATTGAGCTGTACGAGCGGCACGCTCTCGAAAAAATTACGCCAGCCCGGTTCATGGATAAACAAATCCGCCGGCACCACCGCCCCGCCCATCGACGGAAAGGTGTTGTAGGCGAGGCCCGCGTCATTACCCGCGACGAAGGCGCCAGCGATCAGCGTGACCAACGCCAGCCCCGTCAAGGCCGGCGCATAGAGCCGCACGATCCGCTGGCCCCTGCCCCGGCGCGTATTCGGTCCCCGTTGGTTCAAGAGACCGAGCGCGACCCAGATCATGTAAAGATAGATCACCGTCGCCAACACGAGATGCGCGGCCAGACGATAGGCGCTGACATCAGGCCGATCGACCAGACCGCTCTTCACCATGTACCAGCCGAGCACGCCCTGTAAGCCGCCGAGCACGAACATCACGACAAGCTTCGGCGCTAGCTCCCGCTTAATGCGCCGACGGATCAGGAAATAGGCAAAGGGTAAGAGAAACGCGACACCGATCGCGCGACCGAGCAAGCGATGCAGATATTCGAGCCAAAAAATCTGCCTGAAGCCATCGAGGCTCATGCCCCGATTGACCAACTGATATTCGGGCGTCATCTGATATTTGGCGAACAGCACGCTCCAATCGGCCTCGGAGAGCGGCGGGATCACGCCGATCAACGGCTGCCATTCGACGATCGAGAGACCCGATTCGGTCAGCCGCGTCACGCCGCCCAGCACGACCATACAAAAGACCAGCGCAGCGACCGCGAGCAGCCAATGCGCGATCGAACGATCAGAATTCATGGCGGGGTGGCTTGGCGGCTCTTCATGCCGCAAGATATGGCCGATCCGGCGCCGCGGCGAAAGCGGGACGTCTAGGTCATTTCGCCACAGGCGCGAGACAGGGGCGATGTTCGAACTGGTTTTTCTGGGTACCTCGGCGAGCCGCCCGACCGCGGCGCGCGGTCTTCCCGCGCTCATGGTGCTCCACGAAACCGAGCGTTTTCTGGTCGATTGCGGCGAAGGCACGCAGCGCCAATTGATGCGCGCTGGGCTCGGCTATAGGCGGCTTTCGAGGATATTTCTGACGCATGCGCATCTCGACCATGTGCTTGGTCTGGCCGGGCTCGTGGCCTCGCTTGGGGAGGGCGCGGCCGAGCCGGTGCTCACGCTCTATGGCGGCGCCGAAACCATCGATCTCGTGCGGCGCCTGATCAAAGATGTCGTGCTGCCTGAGACAGACCAGCGTGTCGACATTCGCTTCGAGGCGATCGTAACCGGCGTCCCCATTGCCTGCCAGACGGTTCGCGTTGTGCCCGTGCCGGTGATCCATCGCGGCGGTGGTTCGTTTGGCTATTTGTTTGAAGAACCGGCCAGCCGACCATTCGATGCGGCGCGGGCCGAGCGTTTAGGCGTGACCCCAGGTCCGATGCGGCACCTTTTGCGCGAGGGCCAGTCTGTACGCGGCGCCGATGGCCATGTGATTACGCCCGACGATGTCATGGGTGCACCGGAACCCGGCACGCGACTGCTGGTCATCGGTGATACCGCCGAAATCGTCAGTCTTTTGCCCTATGCAAAGGACATCGATGGCTTGGTCGTCGAGGCGACGTTTCTTGATCATGAGCGCGACAAGGCGCGGCAAAACGGCCACCTCGTGGCGGCTGACGCCGCGCGGCTCGCCCGCGATGCCGGGGTTGGCACGCTGATCCTCACGCACATTTCGGCGCGCTATGAGGGCCATGAAATTCTGGCCGAAGCGCGTGCCATATTTCCAGCCGCGCAGCTTGCCAGCGATCTTGCGCGCTTCAAGATTCCGAAACGCTCAAATGCCTCATCGTCGTAATCTAGGCGGTCTCAGACAATTCCGTTACCGCCTCATGGCGCGCGCCTTCAAGCGCGAGCAGCGCACGCTTGCGCTCGGGCCCCCAGGCATAGCCGGTGATCACGCCGGCCTTGCGGATCACCCGGTGGCACGGAATCAAATAGGAGACCGGATTGGCGCCGACCGCGCCGCCCACCGCGCGCGCGGCATCGGGGCTGGTCAGCGCGGCCGCCAAATGTTGGTAGCTGACCAGCGCACCGGGCGGAATGCGCAACAAGGCTTCCCACACTTTGAGCTGGAACGCGGTGCCCATCAGGTGCACGCGGAGCGGCACCCGACCTTGGACATCGAGCGCGAAGATCGCTGCGGCGAGCGGGGCGATGGCCGATCGATCAAACGTCAAACGTGCCGCGGGCCAGCGCGCGTGAAAAAAGGCCTCGGCTTCGCCGGGATCGTCGGACGCAATAAACCCAAGCGCGCAAATGCCAATCTCGGTTGTGCCAATGAAGCAGGCGCCGAACGGGCTCGGCACGATGCCATAGCGAATTTCGCGCCCGGCACCGCCGCGCTTATAATCGCCGGGCGTCATCGCCTCATAGGTCACGAAGAGGTCGTGCAACCGGCCGGGGCCCGAGAGCCCCGCCTCATAGGCCGCATCGAGAATCGACGCCGAGGCGTCGAGCGCGCGCTTGGCGTGTTCGAGCGTCAGATATTGGACAAAACGTTTCGGGCTGATGCCGGCCCAATGGGTGAACAGGCGTTGGAAGTGGTACGGGCTTAGGCGTACATGCCCGGCAATTTCGCCGAGCGATGGTTGCTCGTCATAGTGCCCTACCAGGAATTCGATCGCCGCGCCGATGCGGCCATAGTCCTCGGGTTCGACGTTGGTCGCGAGCGTGCCCATGGGGGCCCTCCAGCAGCAATTCGAACGCCAGCCTAGGCGCCGCCGCCAGGGCTCGCCACCCGCTTATTGCGCCGGCAAGGACCCCGCCCAAGCTTTTATGGGCTGAACTGTAACCGCGTGGTTGAGAGGGCCATTGCCGCCGCCATAGCCGGGCGCCGATTTGAGCGCCGCTTCAAGATAGGCGCGCGCGCGGCCGACCGCGTCATCCAGACTAAGCCCCTGCGCCAATCCGATCGCGATCGCGGACGCTATCGTACAGCCCGTGCCATGCGTGCTTGTCGTATCGATACGCGGGCCCTGAAAGAGGCAAACGCCCTTCTCGGTTGCTAGCACGTCGGTCACCGTATCGCCCGGCATATGGCCGCCTTTGACGAGCGCGTTCAGCGGGCCCATGGTGCGCAACATTTCCGCCGCATGCATCATGTCATCAAGGCTCACGATCTTCAGCCCAGTCAGAGTCTCAGCCTCCGGAATGTTCGGCGTAACGAGCGTTGCCCGTAGCAAGAGCCGCGCCTTAAAGACCGGCATGGCTTCGGACGCAAGCAACGCGGCGCCGGACTTCGAAATGAGAACCGGATCAACCACGAGGGGAATGCCACGCGCCTCCTTGTCGAGCACATCGGAGACCGCTTCGACAGTGGCGCCGTCATACATCATGCCGGTCTTCAAGCAATCGGCGCCGAGGTCGGCCAAGACAAGGCGCATTTGATCGGCGACGAACGCCGGCGGCACTGGATGAACCGCGATTACTCTTTTCGTATCTTGCACGGTGAGTGCCGTGATCGCGGTCGTGGCGAAACCACCAAGCGCGGTGATGGCCTTGATATCGGCTTGAATGCCGGCGCCACCGCCTGAATCCGAGCCGCCGATCGCGAGCACGCGTCCTTGCATCGACCTATGTCCTAGTGGATGTATGAATTATGTCGGTGGGCTCGCCGCGGCTTCACGAAGCGCGCGCGCGATTGAATCGGCGATCCGGCCGATTTGCTTTTCATCATCGCCCTCGGCCATGACCCGAACCAGGCTCTCGGTACCCGAGCGGCGCACGATCAACCGCCCCTGCGTGCCGAGCTCGGCCTCGCCCGATTGAATGGCTTGGCGCACTTGAACGCAGCCGAGTAGATCGGCGCGATCGACGACGATGTTGCGCTTGACCTGCGGCAGCGGCGTGAACACGCGCGTCGCTTGGCTTGCTTTGCCGCCCTCGCGCACCAAGACCGCCATCACTTGAAGCGCCGCGATCAGGCCATCGCCGGTGGTCGAGACATCACCCACAATAATATGGCCGGATTGCTCGCCGCCTAGATTGATCCCGCTACGGCGCATGTGCTCGACCACATAGCGATCACCGACCTGGGTGCGCTCGAGCTTAAGCCCGAGCCCGGCAATGAACCGCTCGAGCCCAAGATTGGACATCACGGTCGCGACCACGCCGCCGCCCTTCAAGAGGCCCGCGCGCTGCCAAGCGCGCGCGATCAGCGCCATGATCTGATCGCCATCGATTGGCGCGCCGGTTTCATCGCACAGCACGACGCGGTCGGCATCGCCATCGAGCGCGATGCCGAGGTCGGCCTTATGTTCGACCACGGCGGCGCTGATTGCCGCAAGATCTGTCGTGCCGCAACCGAGATTGATGTTGAGGCCGTCCGGATTGGCGCCGATCGCGATTACCTCCGCGCCGAGTTCGCTCAGCACCGTCGGGGCCACACGATAGGCAGCGCCATTGGCGCAATCGACCACGACCTTGAGCCCATCGAGCGTCAATTCACCGGGCAGCGTGCGTTTGACGAATTCGATATAGCGACCGACCGCGTCATCAAGCCGGCGGGCGCGACCGAGCGCCGCAGGCGTCGCGCGCGCGGCATCGCCGCCCTTCAACATGCGCGCTTCGATTTCAGCCTCGACCGCGTCTGATAGCTTATAGCCGTCGGGACCGAACAGCTTGATGCCATTGTCCTCGAACGGGTTGTGCGAGGCCGAAATCATGACGCCGAGATCGGCACGGAGCGAACGCGTCAACATGGCGACCGCTGGCGTTGGTAGCGGTCCAACCAGAACCACATCCATGCCGACCGCGATGAAACCCGCGGTCAAGGCCGGCTCAAGCAGATAGCCCGAGAGTCTGGTATCCTTGCCGATCACGACGCGATGGCGATGCTCGCCGCGCAAGAAATGCGCGCCCGCTGCCATGCCGACCTTCAGCGCGGTTTCAGCCGTCATCGGTTCGCGGTTCGCCGTGCCGCGAATGCCATCCGTGCCAAATAGAGTGCGCGTCATAGGACTCCGTTATTCGCCGCCTTTTGCCTGTTTAACGCCGGCGCGACGCGGCCGCAACCGATCATCCTGACAGGGGTCCTCCGATTTCTTACATCGCCTGGTCGGGGCGTAAGGCCGCCCACAGGCTGAGGGCCTGGCGCGTCGCCAAAACATCATGAACCCTGAGGATCGCCGCCCCCTGCCCCACCGCGTGCAGGGCCACGGCAAGCGAGCCCGCCAGCCGGTCCTTCGGGGCGTCGGCCCCGCTGAGGCGCCCGACAAAGCCCTTGCGTGAGGCGCCGACCATGATCGGGCAGCCAAGGCCAAGCAATACCGCAAGATCGCGAAGAATGGCGAGGTTGTGCGCTTCCGTCTTGCCGAAGCCGATGCCGGGATCGACGATAATCCGCCGACGCGATATGCCGGCAGCCTCGCAGGCCGCGATCCGCTGCTCCAGGAAATCGAATATATCGAGGGGCGCATCATCATAGCGCGGCGCAAGCTGCATGGTTTCAGGCGTGCCTTGCATGTGCATCAAAACGACCGGCACGTCGTGCGCGACCGCTAGCCCTAGACTCGCCGGATCATGACCTAGAGCGCTGATGTCGTTCAGCATGGTCGCGCCGACATCGAGCGCGACCCGCATGACCGCGGCGCGGCGCGTATCGATCGAGACCAGGGGTGCCGCACGCGCGAGCGCTTCAACCACCGGGATGGCACGCGCGAGTTCAACATCGAGCGGAGGTGGCACGGCGCCGGGCCGCGTCGATTCGCCGCCGATGTCCAGAATGTCGGCCCCCTCATCGAGCAACCGGTGGCCATGCGCGATCGCGGCGTCGGAGTCGGCGTGGTCGCCGCCGTCGGAGAAGCTATCGGGCGTCGTGTTGACGATGCCCATGATCAACGGCGGCTTACGTGCTCCGGCCCAGTCGAGCGCAACTTGATGTTCCAAATTGCTGCGCAATTTGGAGAGGCGCACTTGGACCGCGGCTGGCTGACGCCCGGCCCATTCGGCTAGGGACGCGTCCGAGGTCACCACCCGGCGGATGTCGGAGCCCCGCCGAATGATGAGTTCGACGACATTGGGAACGCTGAGTGGCTTGAGGTAGAGCGTCGCCTGATCCGGCAGCGATGCCGGCAGGTCGCGGTTGGCCGCGACCTCTGTCATGACGCCGACCGCCGCGTCAGAAATCAGGCGCCCGGCTGAGGCCGAGGCTCAAGATCGGGTTTGGATCCGGCCGGGGGCATTTTTGGTTTGGCGTTCGGCCTCGCGCTATCGAGATCGGGCCGCACGATGGTTTCGCCCCGCATCAGGGCGTTAATGTCTTCACCCGACAGCGATTCATATTCGAGCAGCGCGCCGGCCAAGCGGTGCAATTGATCCATATGCCCTTCAAGAACCTTGCGCGCGACGGCATAGGCCGTCTCGACAATGCGGCGGACTTCGGAATCGATCTTGCTCGCCGTGCCTTCGGAAATGTTTTTCACCTGGGCGATTGAGTGCCCAAGGAAAACCTCTTGCTCGTTCTCGGCATAGCTCAGCGGCCCGAGCTCGTCGCTCATGCCGAACTGGGTCACCATGAGACGCGCCAAATGGGTTGCCGCCTTCAGATCGGACGACGCACCGCTGGTCACCTTATCTCGACCGAAAATCAATTCTTCCGCGATGCGGCCACCCATGGCGACCGCGATATCGGCCTCTAATTTGGCGCGCGACACCGAAATGCGATCGTTCTCCGGCAGACGCACGACCATGCCGAGCGCACGACCGCGCGGAATGATGGTCGCTTTGTGGATCGGGTCGGATTCAACCATATGAGCGGCGACCACGGCATGGCCGCCTTCGTGATAGGCGGTTAGGCGTTTTTCTTCCTCGGTCATGACCATCGAACGCCGCTCGGCGCCCATCATGACCTTGTCCTTCGCCTCTTCGAATTCGGACATGGTGACGACGCGCTTGGAGCGGCGCGCCGCCAGAAGCGCGGCCTCATTGACCAAATTGGCCAAATCGGCACCCGAGAAGCCCGGCGTGCCGCGCGCGATCGTGCGCGGATCGACATCGGGCGCAAGCGGCACCTTGCGCATGTGAACTTTCAAAATCTTTTCGCGGCCCGCGACATCGGGGTTCGGCACCACGACCTGGCGGTCGAAGCGGCCGGGGCGCAACAGCGCGGGATCGAGCACGTCGGGGCGGTTGGTCGCGGCAATCAGGATCACGCCTTCGTTCGCCTCGAAGCCATCCATCTCGACCAGCAATTGGTTCAGGGTCTGCTCGCGCTCGTCATTGCCGCCGCCGAGGCCGGCGCCGCGATGACGGCCCACCGCATCGATTTCGTCG
The DNA here is from genome assembly GCA_945902735.1 of Rhizobium sp. Q54. GTDB lineage: Bacteria > Pseudomonadota > Alphaproteobacteria > UBA828 > UBA828 > SHWC01. Next base: position 7,225 of record CAMDNF010000027.1, on the reverse strand, counting down.
ATGAAGATCAAACACGGCGCGCTCTTTTTGCCCTGCTCGAACATGTCGCGCACGCGGCTCGCACCGACGCCGACGAACATCTCAACGAAATCGGAACCCGAAATGGTGAAAAACGGCACATTGGCTTCGCCCGCGATCGCGCGCGCAAGCAATGTTTTGCCGGTGCCGGGCGGGCCGACCAGCAACACGCCCTTCGGAATTCGACCACCGAGGCGCTGGAATTTTTGCGGATCGCGCAAAAAGTCGACGATCTCTTCGAGCTCGAGCTTCGCTTCATCGATGCCCGCCACATCGTCGAACGTGACGCGGCCCTGGCGCTCGGTCAGCAGACGCGCGCGCGATTTACCGAAGCCCATGGCCTTGCCGCCACCCGATTGCATTTGGCGCATGAAGAAAATCCAAACGCCGATCAGGAGCAACATCGGGAACCACGACAGCAGCGCGCTGAGGAACGGCGACATGCCTTCATCGGGCGGCGCGGCGGTGATCCGCACGTTGTTCTTGCGGAGCGTTTGGACCAATGACGGGTCATCGGGCGCAAAGGTCGTGAAGGCATTTCCGCCCGAGACATAATGTCCCATGATGGTGGTGCCTTGGGCGTTGCCTTGAATGATTACGTCGGCAACTTGGCCGCCTTCGACCGCCGCCATGAAATCAGAGAATGGCAGCGCGCTCGGTCCGCTCCGGCCCGATGGGCTTTGGAACAATTGAAATAGCGCGACCAATAAAAGGCCGATGATGACCCAGAGCGCGAGGTTCTTGCCGAGATTGCCCAACGGAGTTTCCTTTGGCGTGCGTGGCGCCCGTTATCCTACACCAATTTTCCCGGCTGCCACGCCCTTCGCCGGCCCAGGCGTACCCAAAAATGGCGCCTCGGCGAGACTGCGCCGAGGCATTAACCGTAGCTTTGGCCGAATTCCGCCGGACACTCTGACCGATCCACTCTCTTGAAAGTTTAAATGGGGGGCCGAGATTTGTCCGTCAAGGCCGCAAATAATCGGTAGCGCCGGCCGCGCCGGAGCCGGAATGGCCTCAAGCCAGGCGCCCTGACCGGCGCGGCGCAACGCCACGATGCCCGAGGCGCCGAGCGCCCTGACCATGGCGTTCCTGCGGCCGCCTGTGGACGCCGAAGACTTCACCGTGAAGCGCCCATCCCAGCCCGTAACGTCGTAGGATAGTTCAATCGGCGGCGCACACGCCCGCGCCTCACGACCGACGAGAAGCTGAGATTGGTCGCGCGCCATCACGAGCCGGCAGCCGCCGAGGGTACGTCCGCGACCGAATGAGCCCTGACGCCACGCGCGCACCACGCGATCGAGCGCATCGGGCGACGGGGCAAAGACCTCTCCCCCGATCGTCGCAACGACCGCACCGAACAAGACGGCCACCTGCCGATCATCGATCGTCGCAAGCGGCCCAAGCGCAATCAAAGCATGACCGGCCGGGTCAAGCCGCACGCAGCGCGCCATGATGCGGTGCTGGTCGCGTTCCGCGCTGTGCCGATGATGCCCGAAACGATGCGCCAATTCGGCAAGCGGCGCGGCGCCGAATCCATCGCTTTCGAGCGTGGCCAACGCCATGCGATGACGCACCCGACCAAAGGCCGGATTACGATTGGACGGGTCGTCGACATAAGGCTGGCCAAGCGCATTGAGGAAGGCCACGAGACGAGCGCGCGGCACCGCCAATAAGGGGCGCAACAAACGCACACCGTCGCGCTCGGTCAGAATGGGCATAGCGGCCAGGCCGCTCTGCCGGCTGCCGTGCTCAAGCCGCATCAGTATCGTTTCGGCCTGGTCCTCCCGCTGGTGGCCGAGAAGAAGATGGAGGACGCCGCGGTGGCGGCAAAATTCGGTCAGGAGCGCATAGCGCGCGGCGCGCGCGTTCGATTGAAGCGCGGTGTTAGGCTTGGGGCCGGACCAGGTGAGGATCCGATGGGGAATGCCGCGCGCCTTGAGCCATTTCCCAACAATGAGTGCCTCAGCCCTCGATTCGGGCCTGAGACCATGATCGACAATCAGCGCGATGATGGAGCCGCCGTTCGATGCCACCCAGGTCTGGGCAAGGAGCGCCAGCGCCAGACTATCGGGGCCACCCGACACCGCGACGGCGAGTGCCGGGTTTGTTTCGAACGGCCCAAGAGCAGCCATGGCCGCGGTAAAACTCGCGCCATCGAGCGGTGTCGCGTCGCGCGCTATTTGCACTTCGCGAGCTTTTTCGCGCGCTCGCCCGCTTGCTTCACATTCCCTGCCGCGTTCGGATAATCGGAATCGAGCACGGCAAGGAATTGGCAGGCCTCACTATCGCGCTTCAAACTGACCAGAGAGAGCGCGAGCTTGACCAAATTGTCTGGCGCCTTCTCGCCCTTCGGCCAGCGCTGAAGATTGCGCGCATAGACTTGATAGGCCTGATCATATTGCTTGCGCGCATAATAAGTCTCGCCCAACCAATAAGAGGCCTTGGAGACGTTGGGATCCTTCGGATTGGCCTCGAGGAACTCGCGAAACGCCGCTTCGGCCTCGACATATTGGCCGTTCTTGAGCAAGCGATGCGCCACGTCATATTGCTCTTTCGGAGTCGCAGGCGTGGCGGCGGCGACCACGGCCTCTTCGGCCGGTACGTTTGGTGCCGCGGGCTTCTCAGGCGCGGTAGCTGCGGCCGCAGGCTCGGACGAGGCGGCCGCAGCGCCCGGATTGATGGGCACGGCGCCAAGCGGACGTGGCGCCTCGTTCGGGTTAAAATCACTAGCAGTGGACGTCGCGGCCGACGTTGCATTTGAGGTCGGCGCCGATGCAGACACCGGTGCGGCACCGGTCGTTGCTGGCGTACCGGTCGCCGTAGCAATAGGGGCTGCCGTGCCAGCATTTAGCGGCGCGGTTGGGGCCAGCGGCATGACCTCGCCAGTACGTTTTGCCGCATCGAGACCGCGCGACAGATTGTCGACCTTGAATTCAAGTTCCTCGACGCGCCCATTGAGCCGACGCATCGATTCCATAATTTCGTCGAGCCGCGACAGTGTACCGGAGCTTTCACCGCCACGGGCGGCGCCGGTTGACGCAACGCCGCCACGCGACAAATCGTTCACCTGGCCCGACAGCTCGCGGACCTGTTGCCTAAGTTGATCGATCTGATTGCGCAGCGACTGATAGTCCTGCGCCGCTGCTGGCCTGAGACCCGTCCCGACAAGGCCGAGGGCCACGAAAATCGCAACAGCCAACCACAGCTGCTTCATCGCCTGCTCCCATCATTAAGCGGCGAAAAAAGTGGCGCCGTCGCTCGGAGACGTGAACCAGGCCCGCTCGGCGAGGCGCCGTCGAGAGACCCGTACTCAACCGTCGCGAGATGGGCGGCCGCCACGTAGTGGCGGCCGCCTAGAATCACCTCGGGCGGCGTCTTATTGCACGATCGAGACGGAGCGCCGGTTCTGAGACCACGCGTCCTCGTCATGCCCGAGCGCAAAGGGCCGCTCCTTGCCGTACGAAATCGTCGTCAACCGCGCGTCCTCAACACCGAGCGCGGTTAGATAGGTCTTGGCCGCCGAGGCGCGACGTTCGCCAAGCGCCAAGTTGTATTCACGCGTGCCGCGCTCGTCACAATGGCCTTCGACGACCAATTTGACGTTCGGGAAACGCTTGAGCCACGCCGCTTGACCTTCAAGCGTCTGGCGCGCTTCGGGCGACAGCACGCTGCTGTCGAACTCGAAGAACACCCGGTCACCGACGTTCTGAGCCAAATCCTCCTGCGAGCCAGGCACGATTTGGCTACTGCTCGCGGATTGATTATCCGAGGCGGCAGCAGCTCCCTCGCCGGCTGTCGAGGCCTTGTCGTCCGGCGTGCTTTCGCAAGCCGCCAGAATCGCTAAGGCCGCCAGGGGGGCCAACCACTTCATTCGCATTCGTCTCCTCCTATTGCTGGAGCTCTTAAACCCGAGGTGCATGATAATCTTCGCCGGTTCGGCGTGAGTGTTCGAGCCGGTTTCGTTGTGGAGTTCTCGCATGAAAAATCGGGTGCATCCCCTGCCAACGGTTTTTCGGCAAAGGCGACCCGACTCTGTGGCTATGATAGTGGTGCATCGTCATGGGATCAAGGGCGACCATGCAGGATCGGAGGCGGCGGTCGTTGTGACAACGACGCGCTCGTTGCGACCGGTGATGTCAATGCTCACCAGTTCAGCGCTGTCGGGCTCGCGCGTCGTCTGCCTAAAGAACATCAATGTGCGGCCATTGGGGGCCCATGTCGGACCCTCCACCAAATAGCCTTCGGCGATCAGCCGCTCATCTGAGCCGTCCGGCTTGATCACGCCAATATAGAACTGACCTTGTTCTATTTTTGTGAACGCAATCAAGTCGCCACGCGGCGACCAGACCGGCGTGCCATAGCGGCCCTTGCCGAAACTGATGCGCTTCGCATTGCTGCCGTCGCTATTCATTACATAAACTTGTTGTTTGCCGCCGCGGTCGGATTCGAAGGTGATGGCGCTGCCGTCAGGCGAGAAGGACGGCGACGTATCGATCGCTGGATCGTGCGTCACCTGCACCACGCGCCGGGTCCTTAAATCCATCACATAGATATTTGAATCGCCATTCTTGGCATAGGTCAGCACCACCTTGTTGCCATCCGTCGAAAAGCGCGGGGCGAAGGTCATGCCCGGGAAATTGCCGAGCAATTCCTGCCGGCCGGTATCGATATTGCGTAAATAGACGTGAGGCTGGCCACGTTCGTAGGACAAATAGGTGATTTCCTGCGTGCTAGGCGAAAAGCGCGGGGTCAGCACCAGGGCCTTGCCGTCGGTCAGAAAGCGAAAATTGGCGCCATCCTGGTCCATAATGGCGAGGCGCTTTTTGCGAGCGGCCGGCGATCCGCTCTCGGCGATATAGACCACGCGGGTATCGAAATAGCCGCTTTCACCGGTCAGCCGCTCATAAATCGCGTCCGCGATTTTGTGACCGATGCGCCGCCAGCCATCCTCGGCTATGCCCAAGCGAAGCCCGACCAGATGCTGGGCCGCGAACACATCCCACAAGCGAAACTCGACCACGACCCGACCGCTCGGCTCGACCTGGACCACCCCGGTCACGAGCGCCTGGGCGTTGATTTGACGCCAATCGGGGAACCGCGGCTGGTCGAGCATCTCCTCGGGGCGTTGGATGAAAGCGCGTTGATCGATGGAGCGAAACAGGCCCGATCGGTCAAGATCGTTTTTCACGACCGCGGCAATGCGCTTGCCCATGTCGGAAGCATCGCTGGTCGCGCTATGAAAATCGGTGATCGCAATCGGAATGGGCTCGACCGTGCCACGCGAGATGTCGATCTGCAATTCAGCGCGCGCGGCGCCGGAGCCGATCATGCCCGCGGCCAACAGAACGCCTACCGCCAAACCGAAATACGCCAGGCGCCACCCGAAAGCGCGCTTTAGCCTCCACCACGTCACTAGATCCGTCATTACGCCTACTCCTATCACCAACAAGTCGCGTCTGCTGCCATGCCGGCGGGAAACCACCAATTGGTCATACCGGGGGCCGGAAGGTCATCGTGATGACGCGCCACTGATCGTATTTGTCTACATGGTCGCGCAAAATGTCGAACGGACTCGCCTTCAACACCGCGCGCTTGGCCGAATCCGCCATGGCTCGAAACGCGGTATCGATGCCATAACGCGCATAATCCGTGATCGTCACGGACTGTACCGTGCCATCTGGGCCTAAATTTAGCGTTAGTCCGACGAGAAGATTCTCCGCGCCTTCGATCCCGGCCGGAACGCTCCAATTCTCCTCGACCTTGCGCTGAATGGCGCCGGCGATCGTCATGGCGAGCGGCCCAGCGAGCGTCGGCGCCGATTGCGGGCGCGGTTGCGGGTCGGGTGATTCTATCTCCGCCGCGTCGTTCGCCACGCTTTCCAATAGATCGGAGAGCTGAGGCGTCGGCTTCTCGGCCTTTTCCTCGACCTCCTTGGCCGGCGGGGCCGGCTCCTTGGGCGCCAAATTCTTTAACAGTGATGTAAGGTCGGCCGGCGGCTTCGGTTTGGGCGGCGGCTTGGGCGCGACGACCGGCTTCGGCTCGGGCTCGACCACTGCGTCCGGTGTGGGCTCGGGCTTTGGCTCGGGCTTCACCTCCGGCTCGGGCTCGGGCGGTTTCGGCTCGGGTTCGGGTGGCGGGGGCTTGGGCTCCTCCTTCGCCACTGGCGGCGGCTCGGGCTCGGGCGGTTTGGGTTTGGGTTCTTCTATTTTCTTCGCCGTTGGCGGCGGTGTGGGCGGCAACGGTTTCGGCTTCGGCGCGCTCGCTTGCTCGGCGATCTCGACGATGCCGACCACGATCGGTTCCGGATCGCTCACCTCGGGGGTGAATAACTGCGGCAGGCCAAACGCCGCCAGTGCGATCACCGCCGCATGTAAAATTGCCGAAAAGATCCATCCACGCCTGCTCATTCAATTTATTTGGACGCGCCACCCTTTGACGCACCTTCTTCCTTCGGAATCACGGTGACCAACGCAACATTGTTGAAGCCCGCCTGATTGATCGCGCTCATCACCGCCATGATCTGGCCATAAGCGATGTCGCGGTCGCCACGCACGAAAATACGAGCGTCAGGCTTACGCTCGGTAATCGCTTGAAGCTTCGGCCCCAACTCCTCAAGCACCACTTCACTCTCTTGGATATAGAGCTTGCCCGCCTTGTCGATCGTGACCGAGAGCGGCTCGTCGCTGCCCTTGAGCGGTTTGGCACCCGCCTCGGGCAGATTGACCTCGACACCCGCGGTCAACAGCGGCGCCGTAATCATGAAGATCACCAGCAAGACCAACATGACGTCGACGAACGGCGTCACATTGATCTGGCTCATCGGCGCGCGCTTGCCACGACCGCGACGACGGCGCCCTTGGACGTCGGCGCCCATTAGGCGGCGCGCTCCTCAAGCTGACGCGATAGCAATGCGCGGAATTCAGTCGAAAAGCCTTCGAGGCGCATGCTAAAGCGATCAAAATCGCTGCTCAGTTTGTTGTAGGCGACAACCGCGGGGATCGCCGCGATCAGGCCGATCGCGGTGGCGAACAGGGCCTCGGCGATGCCAGGCGCGACCACGGCGAGGGAGGTGTCCTTGCTTTGGGCGATCGAGGCAAAGCTGTTCATGATGCCCCAGACCGTGCCGAATAGACCGACGAACGGCGCCGTCGAGCCGACCGTGGCGAGAAACCCAACATATTTCTCAAGCCCTTCGAGCTCACGCGTG
>CAMDNF010000026.1:0-29311 GCA_945902735.1 Rhizobium sp. Q54 | reverse complement strand
GGTGAACGTCCCTGGCTGGGTGAACTTGAGGATGCTATTGTCGGTCACGGCGTATCACTCCTTTGCTGGAGAAGTGGAGGCGTCGAACACCCCCACGATACGCCGCCTTACCCCGTCACGCCGTCACCAACTTCCGCGCATAGCTCGATCGTGATGAGCATCCATACTATCAGGAAGCAATTGCCATGTGCGAGGCCGCAGGCGTGGGAGTGGGTCGCTCAAATCCATGTTTTGAAGTTTGGCTGATACTTCATGAGGCAGAATACGACAAACCCGATGGCCGCCATGACGTAAAGCAATACTATAGCACGCTACGGCCCGAGTATGCCGAAGTTGGTGCGAAAACACCTGACTGTATGGAAATAGTTGCGCGCGTTGAGATCGCCGAATCGCGGGCAGATCAGCAACTGGTTCGACGCGAGAACGAACGTGCTCCGTTTGGTTGTCCTTCTACGACTGTTGGCAGCCTGACAAAAGCAATCAGAGATGCCGCCAAAGCGTCGCAACAGAGCAAGAGCATTTTCCGGGCCGATTGAATCGTGGGGATTTCCCGAAGTGGCGCGTGGATTTGCCCGGCATCGGCATGGATGGCCGCGCGCATTATGGCAATGTGCTGTTCTCGCTCGGGCCCGACACCGAGTTCGGCGGCGACAACGACACCGCCTGCCATCTCGATTTGCCGATGAAGAATTGTTCTCTTTTCCTCGATGATGAAATTATCGTCGAGCGCGGCAAGGTGATTCCGGCCGACATGCGCGCGCCGGGGTATTAGGCCAGCCTAGCTATGATTGGTTGGTCGACCCCTCGGGCGCCGGCGCCGCGGGCGGCATCCAGCGTTGCACGCGTTTGCCGCGCACGAAGCGGACCGCGGCGGGTTGTTCCTCAGGCGTGCCACCGCTTTTCATCATGGCCAGCGTGATTTCGCTGCCCATGCCAGAGGCCTCGGCCTGTTTATAGGCCGGGTCCTGATTGATCAGGCGATTGAGCGCATCGATCGGCTTTTCGCCATATTGGTGCCAGATCAGCGCGAGGAAGGTGCGCACCTGCTCGGTCGGGTCGCGCACCGCGACCTTGGGCGAGCCATGCTCGAACGCGCGGTAAAGATTGGGCTCGATCGGACCCAATTCATTCGCCACGAACATCGAGGGCATCAGCGCCTCACCGGCCGTGCGTTTGGCATAGGCGGCCTGCGCCAGATACATCAGCCGATGCAATTTGAGCGGCGAAAGCGGCACGCGATCGTGCTTCGATTGGCGGATGAACCATTCGGCAACGTCAAAACTGGAAGCAACAGCGGGTTTCATGCGACCTCTGACAAACGGCGCGGCATTGGCGCGGCCTATAAAACTTGCGCGCCCGAGGTCAAAAACGATTAAAATGCGGCAGTTTGGCGGCCGCTGCTAAGATAGGCCCACGCTGCGACATAGGGAGCGACGATGAAGATTACCGGCGAGCACCGCATACCGGCCGACCGCAACACGGTCTGGCAGGCCCTCAATGACCCGGAAATCCTGAGGGTCTGCCTACCCGGTTGCGATACGATCGAAAAGACCTCAGACACCCATATGAACGCCAAGATCACCACCCGCATCGGGCCGGTGAAGGCCAGTTTTTCGGGCTCGGTCACGCTTTCCGACCTCGACCCGCCCAATGGCTATACCATCACGGGCGAAGGTCAGGGCGGCGCGGCTGGGTTCGCTTCGGGCGGGGCCAAGGTGCGCCTGACCGATGATGGGCCGGGTGTCACGCTCCTGAGCTATGAGGCCGAGGCCCGGGTGGGCGGCAAGCTCGCCCAGATCGGCTCGCGCCTGATCGATTCGACCGTGAAAAAACTCTCCGAGGAATTTTTTACCGCCTTCGCCGAGAAGGTCGGTGGCCCGGCGCCGATCCCGGCCGAGCCTGAAGCGGCCGCCCCGGCCGCCACGGCCCCGACACCCACTGTCGCGCCGTCAAAAGCCGCCACGCCAGGGACGTCCGCCCCGCGCCAAGGAATTCCCACCGCGATTTGGGTCGGCGGGCTTATCGCCATCGGCATCATCCTCATCCTCGTCTTCGTGGTGTAGACCGCGATGCGGGTCGTTCATATCAAGGGCGCGGATGAAGCGGCCCGCGCCGACTTTGCCACCGCATTGATCGGGGCTCTGTCGAGCCGGGGCCAAACCGTCTCGGTGCTCGGTCGCGTCACGCCGGATTTGATGTTCGACCGCCCCGGCAAGGATAGTCATAAACATCGGGCGGCCGGCGCGCGCGATGTGGCGGTAATTTCGCCGACACGCTATGCCGTGATTCATGAGGCCAAGGCGGCCGAGCCCGAGGCCTTGATGACCACGCTGATGGCGCGGCTGGGGCCGGTCGATCTCGTGCTCGCGCTGGGCTTTGACGAACCGCCGGGCGATGCCCTTATTTTGCACGATGGCGTGGTTGAGTTTTCCACCGGCCGCCGCTTTGCGCGTGATGATTTGAACGGCCTCGCCGACTGCCTAACCGCCGCGTCCTAATCGATGCTTCGTGAGTGAACCGGAAACGCCATGGCCCTGCCCCCTGTCTCTGTCGACGCCACGCTCGATCTGCTCGCGAGCGGCGACTACATCGCCGATCGCGCGCTGGCGACGTCATTGTTCGTCGCCTTCAAGCTCAAGCGACCTTTGTTCCTTGAGGGCGAGGCCGGCGTCGGCAAGACCGAACTCGCCAAAGTCGTGGCCGGGCGCCTCGGACGGTCATTGATCCGTCTGCAATGCTATGAGGGCCTTGATGTCGCCTCCGCCGTCTATGAGTGGAATTACGCGCGCCAGATGATGGAGATTCGCTTGGCCGAGGCGCTGGGCGACCGCGATCGAGGCGCGCTGGCGGCGGATATTTTTTCCGAACGGTTTCTGATCGCGCGGCCCTTGCTCCAAGCCCTGACGCCCTCCCCCGAAGGCGCGCCCGTCTTATTGATCGACGAGCTCGACCGGGCCGATGAACCGTTCGAAGCCTATTTGCTCGAGATATTGTCTGACTTCCAGATCACGATCCCCGAGATCGGCACGATCAAGGTGACCGAGCCGCCGATCGTCTTCATCACCTCGAACCGCACGCGCGAAGTTCATGACGCGCTGAAGCGCCGCTGCCTCTATCACTGGCTCGACTATCCGGCGGCCGAGCGCGAACTCGCCATCCTCAAGGCCCGCGTGCCAGATGTGCCGACGCTGCTGAGCCGTCACGTGGTCGGCGCGGTGCAGGCGCTCCGCGGTTTAGAGCTGTTTAAACCGCCCGGTGTCGCCGAGACCATCGACTGGGCGAGCGCCCTTGTGGCCTTGGGGCGCGATCGCATCGACAAGGCGGTGATGGCCGAGACGCTCGGCGTCGTGCTCAAATATCATGACGACATAGAGGCGGTGCGCACCGGCCATTTAGACCCGGTCTATTCGGCCGCGATCGGCTTTGGCGATGACTAGAGTTTGTGGCGCTCCGACCCTACATAAAGGGTTACGAGCCACGCCGCGTTGAGGAGACCCATCAATGACGACCGACATGGAAGATATTCTCGGCACCGCCGCCAATTGGCGCGCGAGCGGACGGCAGGTTGCGCTGGCCACCGTGGTGACCACTTGGGGCTCCTCGCCCCGCCCGGTCGGCAGCCAATTGGTGGTCGATGATAAAGGCGCGTTCCTGGGCTCGGTCTCGGGTGGCTGTATCGAGGGCGCGGTGATCGAAACCGCCAAGGATGTCATGAAGAGCGGCATACCGAAGACGCTCGAGTTCGGCGTCTCGAATGAACAAGCCTGGGAAGTTGGCCTCGCCTGCGGCGGCAAGGTTCGCGTCTTTGTCGAGCGCGTCGAATAACGGGCGATCGCGATGAAGCAGACCCTGCTCGACCGTTTGATCGCCGACCGCGCCGCCAAGCGCCCGGTCGCCCTTATTACCGCGCTTGAGGGCGGCACACAGGCCTTGATCTATCCGCAGGGCCCTAGCCTAGGCGACGCCTTTGCCGCGCCGATCGAGCAAGCGGCGCGCCAGGCGCTCGCCGATGATCAAAGCGGGCCGATCGAGACCGAGCAAGGCACCATCTTTATTCACGTGCATAACCCGCCGCAACGCCTCGTCGTGGTCGGCGCGGTCCACATCACCCAGGCGCTGGCCGAAATCGCCGCGCTTGCCGGCTATGGCGTGACGATCATCGATCCGCGCCGTGCCTTCGCGCAAAGCGCGCGCTTCCCCAATATCACCGTCTCGACCGCATGGCCCGACGATGCCTTGCGCGCGCTCAAGCCCGATAGCCACACCGCGATCGTGACGCTGACGCACGACCCCAAGATCGATGATCCCGCGCTTGAGGTCGCGCTCAAGAGCGAGGCGTTTTATATCGGCTCGCTTGGCAGCACGCGCACACACGCCAAGCGCCTCCAGCGGCTCTATGACAAGGGCTTCACCGAGCGCGACACAGCGCGTATCCATGGCCCAGTCGGGCTCGATATCGGCGCCCTCTCACCGACCGAGATCGCGATCTCGATCATCGCCGAGATCACCAAGATTCGGCGCGCGGCCCCCAGCACCAAGGACCAGGCGGCGTGAAATTCTCCGAAGTCCCGCTCGATTCAGCGATCGGCCTGATCCTCGCGCACAGCATTCGCCTGCCCGGCCGCGCCTTCAAGAAAGGCCATGTGTTGAGCACGGGCGATATCGCACTGCTCAAGAAGGCCGATATCAAGACCGTGACCGGCGTCACGCTCGAGGCCGATGATGTGGGCGAGGACGAGGCGGCGCTTCGCCTCGCCAGCGCCCTTAAGGGTAGCGGTCTCAGCTTGGGAAAAGCTTTTACCGGGCGCTGTAATCTTTATGCGGAAGAACGCGGGATTGTGATCGTCGACACCGCGCGGCTTGATCGCATCAATTTGATCGATGAAGCGATTACCGTCGGCACGCTTCGGCCTCATGAATTGGTCGACGCGGAGCAGATGGTTGCAACGGTTAAGTTGATCCCTTTCTCGGTACCGCGTGTCTTGCTCGAGCGTTGTATGGCGGTAGCGAGCGAGGGCGGCCCGGTCATTCGCCTCGCGAAACTACGCGGTCGGCCCGTGGCGCTCATTCAAACGCGTCTGCCTGGCACCAAGGAGAATGTGCTCGATTCAACAGTCGCGGTGACGCGCGCGCGGCTCGTCGCGCTTGGCTGCGAACTCAAGACCGAACGCCGTTGCGCCCATGACGCGACCGAAGTGGCAGAGGCCGTGCGCGCTTTGCTCGCCGAGGGCTGCGCCATGATCTTGATCGCCGGCGCCTCGGCCATTACAGACCGCAGCGATATCGTGCCGGCCGGCATCATGGCGGCGGGCGGCGCGATCGATCATTTCGGCATGCCGGTCGATCCCGGCAATCTTCTATTGCTCGCCCATCTCGGCACGACACCCGTGCTCGGCCTGCCAGGATGCGCGCGTTCGCCCAAATTGAACGGTGTCGATTGGGTGTTGCAGCGCCTGATCGCCGACGTGCCCGTGACCCGCCACGATATTATGACGATGGGCGCTGGCGGGCTCCTGATGGAAATTCCAAGCCGCCCGCTGCCCCGTCTCGAAGCCTCGCCGAAACCGGAAAAGCCGAAGCCGCTCGCGGAGCATGGCCTCGAACCCAAGATCGCCGCGATCGTGCTCGCCGCCGGTCAATCGCGCCGCATGGGTGGCGCCAACAAATTGCTCGTGTCGGTCGAGGACCAACCCCTACTCGCCCACGTGGTCGATGCCGTGCTGCGCTCGAAGGCGCGGCCCGTCATCGTCGTGACCGGCCATCAGGCCGATGCCATACGTGGCGCGCTCGCGGGGAGCGACGTGACGTTCGTACATAATTTCGACTATGAAGAGGGCATGAGCACCTCGGTCCGCGTCGGGCTCCAAGTACTCCCACCCGGCCTTGACGGTGCGCTTGTTTGCCTGGGCGACATGCCGCGCACCGACGCGGCCTTGATCGATCGCCTGATCGGCGGCTTCAACCCACCGGCCGGGCGTGGGATTGGCGTGCCGACCTATCAGGGCAAGCGCGGCAATCCGGTGTTATGGTCCGCGCGCTATTTTCCCGAAATCATGCAACTCGATGGCGATGTCGGCGCACGGCATTTGATCGGCCAGCATGCCGAGGCGGTCTATGAGCTCGAATGCGAGGATCGCTCGGCGATGATCGATCTGGACACGCCGGAAGCCTTCGCCGCCCATGGCGTTGCCTTGCCGCGATGAGAAACAACCGCGACCCGCTTCTGCTCACGCCGGGGCCGCTGACGACCGCGCCGGAAACCCGCGCCGCCATGCAGCGCGATTTCGGCTCCCGCGACGAGGCCTTCATCGCCTTGACCCGGCGCGTGCGCGAGCGGCTCACCGCGCTTGCCCGTGGCGCGGACAGCCATGTCAGCGTGCCGTTGCAGGGCAGCGGCACCTATGCGGTGGAGGCCACGCTCGGCACGCTGCTCGACCGAACGCGCAAAACGCTTGCGCTCGTCAATGGGGCCTATGGCAAGCGGATCGAGCGCATCTGCCGCCTGATCGGCGCGCCAACCACCCTTTATGAGACGGCGGAAGACGCATCCCCCAATCCCGAAGAGTTGAGCCGGCGTCTGCGCGCCGATCCAAGCGTCGCCGATGTCATTCTGGTCCATTGCGAAACGACGAGCGGCATTCTTAATCCGCTTGAGAGCATAGCGAGCGTGGTCGCGGCCGAGGGGCGCGGGCTGATTGTCGATGCCATGAGCAGCTTCGGTGCGATTCCGATCGATCTCAGGCGAACCCCGATCGATGCGCTGATCGCCTCATCCAATAAATGCCTCGAAGGCGTGCCCGGCCTTGGCTTCGCGGTGATCCGCCGCGCTCGCCTCGAGGCCAGCGCCTGGAAATGCCATAGCCTCAGCCTCGATCTGCACGAGCAATGGAAGGGCTTCGAGACCAATGGCCAATGGCGCTTTACACCGCCGACCCATGTGCTGGCGGCACTCGATGCCGCGCTTGATGGGCTCGACCGCGAAGGCGGCGTCGCCGGTCGCTTCGCGCGTTATCGCGAGAACTGCCAAATCCTGATCCGCGGTCTGGGTTCGCTCGGTGCTCGCGCTTTGCTACCCGAAACCTTACAGGCCCCCATCATCGTGACGTTTCGCATGCCGTCCGATGCGGCCTTCCAGTTCGAAAAATTTTACGCGGTGCTTGGTCAACGCGGTTATTTGATCTACCCGGGCAAACTCACCGGTGTCGATAGTTTTCGTGTCGGCTGTATCGGGCAGGTGCACGCGGCCGATATGGAAGGTTTCGTCGACGCCACCCGCGATGTCATGCGGACTCAGCACATCAAGAGCCTCGCGCCGTGACGATTGCCGTCGCCGATATCGAGGCCGCGGCCCTTGCGCTTAAGGGCGCGATTACCGCGACACCGTTGCTTCACTCGCAGACCTTGTCCGCCCTAACCGGCGCGGAAATTTGGCTCAAATTCGAGAACCGCCAGTTCACCGGCTCGTTCAAGGATCGCGGCGCGCTCAATATGCTGCGCACGCTCGAGCCCGAGGTGAAAAAACCGGCGTGATCGCGATGTCGGCCGGCAATCACGCGCAAGGTGTCGCCTATCACGCCACCCGCCTCGGCATTCCCTCGACCATCGTCATGCCGCGCGGCACGCCGTTCGTGAAAGTAACCGGCACCGAAGTGCTGGGCGCCACGGTGGTGCTCGAAGGCGACACGGTCGATGAGGCGGCGGATTACGCGCACAAACTCGCCGCCCAAAAAGGCCTCACCTTCGTCCACCCCTATGACGATCCGCTGGTGATCGCAGGGCAAGGCACCATCGGCCTCGAGCTCGCATCAAGCGGTGTCGGGCTCGATGCGGTGATCGTGCCGATCGGCGGCGGCGGGCTAATCGCGGGCATAGCGACCGCGCTCAAGGCGCGCGCGCCAAAAATCGCCATTTATGGCGCGCAATCGCTCGCCAATCCTTCGATGTGGAACGCGATTCATCAGGGCTCGCGCCCCATCGGCGCTCAATCGGTTGCCGATGGCATCGCGGTGAAAACGCCCGGCACGCTGACGCAGCCAATCGTCAAGGCACTGGTGGAAGATGTGCTGTTGGTCGATGAGGGCGCCATCGAGCAAGCGATCCTGACCCTCCTCGACATCGAAAAAACCGTGGTCGAAGGCACCGGCGCCACGCCCTTGGCCGCGTTGATGACGATGCCCAAACGCCTCGCCGGCAAGCGCGTCGGCTTGATTTTGACCGGCGGCAATATCGACCCGCGTTTGATGGCTTCGATCATCATGCGCGGTCTCGCCCGCGTCGGTCGCCTCGCCCGCTTACGGATTCAAATTCCCGATCGCCCCGGCATGCTTGGGCGCGTCGCGCAAGTGATCGGCGCGGCGCACGCTAATATCCTCGAGGTCTATCACGAGCGGGCCTTCTCGCAGCTTTCGGCCAAATCGGCCGGGCTCGTCGTTGTGCTCGAAACGCGCGATGAAACACACATCGCCCAAGTGACGGCGAATCTTCAGGCCGGCGGTTTTGCAGTCGAGCGCCTGTTGCCGACCAACCCCGGCGCGAGCGAAGATCCGAGCGGCTGAATTCGCGCTATTCGGCGGCGACCTGCCGAACCACAGGTCTGAACGCCTGCGCCTTATCGCGCATCTCGAGCGCTTTGAAGACCGCCGGGAAGGTCGGCCGCGGCACATAGCGCCCGGCACCCCGCACCGCGTCTAGTTTGCCATCAGCCCAGGCGACCTTGCCTTGGCTCAGCGTATAGCGCGGCACACCGGTTACGGTCATGCCCTCGAAAATGTTGAAGTCGATATTTTGATGGTGCGTCTTGGCCGAGATCGTACGCGTGCCCGCCGGATCCCATAGCACGAGATCAGCATCCGCGCCGACCGCGACCGCTCCCTTGCGCGGATATAGATTGAAAATCTGCGCCGCGGCGGTCGAGGTCACGCGTACGAACTCATTGGGCGTCAGGCGCCCTGTGCCGACACCATGATGCCAAAGTACCGCCATGCGATCTTCGACGCCGCCCGTGCCGTTCGGAATCTTCGAAAAATCATCCTTGCCCATCGCCTTTTGCGGCGCGCAGAAGCAGCAATGATCGGTCGCGGTGGTTTGCAGCGTGCCAGCCTGCAAAGCGCGCCACAAAGCCGCTTGATGCTCCTTCGGGCGGAAGGGCGGGCTCATCACATGAGCCGCGGCGAAGGCCCAATCCGGGTGCTGATAGACCGAATCATCGACCAACAAATGACCCGCCAGCACCTCGCCATAGACGCGTTGACCGTTGGACCGCGCGCGTGCAATCGCCTCCACCGCCTCGCGGCAGGAATTGTGCACGATATAAATCGGCGCGCCCGCAATGTGCGCGATGGTGATCACGCGATTGGCCGCCTCGCCCTCGACCTCGGGCGGCCGCGATAGCGGATGGCCCTCGGGGCCACGAATTCCGGCGCGCGCCAATTCCTGTTGCAAATAATAGACAATCTCGCCGTTCTCGGCGTGCACGGTGGCGATCGCGCCAAGCTCGCGACAACGGCGGAAGCTTTGCAGCATTTCCTCATCGCTCACCATGATGGCGCCCTTATACGCCATGAAGTGTTTGAAGCTGTTGACGCCGCGCTCGCGCGTCAAAACCTCCATCTCGTCCCGCACTTGATCCGACCACCAGGTGATCGCGACGTGGAAGCTATAATCGGCGGCGGCCTTTTCGGCCCAGCCGCGCCAGGTGTCATAGGCCGCGAGCAAGGATTGCTTCGGATCGGGAATCACGAAATCGATGATCATCGTGGTGCCGCCGGCCAAGGCGGCCGCGGTGCCGGTGTAGAAATCCTCGCTCGTCACCGTGCTCATGAACGGCAGCTGCATATGGGTATGTGGGTCGATGCCCCCCGGCATGACGAGCAACCCACCGGCATCGATCACGCGCGCCCCAGAAGGCGCCTCCAGTTTTTCACCGATCGCCTTGATGGTGCCGCCGGTGCAATAGACATCGGCGCGGCTTGTGGTCTCCGCCGTCACCACCGTGCCGCCGCGAATCAAAACCGACATGCCCGCCTCCCCTGCTCCATGAAGCTTCGGGGGGATTATCACAAAGGCCGGGCACCGAGGCCAGAGCCGACAACATGGTTCGTTGTTCCCTTGGGCGGCCCTGGCTATCATGCCCCGCTTATTCCGGCGCAAAGGGAGATAGAACCATGGCGACAAATACCGAGGCGAAAAACGTCGCCTTTCTAGGGCTCGGCGTGATGGGCTATCCGATGGCCGGCCATTTGGTCAAAAAGGGCCACAAGGTGACCGTCTATAACCGCAATGCCGAAAAGGCCCGCCAATGGGCCGCCGAACATGGCGGCGCAACCGGGGCAACGCCACGCGAGGCGGCCAAGGACGCGGACATCGTGTTTGCCTGCGTGGGCGCCGACAAAGACCTGCGCGCCATTGCCTATGGCGACAACGGCGCCTTTGCCGGGATGAAGAAGGGCGCGATTTTCGTCGACCACACCACCGCCTCGGCCGATGTCGCGCGTGAACTCGACGCCGCCGCCAAGAAGCTTGGTCTGGGTTTCCTCGACGCGCCGGTGTCTGGCGGTCAAGCCGGTGCGGTCAATGGCCAGCTCACGGTCATGGTGGGTGGCGATGCCGCGACCTATGCGAAGGCGGAAGCGGTAATTTGGAGTTTTGCGAAAGCGGTGACTCACATGGGCGATGCGGGCATGGGCCAGCTCACCAAGATGGTCAACCAAATCTGTATCGCGGGCGTGCTTCAGGGCCTGGCCGAGGGCATGAACTTCGCGCAGCGCGCCGGGCTCGACGGCGAAAAGGTGTTATCGGTCATTTCAAAGGGCGCGGCGCAAAGCTGGCAGATGGAGAACCGCGGCAAGACCATGTTGAAGGGCGAATTCAATTTCGGCTTCGCGGTCGATTGGATGCGAAAGGACCTGGGGCTATGCCTTGCCGAGGCCAATCGCAATGGCGCGCTGCTGCCCCTCACCGCGCTCGTCGATCAATTCTATTCGCACGTTCAAAAGCGCGGCGGCAATCGCTGGGACACCTCAAGTCTGATTCAGTTGCTGCAGAAGACCTAACCCAGGCCACTTTTTTCCTGCGTCATGCCCGGCCTTGAGCCGGGTATCCAGGCCTAATCCGTTGGCGGCGATGATGGCGAAAGCCTGGATTGCCGGAGCCTGCCCCCGACCCCGATCGGGGGTCAATGCCCGGCAATGACGAATGAATTTATTACGCGGCGCCGAGGAGGACTTGGCCGCTCGCGCAATTGAACAAGTGACACTTCTCGACCGGGAAGCCCAATTTGATGGGCTGATGAAGCGTGAAATGCGGCTGGCCCGCCACCATGGCTTTGAGGATTGTCTCGCCGATATTGACATCCACAATGGTGA
Source organism: Rhizobium sp. Q54 (assembly GCA_945902735.1). Taxonomy (GTDB): domain Bacteria; phylum Pseudomonadota; class Alphaproteobacteria; order UBA828; family UBA828; genus SHWC01. The sequence goes on along the minus strand of CAMDNF010000026.1, from coordinate 17,948 downwards.
ACGCACCGAGCGGTTCGATCTCATAAACCTCGGCCGCGACCGTGCCGGCCGGATCATCCGCCGCACAGATCACGATATCCTCCGGCCGGATTGCAAAGCTCGCCGGACCTCCGGCCATATCCGGCCCGACAGCTTGTAGAACCACATCGAACGCGATTTTATCGGCACGGAAGCGCCCGCTCTTGGGGTCGACCGCGCCCTCGATAAAATTCATCGGTGGTGAGCCCACCAACTCCGCCACATAGCGGCTTTGCGGGTGGTTATAAATCTCATCCGGCGTGCCAACCTGCCGAACCATTCCCTTCTCAAGGATCGCCATGCGATCCGCGATCGACATGGCCTCTTCCTGGTCATGCGTGACATAGATCAGCGTATGCTTAAGCTCACGTTGCAGGCGCTTCAGCTCAACCCGCATTTCCTCCCGCAGCCTCGCATCAAGCGCCGCGATCGGCTCATCCATCAAGAACGCCGCCGGATCACGCACCAGCGCCCGCCCGATCGCAACGCGTTGACGCTCACCGCCCGAAAGATGCGCCGGCACTTTGTTCAGCAGCTTGGTGATGTGCAGCGTTTCGGCCACCGCCGCGACGCGTCGCGCAACCTCGGCTCTGTCGATTTTTCGTTCAACCAGCGGAAACGCCAAATTCTGCGCCGCCGTCATATGCGGAAACAGCGCCAGATTTTGAAACACCATCGCAAGATTGCGCTCTTTCGGCCCCAACCCAGTGACCGGCCGCCCGTCGATCCTGATCTCGCCCTCATCGGGCTCTACCAAGCCGAGCAGCAATCGGAGCAATGTCGTCTTGCCGCAGCTCGGTGGGCCGAAAATACAAAAGAACTCATTGTCCTCGACACTCAGATTGACGTCGCGAACGGCGATTGTTTTGCCGTAGGACTTGCTGACGCCGATGAATTCGAGCCGCGCCATGGCCTAGCCTGCGCCTATCGCGTCGCCACTCGCGGCATCGAACAAATGGCATTTGCCGACCGGCGGAATGAGGCCAACCGCCGTGCCAACGGCAATCTTGAAGCGCTTTTCCTTGGTGACCTTGAAGACCTTCCCATCGACCTTGAGGTGCACAACCGTGCGCGCGCCGACCGGTTCGACGAAATACACCACCCCCTTGAGTGCGTTCGCCCCGCCGGCCTGAGTGATTTCAACATCCTCGGGCCGCACGCCGAAAATGAGATCGGCGCTTGGTGCGCCGCGTGCCCGGCGCGCCAAGGCGCTGTCGCCGGCGACATCCAACACCCCGGCTTCGCCGAACGAGAACCGAAGCGCGCCCCCCTCACTCATCAACCGGCACGGCAGCAAATTCATGCTGGGGCTGCCCATGAAATTGGCCACGAAAATATTGCGTGGCCGGTTATAGATTTCGGCGGGCCTGCCATATTGCTGTAATACCCCGAGATTCATCACCGCGATCCGATCGGCGAGGCTCATCGCCTCGATTTGATCATGGGTGACATAGACCATGGTCTGCTGAAACTGGTGCTGTAGATGCTTGAGCTCGGTCCGCATGAACGCGCGGAACGCTGCGTCGAGATTGCTTAGCGGTTCATCGAGCAGAAAGATCGCCGGCTCGGTGATCGCCGAGCGGCCGATCGCGACCTTTTGTAGCTCGTTCACGCTGAGCTTGGCGGACGGCCATTCGAGCCGGTCTTCAAGCCGCATCAAGGCCGCCATCGCGCGCACACGCCGGTCGATCTCGCTCCGCGCGACATTCCGCACGCGCAGACCGAAGGCAATGTTTTCGTAGACCGTCATATGCGTGAAGATCGCGTAATTTTGAAACACGAAGCCGACGTCGCGCTTACCCGATGGCAGATTCTTAACATCGCGGTCATCGAACAAGATTTGGCCGTCCGTGACGCTCTCGATACCGGCGATCATGTTCATCGTCGTGGTCTTGCCGCAGCCGGATGGGCCAAGCAGCGCCACGAACTCCTTATCGGGAATCAGGAGATCGAGCGCGGCAACCGCGGTAAAGGGCCCGAACCTTTTGGTCAAATTGCTGAGCCGGATCGAGGCCATTTCTAGCGTCCCGGTTGCGTTTCGGCACGCGCCTGCGCCTTCTGCAGGCGCCAGAGCGCCGCCCACGCGATCAGCGAAAGCGCGATCAAAACGAACAATCCGAGGGCCGCGACATAGGCCCATTCGAGGTCGGCGAAGGTCAGCTTGTAAATGTAATAGGACAGCGTCTCGGTCTCGACCCCCGGCCCCCCCTTGGTCATCACCGCGAGGAGATCGAAGATTTTGAAACACTCTACCACGCGAATCACGACCGCGATGATCATGACCATTTTCATTTTGGGCAAAACGATGCGCCAAAACCGCTGCCATGAATTGGCCCCGAGCAGAGTTGCCGCCCTCAGCTGATCTTCCGGCACACCCATCATGCCAGCCAGGAGGATCAGAAACATCAGGGGCGTCCATTGCCAGATATCGGCGATCATCACCGCGACAATGGCGAGGTTGGGGTCGCTCAACCAAACGAAGTCCACATCCAAACCGGTCAGGTGCGAGACCAAATTGTTGATCGGGCCATTGCTCTGAAACAGCATGAAGAACATGTAGCCCGCGACCGCCGGCACGATCATCATTGGCATCAAGAGGATCGAATAAAATATGCGCCGGCCGGGGAATCGATCGACGAACAATGTCGCGAGGCCGAGGCCGAGCAGAAATTCGATCGGTACGCTCACCACCACGATAAACAAGGTGCGCGCGATCGAGGCCCAGAACCGGCCATCGACAAACAGCTCGCCATAATTGTCGAGCGGGTTGAGCGATTTATAGGCGTAGATCCAGCTTTCGCCGTCGAGCGGCCCCCAATACGTCAAACTCACATAGATCTGCATCAGCAGCGGAAAGACGACGATGAACAACAGCAATAATTGGGCCGGCAGCGACATCAAGAAGCCGAGCCGTTTGGCCTCGTCCGCGAACAAGCCGCCCCGCCGCGCGGCGCCGATGGCCGCTTGCGCGCTCATTGCTTAAGCGCCCCGAACGTTAGGCCGCGCACCAGATATTTCTGAATGGCGATGCCGAACACGACCGGCGGTATAGCCGCGATCAAGCCAAGAGCCGCCTTGCAGCCATACATCTGCCCGCCCATCGCGGAGGCCAGCGAGTTCATATAGACCGGGATCGTGACCCAATCCTTGCGCGTGAGCAGAAGCGCGATCAGATAGTCGCTCCAGTTCAAGATGAAGACGAAAAGGCAGGTCGAAGCGAGCGCCGCCTTGACCATGGGGAGCGTCACTTTCAGAAAAATTCGGATGCGGCTGCACCCCTCGACCAGCGCCGCTTCCTCAATCTCGATCGGCACTTCGTCAAAGAACGTCTTCATCAACCAGAACGCAAACGGCAGCGTGACGATGCCGTAAATCAACGCGAGGCCCCACCACGTATCGACCATGCCGAGCGAAGCCCACATGATCATGACCGGGATCATCACCGCGAGCGGCGGGAACAGCCTTAATTGCAACACGGACAGCGGCAGATTATTGCCGACCTTGAAACGCGATACGGCATAGGCGCCGAGCGTGCCGACAATCACCGCGATTGCCGTGCCCAGAACGGCGGTCACCAGGCTGGCCAAAATAGGCCGCTCGGCCGTGCGATCGAGTGTGACGAGCAAATCTTCGGTCTGACCGGTGAAAATATATTCGAAATTGCCCCAAGTCGGCTCTTTGGGCAGCCATGTCAGGTCGCCCGTCGCTGTCGTCCATTCGGGGAATGGCTTGAAGGCCATCGTGCCCATCCACAAGATTGGGATCAGCACGATCACAAGCGCGAGCAGAATGAGCCCGTAACGCACGACGAAGAAGATCGGTCGGCCGGTCATCACCGATGATCGTGCGGGGCCGGTCGACGCCTGTCAACGCCGCTTAGGGCGCGAGCGCGCCCTCAAGAACCTCGATCAATGCCGGCCGCGCGCGTCAATCGGCCAAATCTCGACCAATCGATCGCCCCGCACACAATGATAGAGGTCATGTAGATTGACGCTCGGGTCGCAATGCGGCACGAAGCATTCGACCACGGCGCCGAGCGGCAAACCCTCAGCCGCGTTCGCGAATACCAACCGGCCATGCTCATCGCCCATGAAGGCATAGTTCGTGCCGGGCGGCGCACCCCGCATCACGCGCGGCAGCGGGCCATCGGTCGCGAAGCATTTCAACCCGGCATCGATCGTCACATGACCCGCATGATTGGCGCTAATCACGCTCGCCGCGACAAAGAGCGATGGCCTGAAACGCCAACCGCCACGCGCCGGCTCGACCTCGTCATATTGCACGTCCATGAATACATAGGAACCGACCTGCAGCTCGTTCAACGCGCCGCCCTCGGTATCGATATCGAACGTGCCCGTACCCGCGCCGGACACAATCGGGTCCATCACACCCCAATGGCGCAATTGATCGCGCAACACCGCCAGTGGCCGCAAGGCCTCATGGGACAACCGCCGGCGCTCGGCATAGTCGATCACATGTTGCAGATGGCCGGCATAGCCTTGCACGCCACCGAGCGTAAGCGCGTCCGACGCCATGATTGTTTTCGCCAGAGCAAGCGCGCTCTGAATTGAATCGACGCCCGTGCGTTTGCTCCCGACGTCGACATCGATCACCACACGAAGCCGCGTGCTGGCCTGCCGCGCCGCGCCCTCAAGCGCCGCCAGATTGTCCGGATGATCGACCACGACCATCAAACCCCTGGCGCGTTGGTTGAGCGCGATCAACCGCTCGATTTTCGCCGCCGGCACAACCGGCGAGGTGATCAACACGCCCGAAATATCGCCCGCCACCATGGTCTCCGCCTCGCCTAAGGTCGCGGCCGAAACACCCCGCGCACCGGCCGCGATTTGGCGCCGCGCGATCTCGACGGATTTGTGGGTTTTGACGTGCGGCCTAAGGCCAATCCCCGTCGCGCGCGCGAACGCCGCCATGGCGGCAAGATTGTGCTCGAACGCCTCAAGGTCGAGCACAAGCGCCGGCGTGGTCAGCCGCGCACGGGACCCCTTGGCGCCGATCAGCGCGGCATTCGGACCTAGATTTACGTTGTTGGACATGAGGCACCCGCTGAATGGCAGGCCCACACCATAAGCGGCCTGGGTGCGGAATCAACCGCGCCCAAGGCTTGCCTCCGCCCCCCTGCCTCGGCATTGTGACCGCCCAATTGAGAGGGAATGTGGCATGAAGATCGTCATCACCGGCGGCACAGGCTTTCTCGGCCTCCTCCTGGCGCGCCAATTGATCGCGCGCGGCAAGCTAACCGGCGCCTCGGGCGCGCCCGAGCCGGTTGAGCGCATCACCCTCTTCGACGTGGTCGCCCCGCCAAGCCTGCCGGCCGATTTGCAAAATCGTGTCGATGTGGTGACCGGCGATATCGCCGATGAGGCGACGCTACGCGGTATCATTACTGGCGAGAGCGTGTCGGTGTTCCATTTCGCTTCGGTGGTTTCCGCCGGTGCCGAGCAGGATTTCAACCTTGCGATGCGCGTCAATCTCGTGGGCGGCACCGAATTATTGGAGGCCTGCCGGGCGCTACCCAATAAAGCACGCTTTGTGTTTACCTCGAGCATGGCGGTCTATGGCGGCGACAAATTGCCCGAGACCGTGAGCGATGAAACCAAGATCACGCCGCAGACCACCTATGGCATGACCAAGGCGGCGCTTGAACTCTTGGTCACCGACTACACGCGTAAAGGCTTTCTCGATGGTCGCGGCGCGCGCCTGCCGACCATCATCATCCGTCCCGGCAAACCGAACAAAGCGGCATCGGGCTTTGCCAGCGGCGTATTCCGCGAGCCACTGTCGGGCGTCCCCATCGCGCTGCCGGTCGGCACGGATATTCGCATGGTGGTCAGCGGCTATCGCACGGCGGTTGAGGGCATGATCCGCTTGCACGAGCTGCCGCCGAGCGCGCTCGGACATGATCGCACGATCAATTTTCCGAGCCTTTCGGTCACGGTCGCCGAGATGATCGAAAGCCTGAAGCGCGTGGCCCTCGGGCGAAAGCTCGGCGCGATCACGAGCGCGCCCGATCCCGCGATCGAGGCGATTTGCCGCTCCTGGCCCGGCCATTCCCGTGCCGACCGGGCGCAAGCGCTCGGCCTGCCGCGTGACGCCGATTTGGATTCAATCGTGCGCAGCTATATCGAGGATTTCGTCGATCGCTAATCTTTCGGCAAAATATCGGGCGCGGTGCCGACGCGAGCGGGCTTGTTCATGTGCTCGATCGCGAGCAGCGCCGCGCTCTGGTCATAACGCCCGCCGCCAATATCGACGAGGTATTTGAAAATCTCGCGCGTCGCCTTGGAGAGCGGCAGATCGAGCTTGGTTTCATTCGCGGCATCGATGACGGAATTCAAATCTTTCAAATGGACTTGGCTCCGCCCGCCGGGCAGGAATTTCCGCTCGATCATGCGTTGGCCGTGAACCTGGAGAATTTTTGAATCGGCGAAACCACCCGTGATGGCCTTGCGCACCGCGGCCGGGTCCGCCCCACCAGCGGCCGCGAGCAACAAGGCCTCGGCAACCGCGATGATGTTGATGCCGACGATCGCCTGATTGCACAATTTGGCGAGTTGGCCCGTGCCGGTCGGCCCAACCAGCGTCGGGCGCCCCATTTTTTCGAGGATCGGCCGCGCGCGTTCAAACACCGCGCTCTCACCGCCCACCATGATCGCGAGCGAGGCTTCCGCCGCGCCGACCGTGCCGCCCGAGACGGGTGCATCCAAATAATCCGCCTTGCGTTCGACTTTTAGCCGCTTCGCGTGATCGCGGGCATAATCAGGCGGGATCGAACTCATGTCGATCACCAACGCGCCCGCCTTGATTCCCTCCGCCGCGCCTTGCTCGAACAACACATCGCGCACGATCGGCCCGTTCTCGAGCATGGTGATGATGATATCGGCCCCGCTCGTCGCGGCTTCGGGCGTCGCGGCACGCTTGGCGCCGAGTTTCACCACCGGATCGGCCTTGGCGCCCGAGCGGTTCCACACCGTCACCGGAAAACCCGCTTTGACCAGATTGGCCGACATCGGCTCGCCCATCAGGCCGATACCCAAGAACGCGATCGTGGTCGCCATCCCCTCGTCTCCTTTGTTTCTTTCGTTCAACGCCCATCCGGCGTGATGCCATAGGGCTTCGCCCAACCGAGGCCGGCGAGCGTGCCGGCGCGCGGGCGGTATTCGCACCCCACCATTCCCTGATAGCCGAGCGCGTCCAGGTGCGCGAGCAGAAAGCCATAATTGATTTCGCCAACATCCGGCTCGTTGCGGCCCGGCACGCCGGCAATCTGGACGTGACCAATAATGTCTCGATGGCGCTCGAACGAAGCCGCCAAATTGCCCTCCATGATCTGGAGATGATAGGCGTCCCATTGAAGCTTCAAATTAGGCCGGCCGACCGCCTCGATGATCCGCCGCGCTTGCACCGATCCATTCAGCAAATAGCCTGGCACATCCGTCGTATTGAGCGGCTCGATAGTCGCACTCATGCCATGGCGCGCCAGGCGATCGGCCGCCATCGTCAAATTCTCGATGAACACCGCCTCACACGCTTCAACCCCAACACCATCGGGCACCAACCCGGCCATGACATGGATACGCGGACAACCGATCAAACAGGCATAGTCGAAGGCCTGATCGAACGCGGCCTGAAATGCCGCCTCGCATCCCGGCACGCCGGCAAAGCCGCGCTCGCCCTTTTGCCAATCGCCCGCCGGCGTATTGATCAGCGCCATCGTGAGCCGCGCATCCCTAAGCGCGACGGCGGTCTCATCGGCCGGCGTCTCATAGGGGAACAGACACTCAACGGCACGAAAGCCGACGCGCCGCGCCGCCGCGAAGCGCGCGAGAAAATCATGCTCCTGAAACAACCAGCTCAGATTCGCGGCAAGACGCGGCATCGTGGCCTCGTTTGGCAGACGGCCCAGCCAAGCCGCTTGGCCCCGGCGCGTCAAGCGCCCCGCGCGCCCGCCCTACCCAGCCGGCCCATCGCGCTCTATGGTTTGGAGAGCCACTTTGGCCACGGAGCCCGTTATGAATGAACGCTTGGTCCACGCGCCCGATTTCGGACGCTTCGATTTGCCATGGTTCAACGTGCCGAAGCGGCTCGGGCTCGATGAACTCAGCGGACGTTTGGTCATTCTCGATTTCTGGACCTTTTGCTGCATCAATTGCATGCAGGTTTTACCGACGCTCCGCCGCATCGAAGAGACGTTTCCGGAAGACGTCGTGGTGATCGGCGTCCATTCGCCGAAATTCGCCGCCGAGCGCGAGCCTGAAAAGGTCAAGGCCGCGATCGCGCGCTATGACATTCGCCATCCCGTGGTGCACGACCCTGAGATGATCATCTGGCAGCATTATGGCGTACGCGCCTGGCCGACTTTGGTTTTCATTTCACCCGATGGCTATGTCATCGGTCACGCGCCGGGCGAACCCGATCCCGACCGCCTGTTGGAGGTCGTAGGCCAGGTCATCCGCGCGGGCAAGACCGATGGCACAATTCAAGGCGCCACGCTTGACCTCACGCTTCAAGCAACCCCGCTCGGCCCTTTGTTGTTTCCCGGCAAGCTTAAACCTTTGCCCATGCCGAATGGCGAGCCCCGCTGGGCCTTGGCCGATGCCGGCCATCACCAGATCATCGAGCTCGACGCCAATTGGCGCGAGCGCGCGCGTTATGGTTCCGGCCAGCCCGGCTTCGACGATGGCGCGCGCGATCAAGCGAGTTTCAACGCACCGCAAGGCCTGATCGCCGATGAACAATCGATTTACGTTGCCGACACCGGCAATCACGCGATCCGCCGCATTGACCGCAAAACCGGCGCGATCACAACGCTTGCCGGCACAGGCGCGCGCGGGCCGCGGCTGACACGCCCTATGCCGGGCATGGACATCGCCCTCGCCTCGGTTTGGGATTTGGAATTGAAGGGCAAGGCGCTCTATTTCGCGAACGCGGGCTCGCACCAAATCGGTGTGCTTGACCTCGCGGACAACACCGTCAAACCGCTCGCCGGCACGGGCGGTGAGAATATCGAGGATGGCCGTGCCCCCGATGCTCTGCTCGCCCAGCCGAGCAGCCTATCGCTATCGCCCGACGGCATGCGGCTGGCCTTCGCCGATAGCGAAACCTCGGCGATCCGCTTGCTCGATCTGGCGGGCACCGGGCCGGTCGTGCGCACGCTGATCGGCACGGGCCTGTTCGATTTCGGTCACCAAAATGGCCCGCTCGGCGAGGCGCTACTGCAACATCCGCTCGGCGTTATTTGGCTCGACGATCAGCGCCTCGCGGTGGCGGACAGCTACAACAACGCCGTGCGCCTGATCGACCTCAAGGCCGGCACGATCGACGATCTCGATGACGGCAGTTTTGTTTGTCGGGATTCTCTTTGCCTGCCGCTCGGCGAGCCGGCGGGCGTCGCGGTCGATGGTGAGGGTCGCATTCTGGTGAGCGACACCAACAATCATCGCATCGTCGCTTATGATCCAACGCAGCGCACCTATCAAACCGTTATCGGCTGATCGCCCTCTACTCGGGTTCTAAGGTGCCATCGGGCATGACGGCCCCATTGAGTTTGGCGCCACCGAAATGAGTCTCCCTTATATCCGCCCGGCGCAAATCGGCGTGGCGGAGGTCAGCATTGGTAAAACGCGCTTCGAGCAAATTAGCGTCGGTCAGATCAACCGAAACCAGGCACGCTCCTTTGAAACTGGCTCGCGTCAAATTGGCGCCGGCGAGATTGGCGCGCGATAGATCGGCTTCTTGAAAGCGCCCGGTGCTCAAATCCGCGCCGCCGAGATTGGCATCGATCAGGCGCGCGAGCCGGCAATCGACGCCCCAGAGATTGGCCTCGGTCAAATTGGCGCGTTCAAGCGTGGCGCCCGGCAAATCCGCTTGGCCGAGATTGGCCCGCGCCAAATAGGCGTTCGACAAATTGGCGACCTTGAGATTGGCGCCCCAGAGATTGCAGGCCTCGCCGAGCGCTCCGATAAGCTTGGCACCTTGCAAATTCGCGGTGCGCAATTTGGCGCGGGCTAAATTGGCGCGGCTGAGATTGGCCCCCAGCAAGTTGGCATCGCTCAAATCGGCATCGCTCAAATCGGCGCCTTCGAGATCGGCGCCCTTGAGCTGCGCGCCGGCCAAGGAGAGACCGCTCAGATCGGCTTCCCTGAAGCGACCCGATCGGAGTTCCTCATCGCTTGGTCGGCGTTTTTCGTTCATCCCTGCCACCTATTTTTCGCACAACGCCGGGGCTAGGCCGCCACAACACGCCGTGGTCTTTGCCAGGGCATGCGGCGCTCTGGCTCGCGGATGGTGAACGCGATCGCGCCACCAAGCAAGGCAATGGCGAGCGCCGCGAGCCAAACCCAAACATAGGTGCCGAGCGCATCGAACATCGCGCCGCCGGCATAGGCGCCGAGCGCGCCGCCAATGGAATGACCCGCCGTCATCAACCCCATCACGAGCCCGAGGCGGCCGATGCCGAAATGGCTCCGCGCGATGCTCGTCGTCACCGGGATGGTTGCGTAATCGACCAGCCCAAACAGCACGGCAAAAACCAGCATGAGTTCAAAGTCCGGCCCGATGAACATCAACAACAAAAACGTAAACGCGCGGCCGATGTAGAGGGCGCCGAGGAAGAACGGCCGGTGCACGTGATCGGACAAATAACCCGCCAACACCATGCCGATCAGATTGATGCCCGAGAGCAAGCCAAAAATCGTCGCGCTTGGCACAGGGGGAATACCGCAAAACGCTGCATAGAAAATCAGGTGCGTCTCGATCACGCCTGTCGTCGTAAACCCGCAAACCATGAAACTCCAAAAGAGCGCATGGAACACCCGGCTCCGCGCGAACTCACGGAGAGAAACCAGCGGCGGCGCCGTCCCCTCTCTCGCCTGGGTCCGGTCGCGCCGCCCCAAATCGTTCGTCGTGCGCCCCGCGATCAACCAGCCAATTATGCCAAGCGCCACGGCGGCCAGCGCGACGGTCAAATAGCCGGCACGCCAGCCGATTTCGGTCACGATAGCGGCGAGCGCCGGCACCAGCACGATTTGCCCGGCGGTCGCGCCCGAGGTCGCGATGCCAACGGCGAGGCCACTGCGGCGGCTGATGCCGCCGTAAATCACGGTAGCGATCGCGCTCACCGTGCCAATGCCGAAACCGGCGGCGGCCAGCCCGCCATAGCCGATCAAATAGTGCCATTTCTCAGAAAGAGCCGAACTCACCGCCATGCCAGCGGCGACCAGGAACAGCCCACCGCCCAGCACCACCCGCGGCCCCAACCGATCGAGGATGTGACCGCCGATCGGCGCGACAATCGCCATGACGATGAGCGACATCGCGCCGACGCTTGAGTTGAATTCGCGACTCCAGCCTTGCGACGCTTCGAGCGGCGCCATGGTCACGCCGAGGATCGCGCGGCCGGAATAGGTGATCGCGAGCGCAAAAAAACAGACGCCGATGATCAACCAATCGCCGATTGGCGCGCGCGCCGAGCGAGCCTCGGTCATGAATAGGCCGGGGCTCTTAGAGCCCCGCCGACATGCCCTCATCCAGCACGATGGTCGTGCCATGCATGGCGCGGCTTTCATCGGACGCGAGGTAGACCGCCGCGGCCGCCATGTCCTCGGGCTCCGAATAGGTGCGCCCGCTCGGCGTGCGCCCGGCCATATAGTCGAGCAAGGCCTTGAATTTCGGGCTGGTGCGAATCTCGATGTTCATCGGCGTCGCGGTGTTGCCCGGCGCGATCGCATTGACCCTGATGCCCTGGGGCGCGAGCTCGCAGGCCAGCGCCTTGGTCATCATGATGATCGCGCCCTTGCTGGCGCAATAGACGCTGAAGGGGTTCATGCCGAGCATGCCGGCGGTGGAGGAGAAGTTGATGATATTGCCTGATTTGCGCGCCTTCATGCCGGGTGCGACGGCACCGATCATGAAGAACGTGCCCTTCACGTTGATATCGAACGTGCGGTCATAATCCTCTTCCGACGTTCCGCCGACCGGCGTGGCGAAGAAAACGCCCGCTGAATTGACCAGAACGTCGATCCGCCCCATGGCCTTCTCGGCTGCCTTGGCCAGCGCGTTGATCTCGGAAATCTTGCTCACGTCGGCGGCGAACGCATGGGCCTTGCCGCCCTTTTGCTTGATCTGGGCGCAAACCTTTTCGGCCTTCTCAACCTTCCCGCTCGCCACCACGCCAATTTCGGCGCCCTCGGCCGCAAATCGAAGCGCGATCGCCTCGCCAATGCCCTGCGATCCACCCGTAATCAACGCCGTTTTGCCCTTAAGACGCATCGTTCAGCTCCCTATGGTGTCTCGGTTGCGGCGGGCCTCCGGTGCCCCCTCGAACCCTTGTGTAGCAAAGCGGCTCGGAGACCGAAAGCACCGTCCTTGGGCAACGACATCACGGCTTGGGCTTGGCCCGCTTGGCCGCTACAATCGGCCCGCCGGCGCCAAGGCCGGTAGGTAGGTCACGTTCGTTGATGCATATCCATCTTGATCCGGTCGGCGGCGTCGCGGGCGATATGTTCGTCGCCGCCCTGCTCGACGCTTTTCCCGAGCACGAACGAGCGGTCGTCGAGGCCGTCCGCGCGGTGACGCAAGGCGAGGCCGTGGCGCGCCTCGTCGCCTTCAAGGATCATGCGCTGGCGGGCCACAGGTTCGAGATCAATGTCGCAAAAGCGCCGCATGACCATGCGACGCTCTCGGATATCGAGGCCAAATTGTCGAAGGCGTCGTTGCCGCCACCGGTGCGCGCGCGGGCCAGCGCGATTTTTGCTCTGTTGGCGAAGGCCGAGGCGCATGTCCATGGCATTCCAGCGGAGCGTGTGATCTTCCACGAAGTGGGCGCGCTTGATTCGATTGCCGATATCGTGGCCGCCGCGACCTTGATCGAGGCGATCGGCGAGGCCCGCTACTCGATCGGACCTCTGCCGCTTGGGTCCGGACGGGTCGATAGCGCCCACGGCACATTGCCAGTGCCGGCGCCGGCGGTGGTGGAATTGCTCCAAGGCTTCGTCGTGCACGACGACGGCATTGCGGGCGAGCGCGTGACACCAACGGGTGCCGCGATCCTCCGTCACCTCGCCCCGACCCCATCGGCGATCCCGACCGCGATCTTGACGCGGCGCGGCCTCGGCTTCGGCACGCGGCGTTTGCCCGGCCTCAGCAATGTCTTTCGCGTGCTGGCGCTTGAGCCGGTCGGCGGTGAACGCGCCTGGCAGCGCGATCAAGTGGCGTTACTAAGTTTCGAGGTCGATGACCAAAGCCCTGAGGACCTCGCTCTCGGGCTCGACCGCCTCCGCGCGCTCGATGGCGTGCTCGATGTGATTCAAATCCCCGCCGCGACCAAGAAGGGCCGCATGGCGTTGCATGTGCAGGTGCTGACACGTCCGGAGGCACGCGATGCCGCGATCATGGCGTGTTTCGAGGAGACCACCACGATCGGCCTCCGTCACGCGCTCATCGAGCGCGCGATCTTGCCGCGCTCAATGGAACCTCACGAGGGCGCACGGGTGAAGCTCGCGACGCGGCCGTCGGGCCGTCGTAGCGCGAAGCCGGAAGCCGACGATCTCGCCCTTGTGTCGGGTGGTCGCAAAGCGCGCGAGGCCGCGCGCCGCCGCGCCATTGTCAGCGCGCTCGATGGCGACGACGATCATGAGTGAGCCCGAAACGTCGGTGGCTTCGGCGCGCGTCGCGGCCATCCTCAGCGGTCTCGGTCGGGCCGCGATAGCCGTTAGTGGCGGCGTCGATAGCCTGACGCTGGCTACCATCGCCCAGCGAACCCTAGGCGCTCAGGCGTCGATGCTTCATGCCGTCTCCCCCGCCGTACCACCCGATGCAACGCGGCGTGTGCGCGACGAGGCCGCGCGGCAAGCGTGGCGGCTCGACGTGATCGATGCAGGCGAGTTCGCCGACCCGTCCTATCGGGCGAACCCGGCCAATCGTTGTTTCTATTGCAAGACCAATCTTTATGGTGCGATCGCGGCACGCACGCGCGAGCCCATCGTCTCGGGCACCAATCTCGATGATCTCGACGATGTGCGCCCGGGTCTTGAAGCGGCGAAGACGCATGGCGTGCGTCACCCCTTCGTCGAAGCCGGGGTTACCAAAGACGAGGTGCGGCGGATCGCCCGCGATCTTGGTTTGAGAGAAATTGCGGCGCTGCCCGCCTCGCCCTGCCTCTCAAGCCGCGTTGAGACCGGATTGCGGATCGAGCCTGAATGGCTGGCGTTGATCCATGAGGTCGAAACATTGGTGGCCGACCGAACGCGCGCCGCGACCGTGCGTTGCCGCGTGCGCGCGCACGCGCTGGTCGTCGAGCTCGATGAGCGCGCGCTCGCGTCTCTGAGCGAAGCCGACCGCCATAGGCTGCATCGGGCCATCAGCGATCGTCTGGCGGCGTTGTCATCGCAGCGTCCGATCACCTTCACGCCCTATCGGCGCGGCAGCGCCTTTCTCGATGGACGGGCCCGCACCGCGCCATGACCGACCCCCACGTCAAACTCGACCTCGAACGCCACGCGCGCATCGGCTTAGAAGAGGCGGTCCTGTGCCAAGGCAAAAGCGCGGCACAGATCGACACCGTGCTCGATCGTGTGGCCAGCGCCAAGGCATCGATTCTATTGACCCGCCTGCCGGCCGAACGGCTCGACGATCTGGCCCCACACCATCGGGCCAAACTCGATCATGACGCCCTCTCGCGCACCGCCTATTACGATTGGACCCGGCCGGCCGATCAGGGCCATGCGGTCGCGGTGCTGAGCGCCGGCACGTCGGATGCGCCGGTCGCGCGCGAGGCGGCCCGCACGCTCCGCTATTACGGCATCGAGACCCAAGAGATCGGCGACGTTGGCGTCGCCGGGCTTTGGCGCTTGATGGCGCGTGTGGAGGAGATCCGCGCTTTGCCCGTCGTGATCGTGGTGGCTGGCATGGATGCCGCGCTGCCAAGCGTGGTCGGCGGTCTGGTGCCCGGACTGGTCGTCGCGGTGCCGACCTCGACCGGCTATGGCGTCGCCGAAGGCGGTCAAACCGCCCTCCACGCCTCGCTCGCCAGCTGCGCGCCCGGCATCGCGGTGGTGAATATCGACAATGGCTATGGCGCCGCCTGCGTGGCGGTTCGTGCGCTCGGCATCCTCCGGGGCAGCAAGGCGACGTGACGGATCATCGGTTGCAATAAGTTCCAAGTGACTGAATTTGGCCGCCATTTCGATATGGGGTTTGGCGTCGTGAATCGACAGGAGAGGTTCGTCATGAGCGGTGTGAAGTTTTTTGCAGGATTGGCTTTAGCCGTGGCGTTATCGCTCGCCTTGGTGCCGGCTTCTATGACGAGCCGTGCCAGCGCCGATGAGCCGCTGCCCGACCAAATGGAGCGGGCCTATATCATCGGCGTACAAGAGGAATTGGCGGCCCATGGCTATCGGCCGGGCCCAACCGATGGCGTGCTCGGCGCCGCCACCAAACGCGCGATCCGGCAGTATCAAAAAGACGCCGGCCTTCCGGTCGACGGTGTCGTCAGCAAGGACTTGCTCGATCACCTGAAATTCGCTCAGCCAAAGGTCAACGCCAAAGCGAACTCAACCGGGCCATCGCGCGAATTGGTGAGCGAGGCGCAGCGCGCTCTTGCCGAGCGCGGTTATTATGAAGGTGAGATCGATGGGCGCCTCGGCCCGGAAACGCGCGAGGCCGTAAGCCGCTTTCAGGGCGATGCGGGCCTCCCGGTCACCGGTGTGATCAATAAATACTTGATCGGCGAATTATCGAACGCCGATCCGACGCTCCGCGCGAATGATTACAAAGGCAATTAGAACCGCCGAACGCCTACACGCTTCGCGTGGCACCCTTGCGCGGCGTGGCAAGCCAAGCGTGCGCCTCATCCATACCACGAAAGATTCTGATTTCGTCCTGCAGCCCCATCGCGTCATGCACGGCCTGAAACAGTCGGGCCATCCCGTAGGCCAGCAAGCTCTCTGTCACGATGGCGCGGCGCACGCCCGGATTGACGATGGGTCTTGCGGCCATTTCCCGCAGCACCGCGGACGAGCCGATTAGATTGCGTCCTTCGCGCACATCGAGAATGTGATCAAAATCCCGATCATAGGCGGGGTCGGCGGTGAGATTGCGTTCGACGTCGCGGATCATCGCCTCGTCCAAATCCCCGACGACCCGCAAGGTCACCAAATGGCGATCACGATCGATGAGATAACTGACAGGCAATGAAACGGTTCCGTGGTGGATTAACGGTTGCGAATTTTACACCTTGTCTTTGGACTCGCGGAATCTCGCTCGTCTTCACGTTTGGTCTACGTTGCGAACCAGAGTTCAGCTTCTTCGATCGTGCGAAACACGCGCACGTCATCGGTCAAACCGCTGGCGTCGTGCGTGGCTTGAAACAAACGCGCAAGGCGGTAGATCAATAGATTGCTCGTCACGAAGGCCCGCCTGACGCCGGCATCGACCACCGGCTTGGCCCGCATTTCGCGCAGGATCGACACCGAGCCGATAAGATTGCACGCTTCCCGGGCATCGACAAGCGTGCCGTAGGCCCGGTCATAGGCCGCGTCGGACAACACATCGCGCTCAATCGTCCGAATTTCCGCCTCGTCGAGTTCACCGACAATTCGGACCGTGATCCGCCGCTGCGCGCGATCGATTGAATAACTGACTGGCAAACGACGCCTCCCCCACAAATCGGCGGATGACTGTAGTCTTTGCCTTTTGTTTTTTCCAGTTGATTTTTTTGTCATAGTACCGCGGCGGCGGGGGTATGAGGCAGGCGTTGGCCGCCATCTACCACCAAGGTCTGACCGGTGATATAGCCGGATTCGGTCGAGGCCAGGAATTGAACCGCATGCGCGATTTCTTTGGGGTCGCCCACCCGCCCGATCGGAATGCCGCGCCCGACTGAATTGACATAGGCCTCGCCGAGCGCAGCCAGGCCATCGGTCAAGACCGAGCCGGGCAATACCGAATTGATCGTAATGCCGAACGGCGCGAACTCGATCGCCGCCGAGCGCGAAAAGCCGATCTGCCCGGCCTTGGACGCCGTATAGGCGGCGAGCCCCGGAAAGCCCGAATAATAGCCGGCGGTCGAACCGGTCAGCACGATCCGGCCATAATGTTGCGCCTTCATCGCCGGCAAACAGGCCTGCACCGCAAACAGCGTGCTCTTGAGGTTGACGGCGTGGATTTCATCCCACAACGCCTCGGTCGTCTCTTCCACACGCGCGGTCGGAAAGATGCCGGCGTTGTGACAAAGAATATCGATCCGCCCGAACCGCTCGAGGCAGGTCGCCGCCATCGCGGTCATGTCGTCCTTCCGGCTGACATCGCCGCGAAAGAGCGCGGCTTTGCCACCCGCGCTCTTGATCGACGCCACAAGCTCGACGAGTTCGGTCGAGCCACGCGCTACCAGCAATACGCGCGCGCCATCGGCCGCCAACACTTCGGCGATGGCCCGCCCAATACCCCGGCTCGCGCCGGTCACGATCGCTACTTTGTCCCGAACGCTTATTGCCATCTCAGGTCCTGCACAAATGACCGCGCCAAGCGGCTCAAACTACCCTAGCGTCATTTGATGAAACGGCGTCGAAGCGTTAGGCTTTGCGCCAGGCAAAAGAGAGGCGGCGTCATGCTCACCTGGTTCACCAAGAAGCTGCTCGGCATTCTTTTCAAGCGCTACCTCGAGACCGCGAGCGGCCAAAAATTGAAACGGATCACACGCAATGTCGGCCTGGTTTGGGGCGGCAGCGCGGCGACCGGCGGTATATTGTCTGGCTTGCGCGGCGAGGAGCTATGCAGGAGATTGGGTGACGAGGTTGATCAGGCGGCGTGGTGAGCCGGCATTTTGATGACCTCGATGCCATTTTGGAATTTGACGCCTTGGACGACCTTCGGCAACTGGTTTTCGCCGTTCAGGCGCCGCCACGTTTTCGCGG
>CAMDNF010000025.1:0-30962 GCA_945902735.1 Rhizobium sp. Q54 | reverse complement strand
CGGCGATCCGGTCACGCTGATGCAAACCGTGGCGCTCGCCAAGAAGAACGGCATCGCGGTCGGCTCGCACCCGGGCCTGCCCGATCTCATGGGGTTCGGCCGGCGCGTCATGGCGATCACGCCCGATGAGCTCTATGCCTATGTCATCTATCAAAGTGGCGCGCTCAAGGGCGCGCTCGAGGCGCATGGCATGACGCTGCATCACGTCAAGCCGCATGGCGCGCTCTATCGCATGCTCAATAATGACGAGCCCCTGGCGCGCGCATTCATTCGATCCGTGATCGATATTTGCCCCGAGCCGATGATCTATTATCCGGCGCCGGCCGAGCAGCATGTGGTGACGCGGCTCGCCGCCGAAGCCGGCATCGATGTCGTGCCCGAGCTTTATTTCGATCTGCCCTATGGCGATGATGGAACGCTGGTGTTGAAACGCTCGAACGAGGGCGCGGACCTGGCCGATACCAAGCGCCGCCTCGAACATTTCCTGAAAACCAGCGAAGCGATCAGCATGAGCGGCAAGACGGTCAAAATCGCCGCGCGTAGCATCTGTTTGCATGGCGATGGGCCGAACGCGGTCGATCTCGCCAAGACCATCGGCGCAACCTTGAAGGCGCAGGGCTATGAACTGACCGCTCTGGCGCCGGCGCCGAAGCTGCGCAAGAGCGCGGCCGAGTAGCGCGGCGATCATGATGCTGGGTGGCAAAGTCGGCCTCGTTACTGGCGCAAGCTCGGGCATCGGCCGCGCGACCGCGGTGTTGATGGCCAAGGAGGGCGCCTCCGTCGTGCTCTCCGACATCGACGTCAAGGCCGGCGAACAAGCCGCGAAGGAGATTAGAGACGGCGGTGGCAAGGCGATCTTTCAGGCCGCCGACGTGACCGACGAAGCCGCGGTCGAGGCGCTGGTCAAGCGCGCCGAGCGCGAATTCGGCGGTCTCGATCTCGCCTATAACAACGCCGGCATCGAGGGCGCTCAGGCGCCCTTGCATGAGCAAGACATGGCCGGCGTGCGGCGCGCCTTCGATGTGCTGATCACCAGCGTCTTTCTTTGCCTGCGCCACGAAATTCCGGCGTTGCAACGGCGCGGCGGCGGCGCGATCGTCAATTGCAGCTCGATGTGGGGGCTGAACGCCTGGCCCAATTGGTCGCCCTATATTTCGAGCAAGCACGCGGTCTCCGGCATGACCAAAACCGTCGCGCTCGAACAGGCGCGCAACAATATTCGCATCAACGCCGTCGCGCCCGGGCCAATTTTGACGCCGCTCCTCGTGCGTGGCTGGAAAGGCGACCCTGATCATGCGTCGGGCCGTGTGCCCATGGGCCGCATCGGCCGGCCTGAAGAAGTTGCCGAGGCCGTTGTGTGGCTACTCTCCGAACGGTCGAGCTTCGTGAACGGCCATGTCATGCCGGTCGATGGCGGCATGATGGCGCAAACCGGCTAATATCGTTGAACCCGAAATCGAGGCACGCATGAATTTGACACTCACCGCCCAACCAACAGGCGAGCATCGCGTGAAATTGGCAAAGGCACGCAAAGGCCCGCCCAAGGGCTTCGTCGTCAGCCACGCCAAGGGCTCGCGCTTCAAGAAGGGTCTGCGCAGCTACATGGCCTATCGCGATCTTGGCATCGCTAAAGCAACCGAAGGACGCGTGGTCGCCCATGTCATCAAGGCGATCACGCCGCTCCATTCGAAGACGCCGCATCTTCACGAAACCGAATTTCAACTCGTCTATGTGCTGAAGGGCTGGATCGAGTTCAACTATGAAGGGGTCGGCAAAGTGCGCCTGAAGGCGGGCAGTTGCGTCCATCAACCGCCCGGCATTCGTCACGCCGAACTTGGCCATTCGAAGGACCTTGAACTCCTGGAAGTGGTCGTGCCGGCGGAATTCAGAACCGTCGAGGTGGAGAGCGTAGACCGCGCGGCGCCAAAGCCCAAAACGCGCCGGCCGAAATCACGCGCCAAACGCTGAAGCGAGAATGTTTTTGCTGGGGGCCCCGTGGCGGCAACGCCGCGAGAGACCCGCACGCCAAGGTGGCATTATCCCCAGCTAAATTTCTAGTGCCTGATGGTGCTCAACCGCCCCGGCCCTCGGCGTGGCCAAGGTCCCTTTCGGGTTCCCGGTCATGGGGCTGAGACGTCTGTAGCCAGTCCGTTGCACGACGGACCTCAAGCCATCCATATATCGTACGGCATATATCGGTCCTAAGCGTAATGGTTGATCTTTCCCGTCCCTTCGGCAGAGATTCAACAGCGCCCACGCTGATCGCCCCAAAACCCTGAACAGGCCCATCAATTTTCAATGTTACGGCCGCGCACTACCGCCCTGTTCCGCTGTGTACGACGCGCGCTCTCGCGACCAGTTGGTGCTGCGCCATCATCGCGTTCAGCCAACACCGATGAAGTAGCAAATCTCCGCTTGGCGCTCGCGCGCGAAATTGCCGAACGACAGCGCCTCGAGCAGGAATTGCGTCGAAGCGAAGCGCAATTTGCCGCGCTCTTCGACAATGCGCCGACCTCGATTTCGCTTCGCGACGGCATCGGGCGTTTCATTCAGATAAATTCGCGGTTCGAGGAATGGTTTGGCATTTCGCGCGAGCGCGCGATCGGGCGAACGGTGGCTGAGTTATATGGCACGCCCCCGGCCGAGGCTGTCGATAAAACAATTCGAGAGGTCATCGCGATGCGCGAAACGCGAACCTTTGAATTCGCCGCGAAACTGCAAGACGGCGCGACGCACAATTTTGTCACGACGGCGTTTCCGATTCCCGGCCCGGCGCCCGATTCTATTTTGGTCTGCAGCGTCATCATTGACATGACCGAGCAGCGGCAACTCGAGACGCGGTTGCGCTATTCCGAAAGGCTGAAAGCGATCGGGCAACTCTCAAGCGGCATCGCGCACGATTTCAACAATCTGCTCGCGGTTATCCTCGGCAATGCCGACCTCTTGCTCGCCGCCAAGGTCGATGATCCACGCCTGGCCGCCATCATTCGTTCCGCCGAGCGCGGCCGCGAGCTAACGCACCGCTTGCTCGCTTATTCCAGGAAACAAGAGCTCAACCCGGTGCCGGTCGATTTGCATCGGCTTGTCCTCGGCATTGAAGACATGCTGCGCCGTACGCTTGGCGAGAAAATAGAACTAAAAATCAGTCATGATCCCGATCTATGGTTGGCTTCGGCCGATCCGAGCCGCGTCGAAGACGCGTTGATCAATCTTGCCATCAATGCGCACGACGCCATGCCTGACGGTGGAACGCTCAGGATCGCAATCACCAACCGCCACCTCGATGCAGGCTATGCCGCGCAGAACCGGATCGACGAGGTGATGCCCGGCGATTATGAAAACTCGCCATATCCGATACGGGCAGCGGTATGTCGCCGGTGGTCATCGAACGCGCCTTCGAGCCGTTTTTCACTACTAAAGATATCGGCAAGGGTAGCGGGCTCGGGCTCAGCATGGTCTATGGCTTTGCCAAACAATCAGGCGGTCACATCAAGATCGATAGCGAAGTGGGCCACGGCACGACCGTACGACTTTATTTGCGTCGCGACCTGAGCGGCACTGCGCTAGCACCGGCTCAAAGCGGCAGCGCCGACGCCGCGCCCCGGGCAAAGCCGAGTGAAACGATCCTCTTGGTCGAAGACGATGCCGAGGTGCGCGCACTTGCCACCAATATCCTCGCTGATTTCGGCTACACGGTCATCGAAGCGGCTGACGGCCCGGCGGCGATTGCCGCGTTCGATCGGGCGGCACGCGTGGATTTGTTGTTGACCGACATGATCCTGCCTAAGGGCATGGCCGGCAACGCTATTGCCGATGCGCTCCGCCGCAAGGCGCGCCCGCCCAAGGTGCTTTATATGTCCGGCTATTCCGCCAATGTGATCGCCCGCAATGGTGTCCTCGAAGAGGGCGCCAATTTGATCGGCAAGCCGTTTCGCCGGACCGAGCTCGCCCGCGCCGTACGTGCCGCGCTCGACGGGCCGCGCGCCAATCCTTGAAAGGTCGGTTGAGTAAGCCGTCAAGATACGCCACCCTCTCGGTTGAATGTCGAGACGGCCACGGACCTTGATGACGACGCCATGAGCGAGATCTTTGTTGCCACGAGTAAGGCGCTAGCCGAATGGGGCGCCGAGGTCGGCTTGACCAAGCACCTCTATCTCGTGGCCGTGACCGAAGGGGAGGCTGGCGCCGCGATCGAAGACCTGAACGCGCAGCGTTTGGCGGGCTTCGATGATTGGAAACTCCTGAAGAGCGCGCCGGCAGGCGCCCTTGCACAAGACCTAGCGATCGAACGCGTGGCCAAGAAGGAACGCATGGCCGATCCCGGCTATTACCCACGGTTGAAGGCTGTGCGCGGCATCTTCAAGATCAGGCTGGAAAATGTTGAGCACTCGCGTCTGGTCAAGCAGGCGCTGGCCGCCGAGCAGACCAAGGTGCCAAAATTAAAGCCGCTCGATATCGCGACCTATTTGATTGAGATTGCCCTACGGAGCGGCGATTCCGCGTGGGCGAATGTCGTTTGATCGTTCGAAATGAACGAATAGCGGGAAAAGAGGGCGTCATGGGCTTCGTCAAAACGACACAAGAAATCGCCGCGATCCAGCGTGTGCTCAAAACGCCGCGCTTTGTCGGTGCCGAGATGCTGATGATCGATTTCCTGACCAAGCCCGAAACGGTGAAAGAAATTCTACCCCCCGGGCTTGAGCCGACCGCCGAGCCGATGGTCACCGCCATGGTCGGGCGGTGGCGCTCCAATTGCGTGGCGGATTTCACCGGTGGCGCGATCTATGTCATGGCGCGCCACAAGGACATCGAGGCGCCCTATGTGCTGTCCATGTTCATGGACCAGGACAGCGCCATCATCTTCGGCCGCGATTTGTTCGGCGAGCCGAAGAAACAAGCCAAGACGACCTTTCAGCGCCGGGGCGATTTCATGCACGGCTATATCGAGCGCCATGGCGTGCGCCTGATCGATATTCGCGCGAATTTCACGAAAGATTTGGGGCCCGCGACCGCAACCGGCAAGAACTTCAATATCAAGGCAACCCCCGCCGCCAATGGCGAAGGCTGCGAGGACGATCCGGTGCTGACGCTCGCGGAATTCGACAACAACCTCACCGTGCGGCGCGAGGGCACCGGCACCTTGCGGCTTGGCTCGACCGTGCACGATCCGCTCGGCAATCTGCCGATCGTCAAAATTTTGCGCGCCAATTATATCGAGGGCGATTTGATCAGCCGCTGCCGGGCTCTTGCGCGGCTCGACCGCAAGGCCTATGTGCCCTATCTCTATGGCCGGCTCGATGATTGATCGCAGCTCGACACCGAAAACGTCTGACGCAAAGCCCGAGGCCCATCATGTCCCGTGTCGCGCTCGCCGATCCCACCTCGCTTCCGCCGTTCCTCAAACAAATGCACGACAATGCGCGGCCCGATGATTGGTCAACGCGTCATTGCGCGCGGGCATTCGCGGCACACCCGGCCCTGCTCGAAACCTATTTGAAGTTTTACTATCCGTTCCATTCAACCACGGGCGTGATCGAGCCCCGACTGAAGGAATTGGTGCGTCTCCGCATCGCCACGCTGAATGGCTGCAAGGCCGCGCGCCTCGCGCGCGATGTGGTGAAGGAAGTGGAAGCCGCCACCGAGGTCGACCAACTCGACCAGGGCAATTTCTCAGCCCGCGAGCGGGCCGCTATCAAGCTCGCGGAGGCCATGGCCCTCGATCATCACGCCATTGGCGACGAGGCGATCCGCGATCTACGCACGCACTTCTCCGAGGCCGATCTGTTGGAATTGATGATGATGGCGGGTCAATATATCGGTTTCGGCCGCATGCTCGCGATCCTCCAGCTCGAAGAGACGGTTTGTCCGATCTAAGCCAGGCCAAACCGGCGCGCGACCAACCGGCGTCGCTCGATCTCACCGGCTATCTCGCGCCGGAGGGCTATGACGAGCAGCTTCGTCATGAATTGGGTGCGCCGCCGGCGCTTGAGCACGGGCGGCTCCTGTTCGCGCCCGGGCCGCCGCGCCCGCTCGCCTGGGCCGCGAACATTTGGCGTAATCCGGTCCGGCTCGAGATTCGCTCGATCAAGGATGGCGCACGCCAATTGCGCGCCATCCAGCGCAATTGGGTGCTCTATTCCAATGCTCATCACCGCCGCGCCGCGCTGATCGCGGCCGAGCTGCCGAGCGTCAGCGCCAAGCCCGTGGTATTTCCGAACCTACCTCCGCGCGCGCCGCTTGGGTCGTGGACGCTGCTCGACCCGCACACGATCATCGCGGCGGCGGATTGTTCGAGCCCGTTTCCCAATGGCGAAATCGTGTTTGTCGAGGATCGCGAAGGGCCGCCCAACCGCGCCTATTTGAAGCTCTGGGAAGCCTTGACGCTGGCCGGCAAATGGCCGCAACCGGGCGAAACCTGCCTCGACCTCGGCGCAAGCCCCGGGGGCTGGAGCTATGAATTGGCCAAGCTCGGCGCGCGCGTGATCAGTGTCGACAAGGCGCCGCTCGATCCAAAGGTTCTGGCCCTGCCGAATGTCGAAGCCAGATTGCAAAGCGCCTTCGCTCTGGAGCCGGCTGAGATCGGCCCGGTTGATTGGCTCTTTTCCGATGTCGTGTGCTACCCCGACCGGCTCTTTGGCCTGATCGGCAAATGGCTCTCATCCGGCCTTTGTCGGAACGCGGTATGCACCCTAAAGTTTCAGGCGCCGACCGACTTTGCCGCCCAAGCGAAATTCGCAAGCCTGCCGGGCCGCCTCATCCATCTCCACCACAACAAGCACGAGCTCAGCTGGATCGCGCTCGACCTAACGTGAGTCTAGAGCGCTTTCAAAATTGATTGAATCAGTCCAACTACCGTTGTCATTCCGGCCGCTAGGCGAGCGCGAAAGCCAAAGGCTTTCGGACGCGAGCCTTGCGAGCCGGAATCCATGACCGGGCCGCATGAGAGCGCGTCACGATGGATACCCGCTTCCGCGGGTATGACGAAAAATGGGAAGTGCGGAAAGTCAAACTGAAACCGCGCTAAATCCAACGTCGCACGCGGGCCTTGTACGTGCGATAGGCGTCGCCGAATTTGCGCTCGAGATAACGCTCCTCGCGCGCGATCACGCCATAGCGCATCACGAGCAGCGCAGGGGCGAGCAGGATCAAGAGCCACACGCGGTCGGTCGTCACCGCGATTCCGGCTATCAAGAGGCTGAGCGCGACATAGATCGGGTTACGCGAGAGGGCATAAACGCCGTGGGTAACGAGCGCGGTGGTCGGTCGATAGGTCGGCACGTTGGTGCCAGCGCGTTTGAATCTCATCACGGCGGTCGCGGCGAGCGTGGCGGCGATCACGATCAGCGCGCCACCCACACCATATTGCAAAGTGTCATCGAGCCCGCTTGGCGCGAAGCGGATCGGCAAGGCCGCGTCGAGCCCGAAGCCGAGCGCAAGCGCGCCGAGATAGAGTACCGGCGGGCTGATCAGCACGCCCGCATTGTCGGATTTGATTGGCAAATCTGCCATGGCACTATGCTCCCTTATCGCGGGGCCAAATCATTACGCGCTTGGGCCGCCTCGACAACGCGGTTGTATTTGTTGCCCGCTCGGGCTCATGCTTCGGTGGGCGATGAACTGGTTGGTCGTTCTGACAGTGGGCGAGGGAAAAGGTGCCGGCCGACATCAAGAAATCCTATGCCGATACGACCGGCGGGCAAATCCACTACCGCTATCTGGCCGGGCGCGGCACGCCGATCGTCTTTTTGCACCAGACCGCAAGCTCGTCGGCCACGTACGAAAAGGTCATGGCGCGGCTTGAGGGCCTCGGTCCGCTCTATGCGCTCGATACGCCGGGCTTCGGGGCCTCGTTCAATCCCGCCGGCATGCCGGACTTTAGCCATTATGTTGGCTGGCTCGCCGAAGCCATCCGATCGATCGGCCTTCGGCGGCGCTACCACCTGGTGGGGCACCATACGGGCGGCTTCCTCGCGACCGAGATCGCCGCCCGCCACCCCGATCGAGTCGCCTCGCTCGGACTAATCGGCACTGGCCCTTTGACGCCCGAGGAGCGCGAAGCGTTTCGCCACCGCCTGCCAGCGCCTGTCGCGCCGGATGCAGCGGGCCAATATTTATCGGCAACCTGGCAATACGTGGCCGGCATGGGCGCCGAGCGCGACCTAGCCCTCCAGCACCGCGAGCTGCTCGATCATGTCGGCGCTTTTCAGGGCCGCTTCCAGATCTATAGCGCGTTGTGGGAGCAAGACTTCGACACCTATTTCAAGCAGGTGCGTTGCCCGATCCTTCTGATGTCGGCGCCC
This sequence comes from Rhizobium sp. Q54, assembly GCA_945902735.1. Classification (GTDB taxonomy): domain Bacteria; phylum Pseudomonadota; class Alphaproteobacteria; order UBA828; family UBA828; genus SHWC01. The sequence continues at coordinate 22,662 of CAMDNF010000025.1, read as the reverse complement.
GACGATATTCTGCACCCACAAACCCTTCGGGCCCAATCGATGCGGCCCGAGGCCAAGCATGTTTTGCTCAAAGGCGCCAATTTCGAACCCGATCTCGACCCGGATGGCGTCGCCGCGGCGCTACGCGAGTTCATTGCGTCTTGACGCCCTCGGGCGGGGTCACGTTCAGTTGACGCTGATTTGTCGCGCGCAGCGCGCTAAGTATGTCGCGCTCTGGCCGCTAGATTTCCCGCGTCAACGCTCTTGCACTGAAAGAGGTTCGCCATGAATCGGTTCTTCACGCTCACCATGTCCGCTCTGCTCGGTACGGCTCTGCTCGGCGCCAACGCGTCCGCCGGGAGCGTCTTGGACGAGCTGTCGTCAAAGGCGAAGCCCAGTCAAGGCACCGGAACGACGCTCGACAGCGTCCTAAAGAGCGGAAAATCCTCGACCGCGACAACCTCGAAATCAAAATCGGGCGCCAGCGGCTTGACCGACGGCGAGATCGGGCTCGGGCTTCGCGATGCGCTCCGGGTTGGCACCGAGCGGGTGGTCGGCACGCTGGGCAAGACCGACGGGTTCAACCTCTCCGACGTGCACATCCCCCTGCCGGGCACGCTCGGCAAAGTTCAGAAGGTGCTGAAGAAGGCGGGGCAGGCGGGGCTCACCGACGATCTTGAACTCCGCCTCAACCGCGCCGCCGAAATCGCGACCCCGCTGGCCAAGAATTTGTTCTGGCAGGCGGTCGAGGACATGTCCCTTGAAGACGCGCGCGGCATCCTGACCGGTCCGGAGAATTCGGCGACGCGGTATTTTCGCGGCAAGATGTCGAACCCGCGGGCCCAAGGCATGCGCCCGATCGTCGATCAATCGCTCGCCGATGCCGGTGCGATCCAAGCCTATGACCGCGTGATGGGGGCCTATAAGGCCGTGCCGCTGGTACCCGACGTAAAGGCCGATCTCACCACCTACGTGCTCGAAAAGGCGATCGACGGAATCTTCCTCTATCTCGGGCGTGAAGAGGCGGCGATTCGCAGCAACCCGGCCCAGCGCTCGACCGACATTCTTAAGAAAGTCTTTGGCGCGGTCTGAGCGTCGCCTCATCCTCCTGCCTTCGCCGCAGCGAAGCCGCTTTCCTGCCCGCCGAAGCCGGGCGGGCGAAGGCGGGGGCTTCGCGCAGGCCGGTCGACAGGCTCAGGATGAGGGCCGGAAGACCCGGCCATAAAGACCCGCGCTGAGTGCTAGAATGCGCGCGTGAACTACCGACACAGCTTCCACGCCGGCAATTTTGGCGACGTCCTCAAGCACGTCGTGCTTACGCTCGTGATCGAACATTTGAAACTAAAGCCAACGCCCTTCGCGGTGATCGACACCCACGCCGGCACTGGGCGCTATGACCTCCAGGCGACCGAATCGGCGCGCACCGGCGAGTATCGGGATGGCATCGCGCGCGTGCTGGCATGGCGCGATCCGCCGGCCGAGCTCGCGCCCTATTTGGCCGTTGTGCGCGCGATGAATGAGGCGGAGGCCGGCCGCCTCCGTTGGTATCCGGGCTCGCCTCGGCTCGCGCGCGCGCTGATGCGACGGGGCGATCGGCTGTTCGCGACCGAACTCCACCCGGCAGATTTTGCCGCCCTTGCCGCCGAGTTCGCCAATGACCGGCGAACCAAAACGATCATGCTCGATGGCTATCAGGCGCTGGCGGCCTTTGTGCCGCCACGTGAGCGGCGCGCGGTGGTGTTGGTCGATCCGCCGTTCGAGGTGCCGGGCGAGTTCGAGCGCCTGGTCGAGGGCGTCCGCGCCGCGCACCGGCGCTTCGCGAGCGGTATCTATCTCCTCTGGTACCCGATCAAGGCGCGCGCCGCGATCGATCAGTTCCACGCCGCGCTCGTCGCGAGCGGCCTCCGCCGCATTCTGCTTGTCGAACTTTTGGTCAGAACGCCAACGGACGAGGAGCGCCTGAACGGTTGTGGGTTGATCGTGATCAATCCGCCACACACGCTCGCCGAGTCTCTCGCGCGACTCCTTCCGAGCCTCTCTCGCGTGCTCGCGGAGGACAAAAGCGGCACTGCGCGCCTCGATTGGCTCGTGCCGGAGTAAGAAAACTTGAACGATGGAGTGCCGACAACCCGACGAAAATTTCGGCGCTGTCGGCGCGTTAAGAATTTTTTTTTGGTTGAGAGGTAATAACCGCTTGACGCGACGTGCAGAGACCCTATTTTTCGCTGCGTTGTCCCCTACGCAACGGACAGCAGTTGACTACGAATAAAGGTGTCACCCCCTTTGGGTTCAACGCGGGTTTGGAGGAGATGCCAAGATGGCATACGCTCGTCCCCAACTTGCGGTGAATACTGAAGCGGAGGCGGTCCCCGCCCGAGCAGAGGTAAGATCCGTACCGATACCGTTCCCGAAAGGGAGCGAACGACCAGAGCAGAAGGACCATTTCATCGTTCGGAATGGCCTTTGCTATGCAGGCAGTCATCTGATCGTCGACATGTGGGAAGCCGAAAACCTCGATGATATCGAGGCGATCGAACAAGCTCTCACCAAGGCGATCGAGGCGGCCTGTGCAACGTTGCTGCACCTCCATCTTCACCGTTTTGCCCCGACCGGTGTGTCGGGCGTCGCGGTGCTGGCGGAATCGCACATCAGTATCCACACTTGGCCGGAAAAAGGTTACGCCGCGCTTGATATTTTCATGTGCGGCGATGCCGAACCGTCCAAGGCGATACCGGTGCTGCGGGAGGCCTTTAGGCCAGGCAGCATCAACGTCAGCGAGCATAAGCGCGGGATCATCTGACCATCAGTCGGGTGGGGCGGTCGGCGACCTAGTGTGTCGCCCACCGTTGACCAAGCTTTGCGAGCGAATCAGCCTAATAAACGGCGAATCCACGGTGGCAGCTGAAAAGCTGCCCCGTGGACCGCTGCGTCATAATAGTCGGTCGCGATCTGGGCCGCCTTGAAGCGGGCGGCGACGAGATCGGCCGAGTTCGTGCCGAGCGCGCCGCCGCGGCCGAACCAGGTCAGCGCCATATAGCCGCCAATATAGGTGGGCACCACGCTCACATAGGCGCCGTGGTGCTTGAACATCTTGGCGAAGAGCTGGTGTGTCTCGGTCAACTCGGCCGGCTGGTAGAACGGCACCCCGGTCTGAAACGTGGCAAAGCCTTTCGGTGTCAGCGCGCGTTCGACCAGGCGGTAGAACTTCTCGGCGAACAGGACGCCGGCCGGGCCGACCGGGTCGGGCCGATCGGCGATGATCAGGTCATAGCGGCCGATCGCGTGCTGATCGTCGAGGAATTTGAACGCGTCGACCGCGTGGACCTTGAGGCGCGGATCGGCGAAGGCCGTCCCGCTCACGCTTTTAAAGTGCTGCTTGCACAGCTCAATCACCCGGCCGTCGATATCGACCAGCTCAACCTCGCGCACGCTCCGGTACTTCAGTACCTCTTCGGCGATCGCGCCGTCGCCGCCGCCAACGATCATCACCCGCTCGACCGCGCCATGGTCGATCATCGGCACGTGAGTGAGCATTTCCGAATAGGCGCATTCGTCGCGCTCGGTCAGCTGGACATTGCCGTCGAGCACCAGGACGCGGCCATTGAGCGCCGTATCGAAGATCAGGATATGTTGGTATTCCGAGCGCTCGTCGACCAAAGGCGGACCCATGAGGTCGAAAGATTGCGCATAACCCTTATAGAGGGTTTCAATGAAGCGCTCGGCCATGATGGGGCTCCTTTCGGCGACGATTTTCAGCGCGCCCGTCTTAGGGCAGGGTGGCTGCGGGCGCAACCGGTTTGGCACATGGCGCTGAAAGGGTAATCGGATTGTCATCGCTGCTCGATCTGGCGACTGGCGCGCTCGGGCTCTTGCCACCGGAGACCGCGCATCACGCCGCGCTCACCGGTCTAAGGCTTCCTTTTGGCCGCATTGAGGCGCCACCAGCTTCGCTCAAGCTCTCGTTATTCGGACGCACGCTGCTGAGCCCGCTTGGCCTCGCCGCCGGCTTCGACAAGGACGCCGCCGCCCTGGCCGGCCTGTTTCGCCTCGGCTTCGGCTTTGTTGAGGCCGGCACCGTCACGCCGAAGCCGCAAGCGGGCAATCCGCGTCCACGATTATTTCGCCTGCGCGAGGACGCCGCGCTGATCAACCGCATGGGCTTCAATAGCGGCGGTATCGACTTGTTCGAGCGCAATGTCGCGCGCTTTCGCGCCGGCCCGGCGGGCGCCATGGCCGTGCTCGGCATCAATCTCGGCGCTAACAAGGAGACCGAGGACAAGATCGCCGACTATGTGTTGGGGCTCAACCGGCTCTCCGACTATGCGGATTATCTCGTGGTCAATATCTCCTCGCCCAACACGCCGGGCTTAAGGGGGTTGCAAGCGGGGGGTCAGCTAACGGCGCTGCTTGGGCGCCTCGCCGAGGCACGCGGCAAAACCACAAGGCGCCCCGCGCTCCTCCTCAAGCTCGCGCCCGATCTCGATGACGACGCACTGGCCGCGTTGGCGGAAGCGGTCAGCGCTCACGGTCTCGATGGGCTGGTCGCCACCAACACGACGATCGCGCGCCCCCCGGCGCTGCGTTCGCGGCATCGGGGTGAGACGGGCGGGCTGAGCGGGGAACCGTTGAGAACGCGGGCGCAAGACGCGCTGGCCCGGCTTGCCGGGCTCAACCAGGGCCGATTGGCGTTGATTGGCGTGGGCGGTATAGGTTCGGAGCGCGATGCACGAGCGCGCCTCCAAGCCGGCGCCAGCCTAGTCCAGGTCTATACCGCGTTCGTCTATCGTGGCCCGCGCCTGATCCACGACATCAATCGCGGCCTCGCTGCCCGTTAGATTTTGGCCAGATAGACCAAGAGCGGCAGCGAGGCGAAGCCGAGCGCGCTCGAAATCAGCACTAAGCTCGCGATCTCTTCCGGGTTTCGCTTGTAGAGCGCGGCGAACAAATAGTTGAACACCGCCACCGGCATGGCGCTCTGGATCATCATCACGCCGCGTTGAGCGCCCTCGAAGCCGAAGGCCAGCGCAATGCCATAGCCGACCCCGAGCCCAATGCCGAAGCGGAGAACCGCCAGCAAAAAGGTGCGACCTGGCCGCGTGACACCGAGCTCGGCGAGCGAGACTCCGAGCGAGAGCATCATCATGGGGATCGCGATACCGCCCAAAAGTTTTGTGGTCTTGAGCAGGAACTCGGGCGGCGCGGTGCCGGTCGCCATCAAGACAAGGCCGAGCGCGACCGCATAGGGGATCGGCGTTTTGAGCGCCCGCCATGGTCGCGGCTCGCCCGAATAAAACCAATTGCCGAGCGTCAGATTAAGGGTCGCCGTCACCGTGAAATAGCCGATGCCGAGCGCAAGCCCGGCATCGCCGAACGCGAACAGGCAGAGGGGCAGGCCCATATTGCCGGCATTCGGAAACACCAGCGCGGCGAGATAGGTGCGGAGCGGTAGGCCAAGTGCCTTGAGCGCGAGAGTCGAGAGCACGGTGAAGCCGGCGACCGCCGCGAGGCTCGCCAACACCATGACGAGAATATCGTCCGCCATCTGGTCGATGCCGACCAGCGTCGAGAAAATTAGGCAGGGCGCCCCGATCATGGAGACCAGCCGGGTCACCAGCATCGTATCGAACGGCTGCTTGGCGCGCTTCCAGCCATAGCCGACGCCGGCGCACAGAAAAACCGGCGCGACGATTTCAAGGATATCCAGGATCATCGGCCGGTGACCTGCGGTCAGTCCGTCATGTGGCGCGCGCGGTCACATCGGGCGGTGGTGTGATTTTGATTTGGGTCAGCGTATTGCCCAGGCGCGTCATCACCTCGAAGCGGAAGCCGGCGATTTCGCATCGCTCGCCGACTTCGGGGATGGTTTGGGCGTGATGCATCATCAGGCCCGCGATGGTGGTCGCTTCGTCTTCCTCGAGATCCCAGCCCAGGCGGCGATTGACGTCGCGGACCGACAAAATACCTTGCACCAAATAGCTGCCATCGGGTTGCGCGGCGATCATGCGCGTCTTGACGTCGTGCTCATCGGTGATCTCGCCGACGATTTCCTCGAGAATATCTTCGAGTGTCACGAGGCCCATTAGCGCGCCATATTCATCGACCACCAGCGCGAAATGGGCGTGGCGCTCGCGAAAGGCCGTCATTTGCTCGAGCAGATTGGTGGTTTCCGGCACAAACCATGGCTTGGTCACGATGGCCGCGACATCGACCACGTCGGGATTGCCGCGCGAGGCGCCGAGCGCGCGAAGCACGTCCTTCGCGTGCAGCACGCCCACAATGTTGTCGAGTTCGCCGCGCCAAACCGGAATCCGCGTATAGGGGCTCGCCATCACGCGTTCGACCAATTCCCTGGCTGGCAGATCGGCGTCGAGCGTCAACATGCGCCGCCGGTGGGTCATGATTTCGCCAACCGTCATGCGGTCGAGGTCGAGAATGCTGTGCAGCATTTCGCGTTCATGCGCGACCACAGCGCCAGACTCGGCATGGATGCTGATCGTGCCGCGAATCTCCTGTTCGGCCGCATCGGGGCCAGACGGCGCGACCCGCCCGCCGGCCAGTTTCAACATGCCGGATACGATGAGCTGGACCGAGATCGCAATGGGTGAGAGTAAAAAGACCGATACCGCCGCTGCCGGCGCGATCGCGAGCGAAACACGGTCGGCGTTCCGGATCGCGTAAGTCTTCGGCAGCACCTCGGAGAAGATGATCACGAGCACGGTCATCAGGATCGTGGCAATGGCAACCGCGCCATCGCCCACCATTTCGATCAACACACTGGTGGCGAGCGCCGAGGCAAAAATGTTCGCGATGTTATTGCCGATCAGGAGCGTGCCGATCAATCGCTCGCGGCGTGCGATCAGCTTGGTGACCAGGCGCGCGCGACGATGGCCCTCTTCCTCCAGGTGGTGCATGCGGGCCCGCGATGTCGCGGTCAGCGCCGTCTCGCTCCCAGAAAAGAAAGCGGAAAATATCAGCAAAATGCCGATCCCGACGATCGAGACGATCACGGCGATACTCCTGACACGCGGGCCGGTGATTGCCCGGCACTGATGAAATCGGACAACAAATCTTGCACCGTCTCGATCGGCACGTCGCTTGAGACGAACGCTTTGCCGATACCGCGAGCGAGCACGAACGTAACGCGCCCGGCTTTCACTTTCTTGTCGTGCGCCATGTGCTCGATCAAACGCGCGGCGCTCCACGCACGGGGCGGCAACGCGTCGATTGTCGTCGGCAGACCAGCCAGAGCAAGGTGGCGCTGAACGCGCTCGGCATCGGCGGCGGTGCACAGGCCAAGCCGCGCGGACAACGCGAACGCGAGGCCAAGCCCCGTCCCAACGGCCTCGCCATGCAAAAGCGCCGCGCCATAGCCGGTCTCCGCTTCGAACGCATGAGCAAAGGTGTGGCCGAGATTGAGCAGGGCACGCACGCCGGTCTCGCGCTCATCGGCGGCGACGATGCGTGCCTTGGCCCGACAACTCGTGACCACGGCATGGCGACGGGCGGCGGTGTCGCCATCGAGCAGTGTCTTACCATTGGCTTCGAGCCAGGTGAAAAACGCCGGATCGTCGATCAGCCCATATTTTACCACCTCGGCATAGCCCGCGCGCAACTCGCGCGGCGGCAAGGTATTGAGGGCATCGGTGTCGATCAGCACGAGGCGCGGTTGGTGGAACGTACCGATCAGGTTCTTACCGATACGGCTGTTGATCGCGGTCTTGCCGCCGACCGAACTGTCGACCTGGGCGAGCAGCGTGGTCGGTATTTGGATGAAGTCGATGCCGCGTAATACGATGCTGGCGGCGAAGCCGACGAGATCGCCGATTACCCCGCCGCCAAGCGCGATCAAAAGGCTCGATCGCTCGATGCGTGCCCCGAGCAGCTTCTCGATCAGGCCTTCGAGGTGGCTAAAATCCTTGGTCTGTTCTCCGGCATCGAGCACGATTGACATGGCCGCGACGCCGGCCTGCGTCAAATCGCGCTCCAGCGCGGCGAGATAGCTTCGCGCGACATTGGCATCGGTCACAATGAAGGCGCGTCGCCTGGCGAAGCGCGCGGCGATCAGCGCGCCGGCTTGGTCGAGCAGGCCGCGCCCGACCAGAATGTCGTAGCTGCGCTCGCCGAGCGCAACGTTCACGCATTCGCTGGCTGTTGAGGGGTGGTCGCGGTTCGACGTCATGGCATGGCTTCGTGCGGCGCGATCTTCAAGCCGTCGTGCTCTGCGTCACCGGTGTTCGGCCACGCAAATGTTGATTCAGCGCCGTGATGATTTTGTCGACCATGCGGTCATGTGGCACGTCCTCGCTATCAACCGTGATATCCGCCTCGGCATAAACTGGGTAACGCTCGGTAATCAGCGCGGCAAGAATTTCGCGTTTGTCCCCTTGCTTGAGGAGGGGGCGATCGTCGCGGCGCGACACACGCGAGAGCAACAGCTCGATATCGGCGCGCAGCCAAACCGAAACACCCCGCTCGCGAATACGTTCCCGCGTCTCGGCGTCCATGAACGCACCACCGCCGGTTGCCAGCACATGGGGCGGTTCTTTCAGAAGGCGCGCCACGACCCGCCGCTCGCCTTCGCGGAACGCCGGCTCGCCATGAATCTCGAAAATGTCGGCGATCGAGCAGCCTGCGGCCATTTCGATCTCGGCATCGGCGTCGACGAATTTCAGCCCAAGGCGCGTGGCCAAACGCCGTCCAATCGCGCTCTTTCCGGCGCCCATGAGGCCGACCAGCACGATACTGCGGTCAAGCGCCTGGATGAGCCTGTCCGGGATCATTGCGCGGCTCCGCTGCGGGCCGGCAGGGCATTTGATTGAGTTTGCGAGGCTCGCCCGGTACACTGCGTTCGATTCGACATTGGCCCAATGTAGCACAGCAAATTGCCCGTGCATCTTGATGGTTCACGCTGGACGCTCGCCCGATCATGAGGGCGGTCTATCGCGTATTTTTGGTGCTCATCGTGCTGGGGATAGGCGCCGCGGCGGCATTTCTCTTGATTTGGGAGCCCGCTCCGCCCAACCAGCCGATCGACCAAACAATTACCAAGGAAATCAAGCCCTGAGCCGGCCGGACTGCCGCTCAGGCCGCCGTTTTGCCGCGTGGTTCGGTGGGCTGCTCGCGGCGGCGATTGTCGTTTCGACGCCCGGAGCCTGGGCCCAGGAGCCGGAGGAACCCGTCCGCCTGATCCCGACCGATCCCGAGGCGATCGATATCCTCCCCGAACCCCTGCCGGGCGAAACCACCCCCCCGCTCAGTCAAACCAAACCTGCCAGCTCGGTTGAGGTGGATGAGCTGAAGGCCGTGCCGGTTGGGCCCGATTCGCTTGGCTTATCAGAAGCCGGCATCGCGCCTTTGCCGCGCCTGCTTTGGCAGGGGGCCGCGCGCTCGTTCGTCGAAGCCGTGATAGGCCGCATGCCGCATGGCGCGGTGTCGCCCGCCATGCGTTCGCTCGCCATTCGCCTTTTAACGTCTGCCGGCGCGCCGCCAGAGGCACCGGAGGGGGGCGCCGTTTCGGGCACGTTCCTCTCGGCCCGCGCCGCCGCGCTCGCCCGTATGGGGGAATATCAATTGGCCGGCGCGCTTCTGCGGCAAGCGCCCGCAACCGGCCAAGCCGACCCCATGCGCGCGCGCATCGAAAGCGACGTTTATTTCCTCGCGGGTGGCGATTACGCCCCCGCCTGCGCCCAAGTGCGCGCCGAAGTGCCGCGCGGTGGCGACAGCTATTGGCAGAAGGCGCTGGTGTTCTGTCAAATCATCGCCAACGAGGCCGAAGCGGCGCGCCTAGGGCTGGATCTCTTGCGCGAGAGCGATGCCGGCGATACCGCGTTCTTGGTCTTGGCCGACGCGCTGCTCGGCGTCAAAGCCAAGCTCGAAAAGTTCCCCGACCCGACGCCCTTGCACTTCGCCATGTTACGCAAGGCCAAGCGGCCGGTGCCTGAGGGCGCGGTGATCGGGGCCAATCCGGCCGTGCTTCGGCTGATCGCCGAGGCGACCGACAATCCGATGAAGCTCAGGATCGCGGCGGTCGAAGCGGCCGAGGCGGCGGGTACCGTGCCGGCTGAAAGCGTCGCGCACTTTTACGCCGCCGCTGAATTCAAAAAGGACCAACTCGCCAAAGCCGTAAGTGCGGCCGAAAAGCTCGATGGGCCGCTCGCACGCGCGCTGCTCTATCGCGCCGCGCAGGCCGAAACCGTGCCGGAGGCACGGGCCAAACTGCTTCAAGCCGCTTATGCGAGCGCCCGCGAGGACGGCATCTTCCCGACCGTCGCCCGCGCGACCTTCGCGCTGGTCAGCAAAATCGAACCCGCGCCGGCCCTCGTCTGGTTCGCGGGTGATGCCGCGCGCGCGTTATTGGCGGCGGCCGAGCCGCAAGCGGCGGGCCGTTGGCGCCAATTGGTTGCGGTTCAGGGTGCCGCCGATCCCGAGGCGCAAAAGATCGCCGATTCGCTGTGGCCGATCATGATGGTGGCGGGGGCCACCACCGCACAAGGGTTCGACAACGCGCGGTTCGACGCCTGGCTCGAAGCCAATGCCGCCGTGACCGCTGATCACAGTGCGCGCGCCAACCTTGTCTTGAGCCTATTGCAAGCGATCGGCATCAAGGTGCCTGAGGATGCTTGGCGCGCGCTCGCGCTGAATGCCAGGCAGGAAACTGCGCCATTGCCGGCACAAGCCATCATGAAGGCGCTCGATGATGCGATCGGTGCCAAGCGTTTGGGTGAAACGGTCTTGCTCGGGCTCGTCGCCTTGGGCGAGGCCGGACCAGCCGGCGCCGCGACCATGACGCTCGCGCGGGTTGTCGAAGGCTTGAAAGCGGTTGGGCTCGATCAGCCGGCGCGCGCTCTTGCGCTCGAGGCGGCGCTCGGGAAGGGGCTATGAAAAAAGTCCCAGCCGAGACCGACCATCGCGCCATCGAGCGGTTCTGCGAAATGCTGCTGAGCGAACGCGGCGCGAGCCTCCACACCAAAGACGCCTATGAGCGCGACCTAAAGGCGATTTCAGCTCATTTGGTGGCGACGAAGCGCGCGCTGGTTACGGCGGATCGCGATGAATTGCGCGGCTATCTCTCGACACTCGCCGACGGTGCGTTCGCACCACGAACCGCGGCGCGTCGGCTCTCCAGCCTGCGCCAGTTTTTTCGTTTCTTGGTCGCCGAGGGCGCGCGCGCCAATGACCCGACCGAAATTATTGACGGGCCGCGCCTTGGGCGCACATTGCCCAAGATCATCGGCGAGACCGAGGTTGAGGCGCTGATCGCCGCCGCGCAGGGCCAAGCCCGCGTCGCTCAGGCTGGCGCCTCGTTACGGGCCGCCGCCGATGCGCTGCGCCTGCTCGCGATCATTGAATTGCTCTATGCGAGCGGCCTTCGCGTGTCGGAATTGATCGACCTGCCGCGCGCCGCAATCAGCGCCGATTCGCTTAGTCTGCTCGTGCGCGGCAAGGGTGCGAAAGAACGCCTCGTGCCGCTCGGCGAGCCGGCGCGTGAAGCGGTTACGGCCTATCTTTCGGTGCGCGCGGTGCATTTGGCCGGCGTGCGCCCGTCGCCCTATTTGTTCCCCTCGCGCGGCAAAGGCGGCCGGCTCACCCGCCACCGTGTTGGCCAGTTGCTCAAGGGACTCGCGGCGGTGGCGGGGATTGACCCTAAGCGCTTGTCGCCACACGTTCTTCGGCATGCCTTCGCAAGCCATTTATTGGCCCATGGCGCCGATCTGCGCGCGGTCCAAACCATGCTCGGTCACGCGGATATTGCGACCACGGAAATTTATACCCATGTTGTTGATGATAGATTGAAGGCGGTGGTCCGCGATCATCACCCTCTGTCGCGTTAGCGCATCGCGTAGGGCGGCGCCATGAATACCTATCTCGATTTTGAAAAGCCGATTGCCGAGATCGAGGGCAAGATTCGCGAGCTCAGACATTTGAGCGGCGATGGTGGCCTGAATATCGCCGAGGAGGTCACGCGCCTCCAGGGCAAGGTCGATCGCACGCTGCGCCAAACCTATGCGCGCCTGACGCCCTGGCAAAAGACCCTGGTCGCGCGTCATGCCGAGCGGCCCCATTGCCTCGATTATGTCGGCGCCTTGGTGCAGGACTTCACGTCCCTCGCGGGCGATCGCAAATTCGGCGAGGATCGGGCAGTGATCGGCGGGCTCGGTCGCTTTCGCGGCCGCGCGATCATGCTGATCGGCCAAGAGAAGGGCCGCGATACGACCGAGCGCGTGAAACACAATTTCGGCATGCCCAACCCTGAGGGCTATCGCAAGGCGGTGCGCCTGATGCGCCTGGCTGAGCGCTTTGGCCTGCCGGTCGTCACGCTCGTCGATACGCCCGGCGCCTATCCCGGCATCGGCGCGGAGGAGCGCGGCCAGGCCGAGGCGATTGCGCGTTCGATCGAAACCTCCCTCGATCTCCGTGTGCCGATTATCAGCATCGTGATCGGCGAGGGCGGCTCGGGTGGGGCGATCGCGCTCGCGACCGGCAACAAAATTCTGATGCTCGAACATGCGATCTATTCGGTGATTTCGCCCGAGGGATGCGCCTCGATCCTGTGGCGCAGCGCCGAGCACGCCCAAGACGCCGCCGAGGCGCTCAAGCTGACCGCCGAAGACCTCTTGAAGCTCGGCGTGATCGACGAAATTATTGGCGAACCCTTAGGTGGCGCGCACCGGGCGCCCGAAGAAGCCATTCGCGCGGTTGGCGAGGCGCTGGAGCGCTCGCTCAACGAATTCCGTGGTCTTCCCGGCGGCGATCTCAGAAGTCGCCGGCGCCAGAAGTTCCTCGCCATTGGCCAAAAGACACTGAGTTGATCAGGCCGTCATTAACGCCGGCACAACCGATCAAGTGTTAGGGTTTCCCATGACTCATGGAGCGACCCGATGAGCGCGGCCTGCGGCCATCATCATCACGACCACGAAGCGAAGCCCGGCGACGTTGACGGCGCCTATCGTCGCGTCTTGTGGGCGGCGCTCGTGATAAACGCCGCGATGTTCGGGGTCGAGCTCGCGGTTGGTCTCGACGCGGGCTCGAAGTCGTTGCTCGCCGATGCAATCGATTTTCTTGGCGACGCGGCGAATTATGGCATCAGCCTGTTCGTGCTCGGCCTCGCGCTCACTTGGCGCGCGCGCGCCGCGTTGGTTAAAGGCGTGACGATGATCGCCTTCGGGCTGTCGATCATCGGTTCGACAATTCATGCCGCGCTCTATGGCGGTGTGCCCCATGTGACGGCGATGGGCGTGGTCGGCGCCGTGGCGCTCGCCGCCAATGTGTCGGTCGCGTTGCTGCTTTACCGCCATCGCAATGGCGACGCCAATCGTCGCTCGGTCTGGCTCTGCACGCGCAATGACGCGATTGGCAATATCGCGGTGTTGATCGCGGCGGCGGGCGTGTTCGCCAGCGATACGGCGTGGCCCGATCTGGCGGTTGCCGCGATCATGGCAAGCCTCGCGGTGGTCTCCGGCACGCAGGTCGTGCGCCTTGCGCTGCGCGAAATCGCCGTGGGCCGCGCCGCGACGGCCAATCCATAACCCCTTGTGATCGCCGCGCCCAGCGTATTTCCTAGAGCCTGATCCAGCCGAAGGCGGGGAAGGAAAGGTCATGGCCAATCGCGTCATTTGTTCCGATGTGCTGGAGCCCGAAGGTCCGGTCTGCACCGAGGACGGTCAGGTCTATTTGGTTGAAATGGCCAAGGCACGCGCCTGCGTCAGCCGCATCGACGCCAAGGGTCAACGTCATGAAGTTGGGCGGCCCGGCGGGCGCCCGAACGGGCTGACCATCGATGGGCAGGGCAATCTATGGATTGCCGGCGGCGCGCGCGAAACCGTCGTGTGCATGGCGCCCGATGGGCAAATTCTAAAAAGTTTTCAGGGTCCCGATGGCGATCCCTATTTGTGGCCGAACGATCTCGCCTTCGGCCCCGACGGCCATCTCTATCTGACCGATTCCGGCATTCTGCCCGATGATTTCATCGACGGCCAAAGCATCCGCGCCGACTACCAAACGATCCCCTATCACGGTCGCGTCTTCGAGATAGAGCCCAAGACCGGCCGCGTGTTGCGCACGCTCGATACCGGGCTTCGCTTCACCAATGGCATCGCCTTCGATGCGGAGGACATTCTCTACGTCAACGAAACGCTTTCAGGGAATGTCTATCGCTATGACGTGTTCGGCCAATCGGCGCCGAAGCGCGAATTGTTCGGCAATGTCATCAACGGCAAGCCGGAAAGTTTCGTTGGGCCCGATGGCATGGCTTTCGGTACCGATGGCCGCCTCTATTGCACGGTCTTTGGCCAGGGCGATGTGACGGTGCTGGATCGTGGCGGCAAGGTCGCGACGCGGCTCAAAACCAATGGCACGCGGCCAACCAACATCGCGTTTCGTGAGGGGGCTGATGGCGCAGTGGTCACCGACCTCGGCACGTGCGCGCTTGAAGAGCTCAGTGTGCCCTGCCGCGGCCGCGCCCTTTATAAGCCGAAGCTTTGATCGCCGCGCCGCTTAGCCAACCCTGCCGTGGCAGTGCTTGTATTTTTTGCCTGAGCCGCACGGGCAATTGGCGTTCCGCGGCGTGCCGGCCCAGGTCGATGGGTCGTCGCGGTTGATCCTGGCTTGCGCCGCCGAGGGCGGCTGCGGATTGCGCAGCGGCGAGGGCGGATTGGCCGCGAGCGCCGCGCCCGTGGGCGCGAAACCCTCGGATGCGTCATCGCCCATCGCCGGGTCCTGTCGCGTCAATTGCATGGCTTGCGGCTTCGGCTGTAACTCAGGCGGCTGCTGCTCACCCTCAAGCCTCAATTCCAGGTGCGCCAAAACCGAGGTGACGCGCTCGCGCAGTACGACGAGCAGCGTCTGGAACATATCGAAGGCTTCGCGCTTGTATTCGTTCAGCGGGTCGCGCTGGCCATAGGCCCGTAGCCCGATGCCTTGGCGCAAATGGTCGAGCGCCAGCAAATGATCTTTCCAAGATTGGTCGAGTAGCTGGAGCAACATGCTCTTCTGGGCAACGCGCCAAAGCTCGGCGCCATAACGCGCGGCCTTCTCGTCCATTTTTTTGTCGATCGCCTCGCCGATGCGATCGCGAATTTCCTCGTCCGCGATGCCTTCCTCTTTCGCCCAGGTCTTGACTGGAAGCTCGATATTGAAAACGCGCTTCACCTCGTCATCGAGCTTCTTGAGGTTCCATTCCTCGGCATAACTATTCTCGGGAATGCACTCGTCGATCAAACCCTCGATCACCTCATCGCGCATGTCCTCGATCGTCTCACCGACATCGGCGATGCGCATCAAATCCTTGCGCTGCTCGTAGATCACCTTGCGCTGATCGTTCATCACATTGTCGAAGCGCAGAAGGTTTTTGCGAATTTCGTAATTGCGCTGCTCGACCTTTTGCTGCGCCTTCTCGAGCGCCTTATTGATCCACGGATGAATAATCGCTTCGTCTTCTTTGAGGCCGAGGCGAGACAGCATGCCATCCATTCGATCGCCGCCGAAAATGCGCAAGAGATCGTCTTCGAGCGACAGGAAGAATTTCGAGCGACCGGGGTCGCCTTGACGGCCCGAGCGGCCGCGCAGCTGATTGTCGATGCGCCGCGCCTCATGGCGCTCGCTGCCGATCACGCATAGTCCGCCGGCGGCCTTGACCTTTTCGCGTTCGGCCAGCACTTCGGCGCGGATCTTCGCGGCGGCGGCGTTGCGCACCTCAGGCTCGGCGAGATCGACGAGCTCATCGGCGATACGAACATCGATATTGCCGCCGAGCTGAATGTCGGTGCCGCGCCCGGCCATGTTGGTCGCGATGGTAACGACGCCCAATCGTCCGGCCTGGGCGATGATATGGGCTTCCTGCTCGTGATAGCGCGCGTTCAAGACCGTGTGGGGGACGCCGTCCTTTTTCAGCCGCTCGGACAGCACTTCGGATTTCTCGATGCTGGTGGTGCCGACCAGCACTGGCTGGCCGGCCTCACGGCAGATTTTGATTTCCGCGACGACGGCCTTCCATTTTTCTTCCGCGGCGCGATAGACCACGTCATCGTCGTCTTTCCTGACGCACGGTAGATTGGTTGGAACCTGCGTCACTTCGAGCCGATAAATATCGGAGAACTCCGCCGCCTCGGTCGCGGCCGTGCCGGTCATGCCCGCGAGCTTCGGGTAGAGCCGGAAATAGTTTTGGAAGGTGATCGAGGCAAGAGTCTGATTCTCGGGCTGGATGCGCACATGCTCCCTGGCCTCGAGCGCCTGGTGCAACCCTTCGGAAAAGCGTCGGCCTGGCATCATGCGGCCGGTGAATTCGTCGATGATCACAACCTTGTTTTCGCGCACGATGTAATCGCGGTCGCGCTCGAATAATTTATGCGCGCGCAGCGCCTGATTGACGTGATGCACCACCGAGACGTTCTCGAAATCGTATAGATTGGGGCTGCGCAACACACCCGCCTCACCGAGCTTTTGCTCCAACCGCTCGACGCCGGCATCGGTCAAATTGACCGAGCGCGACTTTTCATCCTTCTCGAAATCGCCTTCGATGAGCGAGGGGATCAGCGCATCGACCTTCTGGTAGAGCTCGGAGCTATCTTCGGCCGGGCCCGAGATGATCAACGGTGTGCGCGCCTCGTCGATCAAAATACTGTCGACTTCATCGACGATCGCGTAGTTGAACTCGCGCTGCACCATCGATTCGAGCGAGAACTTCATATTGTCGCGCAAATAGTCGAAGCCGAACTCGTTGTTGGTGCCATAGGTCACGTCGGCGGCGTATTGATCGCGCCTGACCGCATCATCGATGTCGTTGACGATGCCGCCGACCTCGAGACCGAGGAATTGATAGATTTTGCCCATCCAGGCGGCATCGCGTTTGGCCAAATAGTCGTTGACCGTCACGACATGAACGCCCTTGCCGGTCAGCGCGTTGAGATAGACCGGCAGCGTCGCGACCAGCGTTTTGCCTTCACCGGTCGCCATTTCGGCGATTCGTCCATCATGCAGCACCATGCCGCCGATCAGCTGAACGTCATAATGGCGTTGGCCGATGGTCCGTTTGGCGGCCTCGCGCACCGTGGCGAACGCCGGCACCAAAAGGTCGTCCAGCTTGGTGCCTTTGGCCAATTGGGCTCGAAATTCGGCCGTGCGGGCGCGCAGGGCCTCATCGGATAGGCGCTCAAGCTCCTTTTCGAGCGCGCTGATCGCCTCGACGGGAGCTCGATAGCCCTTAATGGTGCGCTCGTTGACCGAGCCGAAGATGCGTTGGGTGATGGTCCCGAGCATGGGACGTCCTCGATAAGCTGCGGGCAAACGGGGGAATTCGCTTCAGGCGTCAGGCTGAGAGATAAGCGACCGACCCGGGGGTGTCAACGTGGCGGGCGCGACGCCCCCTGCGGCATAGGCGCCCTTGTCGGGCGCATTGGGTTGTGCATGATGCCCGGCGAAGGGCGCGCGCATGCCCGCAAATTCCCACGAAAGGACGTTGTCATGAAGGTTTTCCGGTCGATCGCCCGGCCCGGCGTCGCGGCCTTGTTTGCCGGCTTGGTGGCCATCGCTGGCCCCTCGGCCAGCTGGGCTGAAGAAGCGACTGCGACCCAGGCGGTCGAGCCCTTGCCGGTCGAAACCGTGGTCGCGACCGTCGATGGCAAGCCGTTGACGGCGGGCGAGATGCGCGTCGCGTTGCAATTTCTGCCACAGCAATATTATTACCTGCCGGGCGATTTCCTGTTCAATACCCTGCTCAGAGAGATGATCGATATTCGATTGATGGCTGAGGCCGCGAGCGCCGAGGGGATCGACCAGGCTGAGGTCGAACGCCAGGTCGTGTTTTATCGCGAGCGCCTATTGCATCAGGCCTATCTCAAAAAGCGCAAAGATGTCGAAATCACGCCGGAGGTCATCAAGCAGCGCTATGAGGAAATGCTGAAGGCGGCAGTTCCCGAAGATGAAGTGCGTGCGCACCACATTCTGGTCAAGACCGAAGAGGAAGTGAAAGCGATCGCGGAGGAGCTCGCGAAGGGCGGCAATTTCGAGGCGCTTGCGCAGGCGAAGTCGATCGATCAAAGCAACGCCAAGGATGGCGGCGATCTCGGCTATTTCAAGAAGAGCAAAATGGTGCCTGAATTCGCCGACGTCGCGTTCGCGACCGAAAAGGGCAAGGTCTCCGCACCAGTGCAGACCGAGCATGGCTGGCATTTGATTCGGGTCGATGATCGGCGCGCCGCGCAACCGCCGACGTTCGAGGAGGTCGTGCCCGACGTGCGTGATCAGCTCATGGCGGAATTGGTCGATCGCGCGGCCAAGGCCGTGCGTGCCGAGAAGAAGATCGAGATGGTCAAGCTCGATGCCTATGCCGTGCTTGGTCTGCCCAAGCCGGTCGCGCCGCCTACAGCGGAAAGTCTGCCTGCCACCGAAAGCAAAGATGGTGCCGCGCCTTCTGACGCGCCAGCGGCCACTGATACCCCGGCCGCGGCCGGGAGCGAGAAAAAGGCGGAATAGTCGGCGTCATGGGCAAAGCGGTCACCACGGTCTCGCCACTCGCGCCGAAGCAAGGTTTCCCGGCGATACCGCCGATTGCCGGCGTGCGGCTGGCGGCCGGTGCGGCGGGGGTCCGCTATCAAGGCCGGGATGATGTGATCCTGGCCGAATTGGCGCCGGGCACCACGGTCGCCGGCGTCTTGACGCGCTCGAAGACGGCCTCCGCCCCGGTTGCCTGGTGCCGCTCGGGTCTCGCGAGCGGTCGCGGCGCGCGCGGCCTCGTGGTCAATGCCGGCAATGCCAACGCATTCACGGGCAAAATTGGGGAACGGTCGGTCAAGCGAACCGCCGACGCCGCCGCCAAAATGCTTGGCGCCAAACCGAAACAAATTTACATCGCTTCGACAGGCGTGATTGGCGAGCCCTTGCCCGAAGACCGTATCATCGCGGCGCTACCCTCGATCAAGGCAAGTTTGACGCCCGACGGCTTTAGTCGTGCCGCGCACGCGATCATGACGACGGATACGTTCGTCAAGGGCGCGGTGCGGCGTGCCAAAATCGGCGATGCCGACATCACGATCGCCGGCTTCTGTAAGGGCGCCGGCATGATCCAGCCCAATATGGGCACCATGCTCGCGTTTCTGTTCACGGACGCGCGCTTGCCGGCGTCGGTCTTGCAGTCTTTGCTCGGTCCGATCGCCGATCGCACCTTCAATAGCATCACGGTCGATAGCGATACGTCGACCAGCGACACGTGTTTGCTGTTCGCGACCGGCGCGGTCGGTCGCGCGCAACCGCGCATTGAGCGCGCGGGCGACGCCAAATTGCGTGGCTTCAAGGAGGCGCTCGAGGCGGTCATGCGCGAGCTTGCCCATCTGGTCGTGCGCGATGGCGAAGGCGCGACAAAATTCGTTGCGATCAAACTGACCGGCGCGACCTCGCGCGGCGCGGCCAAGCGCCTGGCCTTTGCGGTGGCGAACTCACCCTTGGTCAAGACCGCGATCGCCGGGCAAGACCCCAATTGGGGCCGGATCGTCGCGGCGCTCGGCAAAGCGGGCGAGCCCTTGGATCAGGCCAAGCTCGATATTCGGATCGGTGGTCTCTTGGTGGCCGAGAAGGGCGCGCGCGCCGCGGTCTATGATGAAGCGGCGACCGCACGGCACATGAAGGGCGAGGAGATCGTGATCGAGATCGATCTTGGGCTCGGTCGCGGCGCGGCCACGGTGTGGACCTGCGATCTCACCCACGCCTATATCGACATCAACGCCGATTACCGCTCCTGAAATTGAGCCCATGACGCTGCCGATCGTACTGGTGGCGGCGGTCGCATTGGTCGATACCGATGGGCGGGTGTTGGTCGCCGAACGGCCCGCGGGCAAGGCGATGGCCGGGCTTTGGGAGTTTCCCGGCGGCAAGGTCGGCTCCGGCGAAACGCCTGAAACCGCGCTGATTCGCGAGCTCAAGGAAGAGCTCGATATCGACGTGCATGAATCATGCCTGGCGCCGCTCAGTTTCGCCTCTCATGCTTACGACACCTTCCATTTATTGATGCCGCTTTATGTCTGCCGGGTGTGGAAGGGCATCGCGCGGCCGCTTGAGGGCCAGCGTCTGCAATGGTTAAGGCCGGCCGCCCTCGACGACCTGGCAATGCCGCCGGCCGATAAACCACTGATTGCCGCTCTGCGCGATTTGCTCTGAGCGAATATCGGTGCACCAATGGCCGTGCCGCGAATTAACCATCCGGGTTCACACGCTATTAACGCCCGAACGGCATTGTGGGGGCTGTGACATCACCCGGCGGTTTTCCTATGTTTTCACTCACATTTCCGGCCATCAGCCTCGTCAAGCTCGGCTATCTCCTGGCCGGTTGGTATTGGGGTGCTCGGCCTCATCATGCCGCTCGTTCCGGGCGTGCCATTCTTTGTGCTGGCGGCCTGGTGCTTCTCGCGCGGCTCGATGCGGGTGCATGATTGGTTTATCGGCAATCGCTTTCTTGGCCCGCTGATTCGCAATTGGCGGGACTACAAGGTTGTCCCGCTCCATGCCAAATTCGGTGCCTTGGTCGGCTTGACCGCGAGCGTGATCGTGGTTGGCGTTGTATTGCCGCAAACCGTCGCGTTCGCCGACGAGGGGTGGCTCCGACCGGTGATCGACGCCGGTTGGCCGTTGCCAACCATTATCGGCGCGATCAATGCGGTGGTCGGCGCCTATATTCTGAGCCGCCCGAGCCGCCCGCCCGAAATTACGAATTAATCGGCTCGTCGTCGCGCAGGACGCGCGCCAAACTTATTTGGCCGCTGCCACGCTTCGCCGGTTGTTGTTGCGAGGGATGCGGGCACCATCCGGTCAAATAAATCGTCTGAAAACTTGCCGGAATGCGCCCCTCCGCCGTCGCGAACTGCGCCTGATAGGCGCTTGCCGCCGCGCCCAACATGGCGCGGCCGGTAAAATGCGAGCGGCGCGCGCGGTTGGCATTCGCTTCGCCCATAAAACGAAGCTCACGCATCAGCGCAAGCGGCTCCTTATAGGTCACCGTAATTGTGTCGGTGTCGACCACCGGCAAAGCGAAGCCCGCGCGTTGCATCAGGCCGCCTAAATCCTCGACCGCCGCGACCGGTGAAACGCGCGGTGAGGCGCCGCCTGAATGCTCGAGCTCGGCATGCAGCCACGCCGCCCTGAGCTCGTGCAATGTTTCGCCGCCGAAGAATGCGCCAAGAAACAAGCCATCGGGCTTCAGCGCGCGGCGAATCTGAATCAGCGTGCCCGGCAAATCATTGACCCAATGCAAGCCAAGTACGCTGATCACCAGATCGAGGCTCGAATCGCGGAATGGCAACGCCTCCTCATCCCCAATCACCCGAAGCGATCCGCCCGTGCGTGCGATCATCGTCGCTGAAAGATCGCATTCGACCAAGTGTTCGATTCCGCCGCGCCCCTTCAGCAGCGAGCCAACAACGCCGGTGCGACAGCCAAGATCGAGCGCGAGCGGAAAGCGCCGTTTGATTTCATCGAGCCGCTCAAGCACCCGCTCCGCGACTTCACGATGAAGAAAATCATGGCCGGCATAATGCGGCGCGGCGCGGTCGCGATGCAGCCGCACCAGCCGCCGGTCGAAGACCTGGGCATCGTCAGCGCCCGGGGGCCTGGAGGGCTGATTTTTCATGGCCCTATATCGCATGGCAGCGAAGCGTCGCGAAAGGCGCTAGCATGGTTGGCATGGCGCTATCGGCTTCACGAGCGGAAGGGTTTACGCGCACGGCTAAGTGGGCCGCGACGCGGCTGCTCGACGCCTTTTTGCCGCCGCAATGCCTGGCCTGCGCGGCGCCGGTCGAGCGTCCGGGGCAGCTTTGCGCCACGTGTTGGGGCGGGCTTCGCTTTATCGGCGCGCCGCAATGCGCGCGCTGCGGCGTTGCCTTCGAGCTCGAATTACCGGCGGGCACATTGTGCGGTCTTTGCCTGCAAAACCCGCCGACCTATGACAGGGCACGCGCGGCCTTTGGTTATGATGGGGTCGGGCGCTCGCTTGTGCTTGGCTTCAAAATGGCGGATCGGACCTATTGCGTGCCGGCGTTCACCGCCTGGCTTGAACGAGCCGGGGCGCCGTTGATCGAGGACGCCGATCTTCTGGTGCCGGTGCCGCTCCATCGCTGGCGCTTGTTCGCGCGTCGTTTCAATCAATCGGCCCTGCTGACCCGGGATTTGGCACGCCGTACTGGCAAGCCCTGGTCTCCCGCGATTCTTTTGCGTCGCCGGGCAACGCCGTCCCAGGCCTCATTGCCGGCCGCAGAACGGCGCCGCAATGTCAGGGGTGCCTTCGCCGTGCCGCCGCGCGCAAGAGCGTTGATCCGGGGCCGACGGCTGCTCTTGATCGACGATGTGTTGACCACCGGCTCGACCGCCAATGCCTGCGCCGAAACACTGCTAAAAGCGGGCGCAGGGGCCGTCGATGTCTTGACCTTGGCCCGGCGCGACCGACATTTTGACTAGAGCATGTTCCGACCAAGTCGAATCGGTTGCGCCGGAGGAATTTTGCGTCGCGGGCAGAAGCAGGGCGAAGGGCGTAGCGGGGCCTACGGGCGAGCCCTGCGACGAACCCGCGCCGCAAAAGGCCCCGGCCCGGCGGGTTGCGTTGTGGTGGGCGCCCGCGTCGTTGCGCCGCTCAACCGATGGCCCGGCATCGCTTTTCGCGTCGCGCCTAGCGGATCGCCTCGCCAAAACGCAACGCAACCGGTCGAA
>CAMDNF010000024.1:0-31091 GCA_945902735.1 Rhizobium sp. Q54 | reverse complement strand
TTAAGGTAAAAGCGATGAGCGTAAAACATGCAGTGACCGGGCCTTTCGTGGCAAAAGGCAGAGCGGGAGACTCGAAGTTGATCGCGTCGACCCGGCCCTCCCCAATTCGTCATGGCCGGGCCTCGACCCGGCCATCCAGGGGCTGCGACCGCGCTGTTTCGTTAGGAAGACTGGATGCGCGGGTCAAGCCCGCGCATGACGAAAAAGGGGATGTTACATCCAGACGAGCTAAACCGGACAGACGTGGGTCTGCGCCCGGCCATGACGCGGCAGGGTTTGTGGGCACCGAGGGTCCGGCGGAGTAATGGTGGTCGATGGTGCGCACGCTTGATGTCCGCGGCATGCGTTGCCCGCTGCCGGTTCTAAAGGCGCGCAAGGTGCTGGGTGACATGGCGCCGGGCGATGAAATCGAAGTGTTGGCGACCGACCCGGCGGCGCGGATCGATTTTCCGCATTTTTGTGCCACGGCCGGGCATCGATTGGTCGCTACTGGCGAAGACGGTGCGGTGCTGAGCTTCCGTATCGCGAAAGGCCCTTGATGGCGCTCAGACTAGGCGGCAGTGGGCGTACCGAGCCGATGTTCGTCACGCGGCGCGCCTATTTGCGTGCGCCTCGATTGAATGATTGGCCCGCCTGGGCGGAGTTGCGCCACGCGTCCCGCGACTTTCTTATGCCATGGGAGCCGGCTTGGGCGCCCGATGCGCTGGGCCGGGCGGCTTATCGTCGCCGGCTTCGGCGGCTTGCGAGGGATGAGAGCGAAGATATCGGCTACGCCTATTTCGTGTTTCGGCGTGAGGACGATGCGTTGCTCGGTGGCATCACGCTCAGCAATCTGCAGCGCGGCGCGGCGCAATCGGCGACCATCGGCTATTGGATCGGGCGCCCCCATGCCGGCCAAGGCTATATGACCGAATCACTCGGCGCGCTTCTCGACCACGCGTTCGGTCCGTTTGGCATGCATCGGCTCGAAGCGGCCTGTATGCCCGAGAACGCGCGCAGCAAAAAATTGCTCGAGCGTTGCGGTTTTCGGCAAGAGGGCTATGCGCGGCAATATTTGCGAATCAACGGGGTCTGGCACGACCATTTGTTGTTCGCACTGCTCGCCGGCGATTTTCGCGCGGCGGCGGATCTTTCCTTAGGCGTGACCGGCGTTGGACGATAATTTGCCGAGGTCGACGCCGATGCGCTCGATCGCTTGCTGCCAAATGTGCTCGACTTCGGCACCGAAGACCAAATCGGTCGCGGCGGGCACCGTGAGCCAGCCATTGGATTGAATTTCCTGATCGAGCTGGCCGGGGGCCCAACCGGCATAGCCGAGCGCCAATAGGCTGCGGCGCGGGCCCTCGCCCTTGGCGATGGCCTTTAGGACATCGACGGTCGCGGTGAGGGCGAATTGGTCGTCCACCACCATGGTGGCGTCGTGGACATAATCCGTTGAATGGAGGACGAAGCCGCGCGCGGCCTCGACCGGGCCGCCAAAATGGACCCTTATGGCATCGGTCGATTCGGGAGGCTCGATGCTGAGCTGGCGCAGCAGGTCGGGAAAGCTCAAGGAATCGATCAATTTATTGATGATCAGGCCCATGGCGCCGTCCGAGGTGTGGGCGCACAAATAGACCACCGAACGCGCAAAGCGCGGGTCTGGCATTTGCGGCATGGCCACCAGGAGGTGGCCGCCTAGATATCCGGTGGCCTTCGGCAATTGCGTCATGGCGCGCCCCGTCAACCTGCCAAACTCCATATCCATCGTCATCCCATATGGTTGCAAGAAACCGGTTAATAAAGGATGGCCAGCTGCCCGGCGGGACGTTTGCTTTCCGCCGGTTGGGATTCCATATTTACATGGGTAACACGGTCGGGCGGGCCCCGCCCGTGCCAAAAACCAGCAACCGAAGCCCGGGACGGGCCTTATTGGGAGAGAATGACCATGGCGATTAAAGTCGGTGACCGCATCCCCTCCGTGACTTTTAAGCAGAAAACCGCTGACGGGATGAAGGACATCAAATCCGACGATTATTTCAAAGGCCGCAAGGTGGCCCTGTTCGCATTGCCGGGCGCCTTCACGCCGACCTGCTCGGCCAAGCATTTGCCGAATTACATCGAACACGCGGGTGATTTCAAGAAGAAGGGCGTCGCGGAGATTGCTTGCGTTTCGGTCAATGACGCCTTCGTCATGGAGGCCTGGGGCAATGCGCAGAGCGTCGGCGATAAGGTCACCATGCTGGCCGATGGCAATGGCGATTTTGCACGCGCGACCGGCCTCACACTCGATGGTCGTGGCTTCGGCCTCGGCGAGCGGACGACCCGGTTCTCGATGCTGGTCGATAATGGCGTCGTCAAAGTGCTGAACGTCGAAGCCAATCCGGGCGAGATGAAAGACAGCAGCGCCAATAAATTGCTCACGCAAATCTGAGCGGGCGCCGTTTCCCTCCTTCGTCATTGCCGGGCTTGACCCGGCAATCCAGATGCGGCGGCAACGCCGATTTCATCGAAGCTCTGGATGCCCGGGTCTGCGCCCGGGCATGACGATTGGGGGGTGGCATGGATGGCCTGGCCTGCCTGCGCGAAGCCAAAGCGGCTTCGCGCAGGCGAAGTCAGGTCAAGCCGGGCCATGACGTTAGAAATGAATCATGTCTCCCCGATCTCGCTATGCGTTCTCATTTGGTGAGGCGTCGCGCAATTCGACAATGCCGAGGCGGGCGAGTTCATCGGCCCGCTCATTTTGCTCATGGCCATTATGAGCCTTGACCCAATGCCATGAAATTTTGTGCTGAGTGAGCAGCGCGTCGATTTGCTGCCAGAGGTCGATGTTCTTGACCGGTTTCTTGTCCGCGGTTTTCCAGCCGCGACGTTTCCAATCCTTGAGCCAAAGCGTGACGCCGTCCTTCAAATAGCGGCTATCGGTGTAGAGCTCGACCGTGACCGAGCGGCTCAAGGATTCGATCGCCTTGATGGCGGCGGTCAATTCCATGCGGTTGTTGGTGGTTGCGGGCTCGCCGCCGTGCAATTCCTTGCGATGCCCGTTCCATTCGAGCACCGCGCCCCAGCCACCAGGGCCGGGATTGCCGCTGCACGCGCCATCGGTATAGAGGCGGGCGACAGGCCCTGCTTTTTCCGCCGTCATTCGCTCAGTCGATCCCATAGGCCGAGGCATCGCGCACACTCCGGTGAAAGCGGAGCTTGCGGACATATTCGAGCGGATCCTTCGGCCTGACCAACGCGCCATCGACTTGGTTGAGCCAGTCATAGAGACGCGTCAGAAGAAAGCGTAACGCCGCCCCGCGCGCCAAGATCGGCAGGGCCGCGCGCTCGGCCGGTGAGAGCGCACGCTCGCGCCGATAGGCCGAAATCATCAGGCGCCCTTTGGTGGCGTTGAAGCTCAGATCCGGCTCGAAGCACCAGGCGTTCAAACAGATCGCCAAGTCGTAGGCAAAAAAGTCATTGCACGCGAAATAGAAATCGATGAAGCCCGAAAGCCCATCGCCCTTGAAGAACACGTTGTCGGGGAAAAGATCAGCGTGAATGACGCCAGCGGGTAGATCGCGCGGCCATGCGGCATCGAGCGCGATGAGCTCGGCGCCAAGCTCGTCGGCGAGGCCGCGTTGAACCTCGTTCGCCCGTTCGCGCGTCGCGTCATAAAGGCCGTGCCAGCCGGCCAAGGACAGCGCGTTGACACGCGTCAATCGATAATCCGCGCCGGCCTTGTGCATGGTAGCGAGCGCGCTGCCCAGGGCCTGGCAGTGCTGCGGCAGAATGCGGCGTTGCCATACGCCGTTGAGAAAGCTGGTCAGGGCCGCTGGCCGGCCACAGAGCTGGCGCAGCGCGCTGCCATCGCGCGCGCGGATCGGCGTTGGGCAGGCGACGCCGCGTGTGGCCAAATGCTCCATCAGGCCGATGAAGAACGGCAGGTCCTCCGCCTTCACGCGCTTTTCATAGAGCGTGAGAATGTAGGTGCCGTTTGCGGTTATCACCAAAAAGTTTGAGTTCTCGACGCCCTCGGCAATGCCCTTGAACGAGAGCAATTCGCCCACATCATAGGCTTCGAGGAAGACCTCGAGGTCGTCGTCGGATACGTCGGTATAGACCGCCATGGGAAGCCGTAGGGGCGAGGGAGGGGTGCCGCGCGAATTGGGCGCCATCCTAATCAAGCGCCCCCGCCTTGGCGAGGGGAGGCGGCAGGGCCGGGTGCCTTGTGCCGCGCCGGCCCGGTGGTTAGAGTTTCGGCCGATTCGAAGCGAAGCGGTAGAAGCGGAGTCGCGCGCCATGGCTGAGCCTGTGATCGCCCAAAAGGGCCCCTACGAAGTCAGCGTGAAAGAAGGCAAGAAATATTGGTGGTGCGCGTGCGGCAAAAGCTTGAGTCAGCCCTATTGCGATGGCTCCCATATGGGCAGCGGCATGGAGCCGGTGCAGTTCAAATCGGCGAAAACCGAGACCCTTTGGCTGTGCGGCTGCAAGCGGACCGCCAACAAGCCGCATTGCGACGGCACGCACGGCAAGCTTTGAGCGCCGCCCGCACGCGGCTAAAGCCGGCTTTTTTTGCCGCCTCGCTGGTGGCGTTGATGGGTGGTCTGGCGGGCTGCGGCGCGTTCGATAGTTCGCCACCGCCGGCCTGCCCGCGCGCCGCGATCGTCGATGAGGCCAAGGCCGCGCCCTATTATCGCGCGGGCAAGGGCCGGGATATCACCGACATCGCCTTCGAGGTCGGCATTCTGAGTCTTTCCGGCATTTGCGAATATGATGAGAGTGACGGCCGCACCAGGCTCGGTTCGGTGCTCACCATCGGCATCGCGGCGAAGCGCGGTCCGGCCAGCGAAGGCGAATCGGTCGAAGTGCCCTATTTCGTCGCGGTGGTCGATCCGACCGGGCACATTCTCGCCAAAGAAGTGTTCCGGCCGCGCCTTGTGTTCGAAGAAAGCGGCATCAAGGCGCAGTTGATCGAGGAAGTTGAGCAGATCATCCCGGTCGGGCCGCTTTTTGCGGGCCCCGACTATCAAATCCTGGTTGGCCTGCAGCTCGATCGCGACCAGCTCACGGATAACTTGAAACGCAAACGCCGTTGACACGGCCCAGGCGTTGACCGGGCGCGCAGGGCTTGTAGTATGAGCGGACCGGCTCTTACACGTGAACCCAGTGGAAGAGATCGCGCGGCTGAACCGCCGCACGGCGCCGAAGGAGCAACCGCCCCGGAAACTCTCAGGCAAAGCGGACCGCTGGGGAATGTGACTCTGGAAAGCAGGTCGCCGATCTAAAGGCGGCCTCACCGACGAGGTAAGCCGAGTTGCCGCGCCTTTGAGCGCGGCGGCCCGGCCAATCTTTCAGGTCATCGGACAGAGGGGGCACCGGGCGACTAGAGTAGGTCGCAGGTGTTCGTCTGTTCCGTGGGGAGAGTCGCATGGCCGAGTCCGAATCGCCCGCCGCGCCGCTCTTGCGCACGCCCCTTTATGATTGGCACGCCGCTAACGGCGCCAAATTGGTTGGCTTCGCGGGCTATGAAATGCCGGTGCAATATGCCGACGGCATCATCGCCGAGCACAAGCACACGCGCACACGGGTCTCGCTCTTCGATGTGTCGCACATGGGCCAGATCAGCCTATGGGGCGATGAGGCGGTGCGCGCGCTCGAGCGGCTGGTGCCGGCCGATCTCCTCGAATTGCCGCCCTGGGCGTTGCGCTATACCCAGTTCACCAACGAGGCTGGCGGTATTATCGACGATCTCATGGTGACCAATGGCGTCGGTCGCCTGATGCTTGTGGTCAATGCCTCGCGTAAAGCGGTGGACCTCGCGCATCTCGAAGCGCGGCTGGGCCATGCGGTCGATGTGGCGTTGTTGCAGGGCCGCGCGTTGATCGCGCTACAAGGGCCCTATGCGCCGGTTGTTTTGGCGCGTCACGCGCCGCGCGCGGCCAAGCTTTCGTTCATGAACGCGATCCCGACGCGCATCGGCAAGGTCGATGTGGTGATCTCGCGCTCGGGCTATACGGGCGAAGATGGTTTCGAAATCTCGATGCCGGCCGAGGCGGCGAGCGATATTTGGCAGCGCCTGGCGGCCGAGCCCGATGTGAAGCCGGCGGGCCTTGGCGCGCGCGATTCGCTCCGGCTCGAAGCGGGGCTCTGCCTCTATGGTCATGATATTGATGAGGCCAGCTCACCGACCGAGGCCGCGCTTGCCTGGTCGATCGGCCAACGCCGTCGGCGCGAGGCGGGCTTCGTGGGCGATGCGCGCATTCTGGCCGAGCTGCGCGGCACGCCAAAGCGCAAGCGCGTCGGCCTTTTGCCCGAAGGCAAGGCGCCGGCGCGCGAAGGCACGGAGATTCGCGATGAGGCCGGCGCCACCATCGGCCTGGTGACGAGCGGCGGCTTTAGCCCAAGCCTCGGCGCGCCGATCGCGATGGGCTATGTCGAGGCGCGCGCGGCCAAAATTGGCTCGCCGGTCTCGCTCGTGGTGCGCGGCGAGCCACGGCCCGCCCGCATCGCCAAAATGCCGTTCGTGCCGCACGCCTACCACAAGCCCTGACAGCAAAGAGGAATCCGCGATGACCGGTCTTATGTACATTAAAAGCCATGAATGGGCGCGCATCGATGGCGGCGTCGCGACCATGGGTATTTCGGATTATGCGCAAGGCCAACTTGGCGATGTCGTTTATGTCGAGCTGCCGAAGGTCGGACAAAAGGTTGAGGCCGGCGGGCAAATCGCGGTTGTCGAATCGGTCAAGGCGGCGAGCGAGGTTTATGCGCCGTTGGGCGGTGAGGTGGTCGAGGTCAATGCCAAGCTCGCGGACGATCCCGCGTTGATCAATCGCGCGGCGACCGGCGATGGCTGGTTTCTGAAACTCAAGCTCGCCAATCCGGGCGCGACCTCCGGCCTGATGGATGAGGGCGCCTATGCGAAATTCGTCGAGAGCCAGAAATAGCGGTAATGCAACGGCCTCATGCTTCGCCCTTCGACTGCGCCGCGCCTCATCCTGAGCCTGTCGAAGGAGTGGCGCGGCGCGCTCAGGGTGAGGAAGCTCTGGATGAGGCCTAAACCAAGACCCTCATCCTGAGCGTGTCGAAGGATGAGGAAGAAGAAGCGGGGACCTTTCCATGAGTGATCGTTCGATCAGCCTTGAGGCGCTGGAAGATCAAGGCGCGTTCATTCGCCGCCATATCGGCCCGAGCGAAACGGACGTGCATGAGATGCTCGGCGTGCTCGGCCTGCCGAATTTGGACGCGCTGATTGAACGTGCCGTGCCGGAGTCGATCCGAGCCAACCTCCCGACCGCGCTTGGCGCGGCACGGAGCGAGGCCGATGTGCTGGAAGAGCTGCGCCAGCTCGCGGCCAAAAACCGCGTCAATCGCTCGCTCATCGGGCTCGGCTATTACGACACCATCACGCCGCCGGTGATCTTGCGCAACGTGCTCGAAAATCCCGGTTGGTATACCGCCTACACGCCCTATCAGCCCGAGATTTCGCAAGGGCGGCTCGAAGCGCTGTTGAATTATCAGACCATGGTGATCGATCTCACCGGGCTTGAAATCGCCAATGCCTCGATGCTTGATGAATCAACCGCCGCCGCCGAAGCCATGACCATGAGCCATGCGTTGGCCAAGAACGGCGCTAATGCGTTTTTCGTTTCGGCGCTCTGTTTGCCGCAAACCATCGCAGTGGTGGAGACGCGCGCTGCGGCGCTCGGCATCAAGGTGATTGTCGGCGATCATCGGAACGCGCTCGGCGCTGAAAAATTATTCGGCGCGCTGCTGCAATATCCGGCCGCCGATGGCGCGATCCATGATTACAGCGAAACGATCAAAGCGGTGCAGGCGCAAGGCGGGCTCGTCACCATGGCGAGCGACCTCTTGGCGCTCATGCTGCTAAAGCCGCCGGGCGAACTTGGCGCCGATATCGCGGTCGGCAGCGCGCAGCGCTTCGGCGTGCCGATGGGCTTTGGCGGGCCGCATGCCGCGTTCTTCGCGACCAAGGATGCGCATAAGCGTTCGATGCCAGGGCGCCTTGTCGGCGTTTCGGTCGATGCCAAGGGCCGGCCGGCCTTGCGCCTTGCTCTGCAAACGCGCGAGCAACATATCAGGCGCGAGAAGGCGACCAGCAATATTTGCACCGCGCAGGTGCTGCTCGCCAATATGGCGAGCCTCTATGCGGTCTATCACGGGCCGCAAGGCTTGAAGCGCATCGCGCAACGCGTGCATCGCCTGAGCGCGATTTGCGCCGAGGGCTTCAAGCGCCTGGGGCTTCGCATCGCGAATGACAGCTTCTTCGATACGTTGACTGTGGAGGCAAAGGGTGAGGCGCGGGCGATCGCCGCGCGCGCCGAGGCTTCTGGCTATAATGTTCGTCTGATCGACGAGAACCGCTTTGGCGTTTCGTTCGACGAGACCACGGTGAAAGACGATGTCATCGCGCTCTGGCGCGCGGTGAAGGCGGCTCTGCCGGCCGGGCTCGATATCTTGAGTCTCGATCAAGAGGCGAAGAGCGGCATTCCGGCGGCGCTCGCGCGCGAGTCACAGGTGCTCGCGCACCCGACCTTCAATCGCTATCACGCCGAGACCGAGATGCTGCGCTATTTGCGCAAGCTCATGGACAAGGACATCGCGCTTGATCGCGCCATGATTCCGCTCGGCTCGTGCACGATGAAATTGAACGCGACGACCGAGATGATCCCGATCACCTGGCCCGGCTTCGCGCGCATGCACCCCTTCGCGCCACCTTCGCAGACCGAAGGTTATCGCGCGCTGGTGAGCGGGCTTGAGACCATGCTGGCAAAGATCACGGGCTTTGCGGCGGTGTCGATCCAGCCCAATGCCGGCTCTCAGGGCGAATATGCCGGGCTCTTGGTCATTCGTGCGTTTCATGAGGCGCGCGGGCAGGGCCACCGGAATATTTGTCTCATTCCAAGCTCCGCGCATGGCACCAATCCGGCGAGCGCGGTGATGGCGGGCTTGAAGGTGGTCGTGGTTGGCTGCGACGCGCAAGGCAATGTCGATGTCGATGATTTGCGCGCCAAAGCCCAGAGCCACGCCAATGATTTGGCCGCGTTGATGATCACCTATCCCTCGACGCATGGCGTGTTCGAGACGCGCATTGTCGAGATTTGCGAGATCGTGCATCAGGCGGGTGGCCAAGTTTACATGGATGGCGCGAATATGAACGCGCTTGTGGGCCTCGCGCAGCCCGGCGCCTTTGGGCCCGATGTTATGCACCTGAACCTGCACAAGACGTTCTGCATTCCCCATGGCGGCGGTGGGCCCGGCGTCGGGCCGATCGCGGTCGCCAAACATTTGGCGCCGCATTTGCCGAACCACCCCTTGCGCGCCGATGCGGGCCCGGAGAGCGGCATCGGGCCGATTTCGGCCGCGCCGTTCGGTAGTGCCGCGATCCTGCCTATTTCATACGCCTATATCGCGATGATGGGCGCGGAGGGGCTGACGCGCGCGAGCGCGGTTGCGATTTTGAGCGCGAATTATTTGGCGAAGAGACTAAGCCCGCATTACCCGGTGCTCTATACCGGCGCGCATGGGTTGGTCGCGCATGAATGCATCATCGATTGCCGCGCGTTCAAGGAGAGCGCCGATATCGGCGTTGACGATATAGCGAAGCGGCTGATGGATTATGGTTTCCACGCGCCGACCATGTCCTGGCCGGTGGCGGGCACGTTGATGATCGAGCCGACCGAGAGCGAGGCGAAAATCGAGCTCGATCGCTTCATCGAGGCGATGGCGTCCATCAGGGGCGAGATCAGGCGCGTGGCCGATGGCGCGCTCGACCGCAAGGATAATCCCTTGAAACACAGCCCCCATACGGTCGCCGATATCGCGGCGGAGAGCTGGAATTTCAAACACACGCGCGAGGAAGCGGCGTTCCCGGTCGCGGGCCTCAAGGACGGCTCCAAATATTGGCCGCCGGTCAACCGCATCGATCAGGTCTATGGCGATCGGAATCTGGTGTGCGCGTGTCCGCCCCTCGACGCCTATAAGAACGCGGCGGAGTAGTTGGCGTTCCGCTCTCCCGCTTGCGGGAGAGGGGGGAACGCGGGCCTTCCCGGGAGGAGCGTGATGTTGGTGTGTTCCCCTCTCCCGCTTGCGGGAGAGGGTAGGGTGAGGGTAAGCGCACAAGGACCGACCGATGGACAAGTCGAGCCGCGCCCGGACGCTCCGTCTGCATTCAACAGCGGCTGAGCGCCTCTTGTGGGCTCAGCTCAAAGATCGTCGGATCGGCGGTTTCAAATTCCGTCGACAACGACCGATCGGTCCCTATGTCGTCGATTTCGTTTGTCTTGAGCACAAGCTGATTGTCGAACTCGACGGCGCGCCCCATGAACTCACTGTGGAATATGACGCAGCCCGCGACGCGAGGCTGCGCACCGAGGGT
Organism: Rhizobium sp. Q54; assembly: GCA_945902735.1. Classification (GTDB taxonomy): domain Bacteria; phylum Pseudomonadota; class Alphaproteobacteria; order UBA828; family UBA828; genus SHWC01. Next base: position 20,728 of record CAMDNF010000024.1, on the reverse strand, counting down.
TACGTTGCCCTTCGATTTCGCAATGACGAAGTTCGCGGCAATCTGGACGGTGTGCGACAGGCGATCTTGAACGCGCTTGGTGCGATGGAAGAGCCCTTACCCCGGCAACGCATGCGTTGCCGCCTCTCCCGCAAGCGGGAGAGGGGAACGCGGGGGAGACGGGATTTGCGAGGCTTGATGCCGTCAGTTCGTTGGATCGGCGCCGACGGGTTTATGCGGGAGGAAGGGTTCCTCCACGCCGCGGCAGCTGGGCCGTTCTCAATGCAGCTTCTGCTGCACCTGGCGGATCGAGTCCTGCACCATCGCTTCGGCGCGGTCGGGGCTCATGTTTTGCGCGATCAGGCGCGCGGTCGCTTGGATCGCGAGCGTCGCGGCGGCGGTGCGAACTTCACGAAGGGCATCCGCCTCGGCCTGGGCGATCCGTTGCAGCGCCATTTGGGCGCGGCGCTCCATGGCGGCCTCCAAATCGCGTTTCGCCGCTTCGGCGCGGCGCCCGGCCTCGATCTTCGCGTGTTCGATCATGGCGAGCGCGTCGGACTCGGCCTGGGCGCGCTTGGCGCGATAATCATCGAGCAGCGCTTGCGCGTCGTCGCGCAAACTCACCGCGTCATCGAGTTCCTTCTTGATACGCTCGGAGCGCGCATCGAGCGCGCCGGTGGCTTTTTGGTAGGCCGTGCCGCCGAAGACCAGAAAGAAACAGATGAAGGCCGCCAAGATCCAGAGATTGGCGTCTTCCACGCTCTCGGTCACGGTGCCGCCGGCAATGCCGGCGATCGCCATGAAGCCGATGAAGACCCAGAATTTCCAGCTTCTGACGGCTTTTTTCATCGGCTCAGGCCTTGCTCTCGAACGCGGATTTGACCGCGGCCTCGACCGCCGCGCGGTCGGGCTCGACGCCGATCAGGCGCCGCGTCGCCTCGCGCGCCGCATCGCTCGCGACCTCGCGCAGGCTCGCCATGGCATCGGCGCGCGCCTTGCGGATACGCGCCTCGGCATCGGCCGCCTTGGCCGACAACTCGGCGTCGAGCTTGGCGCGCTGGGCGGTCGCCTCTTGATCCAGCCGCGCCTGCATGTCGGTCAACATGGTCTGCGCCTTGGCGCGGGCCTCGGCGAGCGCGGTCTGATAGGCCTTGAGCGCGGCCTCGGCCTCGGCCTTGAAGGCTTCGGCCTTGCCGACATCGTCCGCGATCTTGGCCCGACGGTTATCGAGCACGCGGCGCACGCGCGGCAGCGCGTAGCTCCACATCAGGACCAGGAGAATTGTGAAGGTGAGGATGACCCAGGCGATTTGTGTGGGCCAGTCATCAGCGTTCATCTGCGGCATGGCGCGAACTCCTCAGGCCTGTGAGCGGCCGAATGCCGGCCGTCTCACGAGCCTCCGTCTAAACAATCAGCTGCCGAGGATGATGAAGGCCATCACGAGCGCGAAGAGCGCGGTCGCTTCGGTCAACGCAAAGCCGAGCAGCACGTTGCCGAACAGCTTCGGCGCCGCGGCCGGGTTGCGCCCGGCGGCCGAGATGAAATTGCCGAAGATGATGCCGATGCCGACGCCGGCGCCCGCGACACCCATGGTGGCGAGGCCCATGCCGATGAACTGGCCCAGTGATTTTGCCGCTTCCGCGTCCATGATCGTCTTCCCTTTGCTGCAGTGTGGTTAGAGAGGTGGGTTCTCCCGGCGCGCCATTTTTCTAATGGAGATGGATCGCGTCGCGAATGTAAAGGCAGGTCAGAATCGCAAACACATAGGCCTGTAGGCAGGCGACCAGAATTTCCAGGCCATAAAGCGCGACCATGAAGCCGAACGGCAGGAAACCGAAAAAGGCCAGGCCCGCGATGAACGTGCCAAACACGTGGAGGATGGTGTGGCCGGCCATCATGTTGGCGAACAGACGAACCGACAGGCTGATCGGCCGCGCGATATAGGAGATGATCTCGATCGGCACCAAGACCGGCATCAGGAAAATCGGCACGCCGGAGGGCGCGAAATAGCTGAAGAAGTGATGGCGGTGGATGATGAGGCCCAACAGCGTCACGCCGATGAAGATCACGGCGGCGAACATGAAGGTGACGACGATGTGGCTCGTGAAGGTGAAGGCGTAGGGGATCAGGCCCAGCAAATTACCGAACAGGAGGAACATGAAGAGGCTGAAGACCATCGGAAAGGCGCGTTCCGCGCCCTTGCCGCCCACGGTAGCGCCCAACATGCGCGCGACCATTTCATAGGTCGCCTCGACCATGCCTTGCATGCGACCCGGGATCAGGCGGCGCCGGCCGAGGCCGACAATCATGAACAGCGAGATCAGCACGACGGTCGCCACCATCATCGCGCTCGAATTGCTGAACGAGGCGTCGAAGCCTAGATCGATGTCGACGAAGCGATCGATCTTGAATTGATCGAGCAGGCCGTGCTTCTCGCCGCCATGCGCCGCGGCTTCCGCCGCGTGCGTGCCTGTCGCCTCAACTGCCGTGCCGACTTCGCTTGCTAACGCCACTTACGCCCTCTACCCCTGATCGCGTTCGTTATTTTGTACTTCGGTCTTTTGTCGCTCGGTCTTTTGTCGTTCCAATTGGGCCTGTTCGGCCGCGTCTCGTTCCTGCTTCTCAATTTCTACATTGATGCGGTTCACTTGTCGCATCACGTTCTTGACCCCTGCCGCAAATCCGATGATCAGCAAAACGACCAGCAGCCAAGGCTTGGTATCGAGCCACTTGTCGAGATACCAACCGATCCCGCCTCCGACCGCAAGAGCCGCTGCCATCTCGACCGCCAGCGTGAAGGCGCGACCGAGATTGCTTGACGGGGTTTTCAGACCGTCGCCGGGTAATTCCCTCTCACGGGCCCGGCGCAGGCGAGCGTCGATATCCTCCAACGAGGGCGGTTCTTTATCAGGTGGCGCCATTTGATCCCGCTCCGCCCCGGCCGCGGTCAAAAAGCCGGGCGAACCATAGTGACCGGCCCAAGACCTGTCAAGGTTTTGTGACCCCAGGTCAAGCGTTTGAAATAACTTATCTTTTCTGGCTCAAACGCGGTCGCTCAGGCGGTCTCGCGCAGGCGCTCCGCGGCATCCAGATTGACCGAAACAAGCTGTGAAACGCCGCGTTCCGCCATGGTCACCCCATAAAGCCGATCGACCCGCGCCATGGTGATCCGATTATGGGTGATCACGATGAAACGGGTTTGGGCCTGGGTGGAGAGGTCCTCGATCAACGCGCAGAAGCGCCCAACATTCGATTCATCGAGCGGCGCGTCGGCCTCGTCCAGCACGCAGATGGGCGCCGGGTTGGTTAGGAAGGCGCCGAACAGCAAGGCCAGCGCGGTCAACGACTTTTCACCGCCCGAGAGCAGCGAAAGCGATTGCAAACGTTTGCCCGGCGGGCTCGCCATAATCTCGAGCCCGGCCTGGAGCGGATCATCGGAATCGACCAAAATCAGATGCGCGTTGCCGCCGCCAAACAGTTTGGTGAACAGCACCTGGAAGTGGCGGTCGATCGCGCCGAAGGCGGCCAAAATGCGCTCGCGGCCCTCGCGATTGAGCGAGGTGATACCTTGGCGCAGGCGTGCGATGGCGGCCTCAAGATCGGTCTTTTCGCGCGTCAGCGTTTCGATTTGCTCTTCGAGCTCGCGCGCCTCGATTTCGGCGCGGAGGTTGACCGGGCCGATCGCCTCGCGCTCGCGGTTCAATTTGTGGATACGCTCTTCGACCTGGGCAAGCTCGGGGATCGCCTCGTCGGGCTCCGGGTCAGCCTGGGCCAGCGCCTGTTCGGGCTCGCATTCGAGCCGCTCGCGGATTTGGGCGACGGCCGAGGCTTCTTCGGTACGGGCGTGTTCAAGCCGGCTTTCGAGCCGAACGCGCTCCTCGCGGCTGGTGCTGAGCGCCTGTTCGGCGCCGCGCCGTGTGCGGCCGCATTCGGCATAATCCGCTTCGCCGCGCGCCAGCGCATCGGCGGCATCGCGGCGGCGCGCTTCGATCGTGGTAATCTCATTCAGCAGATCGTCGCGTTTGGCGGCGATCTCGGCGGGCTTGCCAAGGATAGCCTTCAGCCCTGTCTCGGCATCAAGCCGGCGGCCGTCGAGTTCCGCCAAACGGCGCGCGGTGCCTTCGGTCCGTTGCGTCCACGAGGCCTGGTCGCTCGCGAGGCTATTCAGCCGCGCTTCGCGGTTGGCACGCTCGCGGCGCACCGTGTCATGGGCGCGTGCGCGATCGTCGAGCGCGGCGCGCGCAATCGCTAGCTCATCGCGCAGGCGCATGGTTGCCGCGCGGCCCTCATCGGCCGGTGGCATGGCGCTCAACGCGGCCTCGGCCTCGGTCTCCGCGAAACTGGTCTCGTAAATATCGGTGGCGAGGCGGGCGGCCGCTTCGCCCAAGGCTTCGAGTCGCGAGGCATCGGCGGCGGCGGCGGAATCAAGCTTGGCCTTGCGGTCATGCGCGGCCTGGTAGAGATCGCGCGCTTCATCGGCGGTGTGTCGGGCCTTTGCCGCGTCGGCCTCGGCGACACGAAGACGCGCTTCGGCGGTTTCGTTCAACGCCGCTGCCTCATCGCGCTCTTGTTCGATTTGGCTGATTTCAGCGCCGAGAGCGTTTAGCCGGTTGCGTTGCTTCAGGCGGGTGGCCGCCGTGGTGGGCGCATCGCGCCCCAGCGTAAAGCCATCCCAACGCCACATGGCCCCGCTCCGCGTGACCAAGCGCTGACCTAGTTTCAATTCGTGACGAAGACGCGGGCCATCGGCTTCATCGACCACGCCGACTTGCGAGAGCCGGCGGGCCAAGGCCGCCGGCGCGCCAACCACCGCGCTCAAGGGCGCGGCGCCCTCAGGCAGTGCGGGCGGATCGATGAGCGGCGACAAGGTCGCCCAGTGAATTGCGGCGTGTTCGTTTTCCGGCGCATCGAGATCATCGCCAAGCGCGGCACCAAGCGCCGCCTCATAGCCGGGCTCGACCGTGATGACGTCAACGACCGAGGGGCCATAACCGGGTTCGCGCTTGCCGAACACCGAATCGAGTGCATCGCGCTCGGCCTTGAGGCGCGCCAGGCCCGCCTCGATCGCTTGGAGGCGGTCGCGCGCCATGTTGGCCGAGGCGCGCGTCCTTTCCCGCGTCTGCTCGCTGTCGTCGAAGGCATTCCTTGCTTTGGCGACCGCATCGGCGGCCGCGTTGACAGCCCATGTCGTGCTGCGCCGGTCGTCATCTTGGGCGGCACGGGCGACCAGTTCGGCCCGCTCGCGCTCGATCGCGTCGCGCTCATCGGCGATGCGCCGGCGGCGTTCGATGAGCGCGGCGAGGTTACGCTCGGTCGCGCTTCGCTTCGCCTCGGTCGTCGCGACCTCTTCGAGCAAATGCGTCAGGCGCTCATCGAGGGTGCGCACGGCTTCCGCCGCCTCGGCGCGCGCGGTTTCCGCCGCGGCTTCGGCCTCGGCCTCGGCGTCGATCGCGGCGTTGAGCGTGGCGATTTCGGCGGCGATGCGCTCCAGCGCGGCGGCGCCGTCATTGGCGAGGCCTTGTTCGCGCTCGACGTCGGTCGCGATCTGCGCCAAGCGGGTTTCGAACGACAAGCGGGCTTCGACGAGTCGCTGTGCTTCGGCCTCGAGTGCCTCGCGCGCGACGGAAAGGCGATGCAGGGCCGCGCCAAGCTCGGCCTCGGTTTGACGCAACGCGGGCAAAGCCTCGCCGGCCTCGGTCTCGGCCGTGGTCGCGGCGGCGACCTCACCGGTTAGCGAGGCAACGATGCGGTTGGCCTCATCGAGCGCTTGCGTCGCGTCGGCGGCATCCTGCCGGGCGTTGTTCCAGCGCAAATGCAGCGCGAGCGCATCAAGCCGGCGCAGGCTTTCGGACAGACGACGATAGCGGCTGGCCTGGCGCGCTTGGCGCTTCAGCCCCTGGAGCTGGGAATCGAGCGCGCCCAAGACATCGGCAATGCGGAGGAGGTTGGTTTCCGCGGCTTTTAGCTTGAGTTCGGCCTCGTGGCGCCGAGCGTGCAGGCCGGTCACGCCAGCGGCTTCCTCAAGGATGATGCGGCGCTGGGCGGGCTTCGCGTTGATGATGTCGTTGATGCGCCCTTGACCAACCATGGCCGAGGAATGCGCGCCGCTTGCAGCGTCGGCGAAGAGAAGTTGTACGTCGCGCGCGCGTACTTCGCGGCCATTGACCCGGTAGACCGAGCCATCGCCGCGCTCAATGCGGCGTACGACTTCGATGGTGTCGCCATCGTTAAAGGCGGCCGGCGCCCGGCGTGAGGTATTGTCGAGCACGACCGCGACTTCGGCGACGTTTCGGGCGGCGCGTTGATCCGTGCCGCTGAAAATGACGTCGTCCATCTCGCCGCCGCGCATTTGCTTGGCGGAGGTTTCGCCCATCACCCAGCGCAGCGCGTCAACCAGGTTCGATTTGCCGCAGCCATTCGGACCGACGATGCCGGTCATGCCCGATTCGATGACGAACTCAGCAGGCTCAACGAACGACTTGAAGCCGGTCAGCTTCAATTTGGTGAATTGCACGCGGCCCCCGCTCAGCTCTCAGGCAGCAGTGCGTCTAGGATTTTCGCGAACTTCTCGATTCGCATTTCGCCCGCGTGAAGCTTGCCATTGATCACGAAGGAGGGAGTCGACTGGATGTTGTATTTGGTTTCGGCCTCAAGCGCGATGGAAAGGATGCGGGCCTCAAGTTGCTTATCGTTGAGGCAGGCCTTGAACGCAGCTTCGCTAACACCGCCAATTTCACCGATCTTGGTCAACGCCGCTATATAGTCGCCGCGACCCGTCCATTTCTCGAATTGCTCAAAGAGCGTTTCGATGAACGGAAAATAGCGTTCGGGACCGCCGCAATGGGCCAGCTTCGCCGCGTCGAGCGCAGGGGCGTTGAGCGGGTAGTCGCGCAAGATGTAACGCACCTTGCCGGTCTCGACATATTGGCGGCGAAACGCGGCATAGGTCTCTCGGTGGAAGCGCATGCAATGCGGGCAGGTGAGCGAAAAATATTCGATCACCACGATCGGCGATTCCGGATTGCCGACCGCCATATCACCCGGATTCTCCCAGCTGGAGGCGCTACTCGGCTTGGCCCAGGCATAAGCGAGGGTATAGCTGGACGCCGCCGCCACCACCGCTGTGCCGGTCAATACGGTCAACAGCGAACGGCGCGAAATCAATGGTTTGTCGGTCATGATCTTCCTGTGCACGGATTGGATTATAGGGGGACCTTGCGCGGCCCTCAAGGTGCCCGGCGCTCAGCACCGAAAACAGCGCGGCCTAGACGGCGGAGCGCCTGGCGCAGCGCGGTGTCGCCGATCGGCGCGGTGAGCCGATCGATGGCATGGGCTTCAAGATCGTCAAGGGTGCGGGCGGGTAACACGATTCGGGGCGCCGGAGTCGGCAAGGGGCCGCGTACTAAACGCAGCCGGCGCACCGCCCGGTGACCAAAATAGGTCGCGATTCGCTCCAGGATTTCAGGCTCGCGATGTTGAATTTCGGTCGCCACGGGCCCGGCGACCCGAATGGTCAGCGTGCCATCCCGCGCCAGACGCTCGGGCGAACAATCGCGCGCCAGCGCCTCGCCAACGATATTGGCCCAATCGGACAGAATGGCGGGTAGCGCGAAGCCGTGCTCGCGCAAGATCGGCCTGGTCGCCAATTGGGTTACATCGGCCAAGCGCTTTAGCCCGACTCGGCGGTCCGTCCCGTGCTTCTCTGTGGTCATGATCACCTGAACCGACGGCCTAGCTTCGCGACTCGTCGCGTGAGCCCTATTGTAAGCATCGGAGTGGCGGAATCATGGCGAAACCGAGCGTATTGAGGGGAACCAAGCCGGGCTTGAGGCGCGCACCCGTGGCCGAAACCGCGCTGCCTGCGCGACTTCTCGCCTGGTATGACCGCCACCGCCGACATTTGCCCTGGCGGGCAGAGGCGGGACAAGTCGCCGATCCCTATCGGGTTTGGCTCAGCGAAATCATGCTGCAACAAACGACGGTGCCGACCGTGGCTGGCCATTATGACCGGCTCATCGCGCGCTTTCCGCGTGTGGAGGTGTTGGCCGCCGCGTCGCTCGATGACGTGCTCCATGCCTGGCAAGGCCTCGGCTATTACGCCCGGGCGCGCAATCTGCACCGGGCCGCCCAGGCGATTATGACCCAGCATGGCGGCGTGTTGCCGGCGGATGCCGAGGCGCTTCGCGCTTTGCCGGGGGTTGGTGATTACACTGTCGCGGCGATTCGGGCCATCGCGTTCGGGCAAAACGCCAATGTGGTCGATGGCAATGTCGAGCGGGTCATGGCGCGCTTGTTTGCCGTCGAAACACCGTTGCCCAAGGCCAAGCCGGACCTTAAACGCTTGGCCGCGACTGTGGTGCCCGATAAACGTCCGGGCGATTATGCCCAGGCGTTGATGGATCTCGGTGCGACGGTCTGCACGCCACGCGCGCCCGGGTGCCTCGCTTGCCCCTGGGCTGAAGCATGCGCCGGGCGGAAAGCGGGCATTGCCGGGGACTTGCCGCGCCGCGCGCCCGCCAAGGAGAAACCGCGCCGCTATGGCACGGTGTTTTGGCTTGAACGCGCCGACGGCGCGGTGCTGCTGCGGCGTCGCGCGGAGGAAGGCTTGCTGGGCGGCATGATCGAGGTGCCCTCAACCCCTTGGGGACCGACACCACCCGATCAGGCGTCCACGCAAAGCCATGCGCCGGCCAAGGCCATATGGCGGCCGCTGCCGGGCGTCGTCGCGCACGGCTTCACGCATTTCGACTTGGAATTGACGGTAATGACCGCGCGTTTGGCCGGTCGGCAGGCCCCGGTTGGGCTTTGGTCGACACCGGCTGAATTTGATCGCCACGCGTTTCCAACTCTGACCCGAAAGGTCATCCGCCACGTGCGCGGCGCAAGCCCGGGTGGGCGGAAGAATCAGGCGATTTTGCGGGCGCACTCCGGATAGCGTTCGCTCAGCGCATCAAGTGAGCGACTTGCAATGCCATCAAGTGTGCCGGCCAGGCTGATGGCCGTGGCCCGCTGACCGTCGCGACAGGCGCGCTCAACCGCCGCGGCGCGCGCCGATAACATCATCAGGCCAAATCCGCCCGCCGTGCTGACCAGGCTGTGAACCAATTGCTTGACCGCATCGAGATCGCCGGCGGCAAGGGCGCGCCCAATGTCTTTCAGCCGCGTGCGCGTATCCTCGATTTGCTCGGTAATCAGCTTGGTCAAGGAGTCACGGCCGATTTGGGCCTCAAGATCATCGAGCAATTTATTTAGGAGGATCGGCGGCGCGTCACCACCGACCGAGAGCGCGCCGGCATCGGGTTGCCGCAAGCGGCCGCTCGCGCCCCATTCGCGCACAAGGTCGGACAATTTCTGGCGGTCGATCGGTTTGGCCATATAGCCGTTCATGCCGACGGCCAAACAAGTTTCCTCATCGCCCTTCATGGCGTTCGCGGTCATTGCGATGATCGGTACTTGGCTGCGGGCACCGGAAAGGGCGCGGATGCGCTTTGTCGCTTCGAGCCCGTCGACCTCCGGCATCTGAACGTCCATCAGCACAAGATCGTAATCACGACGCTCGACCGCTTCGATGGCGAGCCTGCCATTGGACACTACTTCGACCTTATGCCCCTCCTTTTCGAGAAGGGTGACGGCAAGGCGCTGATTGATGGCGTTGTCTTCGGCGAGGAGAATGGCTAGTCGCAAATTGTCGTCTACTTGGCGCGCGGGCGAGGGCGCTAGAGTTTTGCTTTGATCGACCGTGGTGCCAGAGGGTGCGTCCAAGCGGCCGCAGACGCGCGCAATGGCCTCGATCATCAAGCGGGGTCGCGTCGGCTTTTCGATCCAGGCATCGAAACCTGCGCCACGCGATGCTTCGTCCGACCCAATGCGCTCGGTACGGCCGCCGATCGCGATCAGGCGAAGCTGCGAGGGTCCACTCTTGGCTCGGAATGCGCGAACGAGGTCGCGCGCTAGCGGCCCCTTCAGGCGCTGATCGAGCAGAATCGCATCGAACGGGTCGGGTCCGTCACGCTGCGTGCGTGCGGCGAGGAGCGCTTCTTCGGCGGAGGCCACAGCGTGGACGATTGCGCCGGCCGCTTCGAGTTGCAGGCGCACCAGCGAGACACCGAGCGGGTCGTCGTCCGCCAGCAGAAGGCGAATGCCACCAAGCAGCTTTGGCGCGATTTCGGGGCTGGCATGTTCCGAGCGCGGCAGCGCCAGCGTGAAGAAGAATGTCGCGCCATGGCCGGGTTCGCTTTTGACGTCGATATTGCCGCCCATCAGGGTGACAAGTTCGCGACAGATGGAAAGGCCAAGGCCGGTGCCGCCGAAGCTGCGCGCGATCGAGCTATCGGCTTGGGTGAATTTTTGGAACAGCTTTGGGCGAATCGCGGGCGCAATGCCGGGGCCGTTGTCGATGACCTCGAAGCGCAATAATGGGCGGTTATCATCGCCGCCTTGACGCGAGACCTTGAGTGCGATCGCGCCATTTTTGGTGAACTTGACCGCGTTGCCGATCAGGTTGAGCAGAATTTGACGTAAGCGCCCCGGATCGCCGATCAGCGCATTCGGCACGCCGGGTTCGATGAACAATGTGATTTCGTTGGCGCGCTCCGCGGCGCGAGGAAGGTTTGGTTTGAGGGCGCCTTCGATCATGTCTTCGAGCGAGAAGGGCGTCTCTTCAAGCTCGATTCGGCCGGCCTCGAGTTTAGAAATATCGAGAATGTCGTTGATCAGGAGCAATAGAGCCTGCGCCGAATCACGAACGGCATCGGCAAAATTGCGCTGCTGGGAATCGAGCGAGCTATCGAGCAGAAGATCGGTCATGCCGATGATGCCGTTCATCGGTGTTCTGATTTCGTGACTCATCGTGGCGAGGAACTCAGACTTGGCGCGATTTGCCGCTTCCGCGCCTTCCTTGGCCGCGGCAAGAGCACGGGCATTGGCGAGGGTCTCGGTCACATCCTGAGAGAAGACCAGATAGCCTTGAATATTGCCGGTGCCGACTTGATCGGGCATGACGATCGTGTCGAGACTGAGTTCTTCACCAGCACGTTTGTGCGACGCCGTGAATTTCATGGCCTTGCCGTTCAAGGCCGCGTCATCATAGGGCTTTACCAGGGCCCAACGTTCGCTGCCAAGAAACTGCTCGACGGTTTGGCCGATGATTTGCTCGGCGGGAACACCGTAGAATTCGGCATAAGCGCGATTGACGAAACGATAGCGGTAATTGGCGTCGATCTGCGCGGCGAGAACGGGCAGAGCGTCAAGAATGAGTTCAAGCTGTTCGGTCTTGTGTGTGAGCGCGTCTTCCGCCTCACGTCGTTCTGTCACATCGATCGCGATGACGAGATACCCGTCAATGGCGCCGTCGGCGTCTTTCATGGGGATGTTGGTGTGCGAGAGAATCCGCCGCCCCGCATTTGGGGTCTCGATCTCGGCTTCATAGTTTACCATCTCGCCCGCCAGCGTGCGTGCGGCATAAGGTTCGCGGATGTCGTAGGCGGCATCGCCAACGACTTCGCGCGCGTGCCGACCGACGAAATCCTCCGCCGGCCGCGCCAGCATTTTGGCGTAATGGGCGTTGACATAGCGGTAGCGGCGGTCGTTATCCAAACGCGCGATAACAATCGGCGCCGAATCGTTGATCAGGCGGATTTCGTGTTCGCTTTCGCGAATGCGGCGCTCGGTCTTGCGCTGCTCGGTGACGTCGACGCCGATCGCGATAAAGCTTTCGACGTGGCCATTCGAATCAAACTCGGGAATATAGGTGCGAGCGATAAAGCGTTCGCCGGCGCTGGACGAACGAGTGACGCCCTCATAATTCACGATCTCGCCATTTAGCGCGCGCGCGTAATAGGGACGACGCTCTTCATCCGCGTCCGGCCCGAGCACATCTCTAATATGGCGCCCGATAATATCTTGCGGTGTCTTGCCAATCAGGCGCGCGAAGAAGGCATTGGCATATAAATAGTGCAACTCGCGATTGAGGCGGACGATCGTAACCGGCACGGAATCGTTGATGACGCGAAGATCGCGTTCGGCCCGACGGAGTTTTTTCTCCGCGGCGCGCTGGGTCGTTATGTCGACGGAGAACGCGACGATGCTCTGGACAACGTCGTCTGAGTCGATTTCGGGCGTGAAGACCTGCGCGAACAGGCGCTCCTGACCGGTGACATCAAGTAAAGTCGCCTCAAAGTCGACCGACTCGCCGGCAAAGGCGCGCTCCAAATAGAGTTCCCGGTCACCCAGCGCGTCGCCGCCAATAACCTCCGAAAGACGCTTGCCAATCAAATCGTCGGCGGTTCGCCCGTAGAATTTGCACAAGCGCTCATTGATATAAAGGTAATGGCGATCCCGATCGAGTCTACTAATGAACGCGGGTAGCGAGTCCATGAGGCGGCGCGCGTCGATTTCGCGATGTTCGAGCCGACGCTCGGCCTCATTGCGTTCCGTGACGTCGGTTGCAAAAACAAAGAGGCCGCGCACCCGTCCCTGATCGTCGAGATCCGGCCGGTAGACATGCGAGAGCACGCGAGCCTCGCCCGATCTGGTTTCGAGCACAGCATCAAAATGGACGGTCTTGCCGGCGAGGGCGCGATCCACAAAGGGTCGGCGGCGCTCGAAGGTCGCCTGGCCCAGAACCTCGGACATATGCTTGCCAACCGCGCCGGCCGCGGCATCGCCAAGATAGCGCCGGTAGGCCGCGTTGAGATAAAGGAAGCGCAAGTTTGCATCGAGATGGCCGACGAGAGCCGGCAACACATCATTGATGCGGTGAAGGTCGGTTTCCTGAGCCTCCGATTTGTTTGCTAAACGGCGCGGCGCGGCCGCCGTCTCAAGACGTGGCGATCCTTCGATGAAAACGCAAAGCACACCCACAACATCGCCGTTTTCGGCGTGATCTGGTGCCAGTGTGCCGCTCAGTGAGCCATCGGGTGAGGGCTCGCCCGCCAGCGCCACATCGAGCGACATCGTTTCGCCCTTGAGTGCGCGCGCGATAAGTGGCTTGAGGGCCGTTGCGATCGGTCGACCCAGAGCGCTTTCAAGACCGCGTCCGACGACCGGACCGAAGCGCTTTTGGCCAGCCGCGTTGACGTAGCGGATGATGGCGCGGGAATCGAGCGCCATAACAGCAGCCGGCAAGGCCTCCAGCCTTCGATTTGCCGTGCTATGATCGACGCTCTTAGACTTCACGTCTGCTTCCCTATGGCCGACGTGGTCCATTCCGGTGCGCGCATCAGGTGACAAGTGCTCACGCGAAACGGTCCCTGCCTCACAACAACGCGCGCGGGGAAAAGGGGCGATCACGATTGGTCACCCCTAAAAACCAGCTACGTTGACCAAGACTTTGGCGGCAATGTATGAATTTTGACTTAAGCACGGCGTTAGCACCGTGTTAGCACCGTTTTCCAGGATTCACCTCAATTGAGGCAAATATTATTGTGTAATTTCAATTATTTACCTGTTCACTCGGGCCGCAGGGTGGCGCCATGACGATGCCCCCTGGGTCGGCAGGCCGTTTGGCCGCTATTCGGTTGTTTCGGGAATTGCCGGCCGACGCCCTCCAGGCGCTTGAGCGGCGCTGTACGCTAAAGCGCTACCACGCCCATGAGCAGATCCTCGATCGTGATAGCGAGTCGCGCGATGTGTTCCTCGTGCTTGAGGGTGCGGTCGAGGTGGTGGCGTTTTCCATCACGGGTCGCGAGGTTGCGTTCGGGCAAGTCAAAGCGGGCGGGTATTTCGGCGAGCTTGCGGCGATCGATGGGCGGCGTCGCTCGGCCAATGTGGTGACCAGCGAGCCAAGTTTGGTCGCCATCATGCCGCCCGACGTGTTCACGGGCATCCTGGCCGAGAATTCCAAGATTGCGCTTCAGGTGTTGCGTCGTTTGGCCCATATCATTCGCACCGCCGATGAGCGGATCATGGATTTGAGCACCTTGAAAGCGGTGCAGCGGGTTTATGTCGAGTTGATAAAGCTGCTGCCCAGCGCGCCCGGCCCGGATGGCATTTACGTGATCAGTCCGATTCCAACCCAGCGCGAACTCGCCCGCCGCGCTAGCACATCGCGCGAAACCGTCGCGCGCGTGGTGTCGCAGCTGATGAAGGGTGGCATTCTCGAGCGCAAAGGCCGCCGTATGCGGGTGATGGATTTCGATCGATTGCGGATGTTGGCCGCGCCGGAACAAGACGCGGATTAGGGTCGTCGTGGCTCGCCTCGTTTATCAGGGCGGCCGCCTTGACGGGACGTCAGGGCGCACTTCCCGAAGACACCTGTTTTTCAAAGGGTAGAGCGATGTCGGGGGCGCCTCTTTACGCGCGCGGTGTCGCTTGCGCCGCATTATCGGCGCTCTGCTTTTCAACCGCCGGGCTCTTGATGCGTCGGCTCGAACTCGACTCTTGGGAGGTCGTGTTCTGGCGTTGCGTGTTCGCGGCGCTCGCGATCAGCCTTTATTTGGCTCTCCGCTATCGCGCGCGCACTTTTGTGGTGCTGCGCGGGATCGGGCTGGTCGGCGTGATTTCCGCCATCGCGATGGCCTATACCTTGACCGCCTATTGCCTGGCGCTCGATGTGACGTTGGTCGCCAATGTGGTGGCCTGCCTCGGCATCACACCCTTTCTCACCGCGCTGATCGGTTGGGCGATCATGCGCGAGCGGGTCTCGCTGCCGACATGGCTTTGCATCGGCATCGCGCTGGCCGGTATCGTGATGATCGTCGCGCGCTCGATCGGTGATGGCGCGTTGTTCGGCAATCTCCTCGCGCTCTCGCTCGCGGCCGTGTTCGCCGGCTATATCGTGGTGATGCGACGCGCGCGCGCGCTCGACATGATGCCGGCCACGCTGCTCGCCGCGCTGATCGCCGGGCTGGTGTCATTGCCGTTCGCGCTGCCCTTTGAAATTACGTGGGGTGATTTGATTTATCTGGTGCCCTTCGGCGCGGTGCAGCTCGGCGCGGGCCTCGTGTTGTTCACGGTCGCGAGCCGGCATTTGCCGGCCGCGCCACTTAGTCTGATCATGTTGATCGAGCCGGTTGGCGGCGTGCTCTGGGCCTGGCTCGGCGCCAGCGAGACACCGGTTGGCCTCACGCTCGCGGGCGCCGGGCTCGTGTTGTTCGCGGTGCTCGGCAATGCGCTTTATGGCATGCGGCGCTGGCCGAGCCGCGCGGCACTGGGATAGTTTGTTGCCACAACAATTGAACCTGGGGAGGGCTTAGCGATGGTCACGAACGATGTGTTGAAGCGGTTGCAGCGGCTTGAGGACCAAGAGGCGATCCGCGCGGTGATCGCGGCCTATGCCGATGCGGTCGACCACAATGCCGATCCGAAAATGCTGTCACCGTGTTTTACGGCCGATGCGGTGTGGCAATCAAAGGGCATCGGCAAATGGGTTGGCCGCGCCGCCGTGCTGAAGGGCTTACGCCACACCTGTACGGTGCAAATTCCCTGGGCGCTGCATTACATGACCCAACCGGTCGTCAAGGTGGCGGCCAATGGCAAGACCGCCAAGGCGCATTATTATTTGTGGGAGCTCGCCAAATTTCGGCCCGAGCCCAAGGCCGAGCCCGAATCGACCCTGATCGGCGGCTGGTATGATTCGACCTTCCGCAAGGAGCGCGGCGAATGGCGCTTCACCAAGATCGATCTGTTTATCAAGCTGAACAGCCCAAACCGTCTGCCGGAATGGCGTACTTAGAGCATGATCCCCCTAAATTGAAACACCTGCGCCAGGAGAATTTTTTGTCGCGGGCAGGAGGAAGGCGCCGCGCGTAGTGGAACCTACGGGCAAGCCTTTCGACGAACCCGCGACAAAAAAGGCCCTGCCCCTGTGGGTTACGCCGGATCGGGCGCCCGCGTCGTTGCGCCGCTCGACCGATGGGTCCGCATCGCTCGTCGCGCGCTCGGGCGCGCGCTTAAGCGCGCGACGCGCCGCGCCTAGCGGATAGCCTCGACCCGGCGTAACGCAGATGATTCAATTTAGGGGGATCATGCTCTTGGCGCTGGTGCCCGGGGCGAGACTTGAACTCGCACGGTGTTGCCACCGCCGGATTTTGAGTCCGGTGCGTCTACCATTCCACCACCCGGGCTGGGTCAGCAGCTGCGCGCGCCGATCATAGCGACGCGCGCGTGGACCACGCAATCGTCACGTCGCGCCGGAGGCGCGCAATCGTCACGTCACGGTAAAAGCCCACGCCGTGGCAACGCGGCGGGCCGCGATCTGCTAGGATCGCCGGCCATGACCTCGTCCGCCCCCAAAACCCCAGGGTCAATTTCGACCCGCACACTCATGGGTCTGCCGGCCTCGGTTTGGGTGCTCGGTCTGGTCAGTCTCTTGATGGACACCTCGACCGAGATGGTCGAATCGCTCATGCCGGTCTTTCTCGTCTCGGTCTTAGGGTTGGGTGCGATCTCGGTCGGTTTGGTATCCGGCATGGCGGAAGCGACCGCCTCATTGGTCAAAATCGGCTCCGGCTGGCTTAGCGATGTGATCGGTCGGCGCAAGACACTGGCCTTGATCGGCTATGGCATCGCGACCTGCGCAAAGCCGTTCTTTCCGCTGGCGACCAGTCTGGCCTGGGTCATGGCGGCCCGCTTTGCCGATCGTGTCGGCAAGGGCATGCGGGGCGCGCCGCGCGATGCGCTGTTGGCCGAACTCGTGCCGCCCGAACGGCGCGGAGCTGCTTTTGGCGTCAGAAAGGCGCTCGATTCATTGGGGGCGACGCTCGGCCCGGGGCTCGCCGTGCTGTTGATGGTGGCGTTCGACGATGATATTCGCGCGGTCTATTGGGTCGCCGTGGTGCCGGCGGTCTTGTGTGTGATGTTGCTGGCGGTCGCGGTGCGTGAGCCCGAGCACCGGAAGCCGGTGCCGCGCGGCGAGCGACTGCGACTCCTCAATTTACGTGGGCTTGGGCCTTCGCTGGTCGGCTTCTTGCTGATTGTCGGCGTGTTGCATCTCGCGATCTTCAGCGAAGCCTTCATGTTGCTACGCGGCATCGAAATCGGCCTCGCCATTGGGCTGGTGCCGACGCTCCTGGTGGTCATGAACCTGGTCTATGCCCTGGTCGCTTATTTGACCGGTTGGGAGGCGGACCGACGCCACGCCAAGGGGCGCGGGCGAACCCAGCTCATTTGCGCCGGCTTCGTGGCGCTGATCGCGGCCTATCTTGCGCTCGCGGTGGCGACCGAGCCTTGGCAGCTTTATCTTGCCGCCGTGCTATGGGGCGTTCATCTCGGTATGACACAGGGTTTAATGCCAGCGATCGTTGCCGATCTCGCACCGGCGGATCGGCGCGGCACCGCGTTCGGGGCCTATCATCTGGTGGCGGGGTTGACCGCTTTGCCGGCCGGCGCCCTTGCCGGCGTGCTATGGGCCACCGAAGGCGCGCAAGCGACGTTCTTGTTCGGCGCTAGTTTGGCGGCGTTATCGCTGGCCGCCTTTGCTCTATGGTCGCTGCGCCGCTTGCGCGCGGCGCACAAATGATCGCGGATCGAATTGCATGAAACTCGTCTGTCCGAGCCGAGCCGTGGCCTTGCGTTATGCGCCCATGGTTTTTTTGTTGGTGAGCGCGGCTCTGTTGCTCACGGTCTATCTGTTCCAGCATGTGGGCGGGCTTGAGCCGTGTCGGCTTTGCGTGGCGCAGCGTTATCCGCATTTCGCGGTGCTTGGTCTCGGGCTTGTCGCCATGGTTCTGGCTCGGCATCGGCCGTGGTTGTTGAGCGGTCTATTGCTCGCCATCGCGGCGGCTTATTTAACCGGCGCGGGCTATGCCGCGTTTCATGTCGGTGTCGAGCTGGGTCATTTTCAATCGGCCTGTGCCGGCGGCGAAGGGGGCGCGAGCTCGATCGATGATTTGCGCCAGCGTATTTTGAAGGCGCCGCTGGCGCGGTGCGACGATGTACCGTGGCGCCTCGGTCTTTCGATGGCGGGGTGGAACGGCGTGCTTGGCGTGGTGCTCGGCCTGGCCGCGCTCTATGCTGGGTTGCTTGCCTTTTGTCAGGCCAGGACACGCGCACAATGAGCGACATTCCCCCATCACTGCCGCAAGTCACGGGTGAGCGGCGCCTGCCGGGCGATCCGCGGCCGGAAGATATGGTCGCGCGCATGATCCGCGTCGATCAGGCCGGCGAATATGGCGCGCGGCGCATTTATGAAGGGCAGCTCGCGGTGCTTGGCCGCTCGCCCAAGGCCGCGGTGATCCGCGCCATGGCCGAGGCCGAGGCGGGTCACCTTGATGAAATCAATCGCTTGATGATCGAGCGGCGCGTGCGGCCCACGCTGCTCACGCCGGTTTGGCATGTCGCGGGTTTTGCGCTCGGCGCGGCGAGCGCGCTCTTGGGTGAACGCGCGGCGATGGCCTGCACGGTCGCGGTCGAAGAGGTGATCGAGGGTCATTATGCGCGCCAAGCCGATCAGCTTGGCCATGATGAAGCGCCCTTGCGCGCCAAACTCGAACGCTTTGGCGCCGATGAGGCGCAACATCGCGACACCGCGATCGCTCATGAAGCCGAATTGGCGCCTGGCTATCAGCCCCTGACGCGGGCGATCAAGGCCGGCACAAGGCTCGCGATCTGGCTATCCGAGCGGGTTTAAGCCGGTTCCAGTTCGGAATCCCAATAGAGATAGTCGCGCCAGCTCTCGTGCAAATAGCGCGGAGGAAAGGCGCGTCCGGCTTCGTGCAATTGATGCGTGGTGGGGGGGAAGGGCGCCTGACGCGGATAGAGGCCGCATTCGCGCGGTAGCTTATCGGCTTTCGTAAGATTGCAGGTCGTGCAGGCGGCAATCACGTTGGTCCACACCGTGCGGCCGCCGCGCGAGCGCGGCACGACATGATCGAAGGTCAAATCCTCGACCGAGCGATTGGTGCCGCAATATTGGCAACTGAACCGATCGCGCAAGAAGACATTGAACCGCGTAAACGCCGGGCGGCGTGAGAGCGGCACATATTGGCGCAGCGCGACCACGCTCGGCAGGCGAACTTCGATGCTGGGGGAGCGCACCACGCGGTCATATTCGGAGACGATGTCGACGCGGTCCATGAACGCGGCCTTGAGCGCGTCCTGCCAAGGCCAAAGCGAGAGCGGGTAATAGCTCAGCGGCCGATAATCGGCATTCAGGACGAGGGCGTGGCAGCTCTCCAAGGGCGTCATCACGGCGTGATCTCTCAAGCCTCCTGACCGCTAGCGCGTCCAATCCTTAGCCCTGGCCCCTGACAACTGCAAGTCAGTTCAAGGGAAACGGCGTGTCACCCCGGCCGCCGGTCGCGCTCTCAGGCCATTCTGAAACAAGGTTGGTTAAGGATCACTTCAAAGCGATCCTTGTCTTCGTTATGGTCGCGAGCTTTTGTTCTGGTCCTTGGAGGCGTGAATGCCGGAAACGTCGAGCCTGAGTCCGCGCGTGGGCGCCCTGGCCCATTTGCGTGTGCTCGATTTGAGCCGCGTTCTGGCGGGGCCTTGGAGCGGGCAGATTTTTGCCGATCTCGGCGCCGATGTGGTCAAGGTCGAGCGCCCTGGCGTGGGCGATGATACGCGCACCTGGGGCCCGCCATTCCTGAAGCGTCCCGATGGCAGTGAAACGCGTGAGGCGGCTTATTACCTCTCGACCAATCGGGGCAAACGCTCGATCACGGTTGATTTTACGCGCGAAGAGGGCCAGGCCCTGGTGCGACGTTTGGCCGCCGAGGCCGATGTGTTGCTGGAGAATTACAAGGCCGGGAGTCTCAATAAATTCGGTCTCGACTATGAAACCTTGCAACCGCTCAATCCGCGTCTCGTCTATTGCTCGATCACCGGCTATGGCCAGACCGGGCCCTATGCCGATCATGCCGGTTATGACCTGATCGTCGAGGCGATGGGCGGCTTCATGTCGCTCACCGGCGAGCGCGACGATCGGCCGGGCGGTGGGCCGCAAAAGGCCGGCGTCGCGGTCGCCGATCTGATGACCGGCATGTATTCGACGGTCGCCGTGCTGGCGGCCCTCTTAAGCCGTGGGCTGACCGGCAAGGGCCAACACTTGGATATGTGCCTGATGGATTGCCAAGTTGCCTGGCTTGCCAATCAATCGGCGAATTATTTGATCGGTGGTGTGATCCCCGAGCGCGTTGGCAATGCGCATCCGAACATCGTGCCCTATGGCACCTATCCGGCCAGCGATGGCTTTATCGTGCTTGGCATTGGCAATGAGGGGCAGTTTAGAAAGTTTCTTGAGGTCGCCGGGCGGCCCGAGATTGCCGATGACCCGCGCTTCCTGACCAATCGCGACCGCGTCGCCAACCGCACCATTCTCGAGCCGATGCTCGAGGCCATCACCCGTAGGCGCACCATGGATGAGTGGATCGTGCCGCTTGATGCCGTTGGCGTTCCCGCCGGGCCAATCAATACGCTCGATCGCGTGTTCGCCGATCCTCAGGTCAAGGCGCGCGAGATGGTGGTCGAGGTGATGCACAGTCTCGGCTTCCCGGTGCCGAGCGTGGCGAGCCCGATCAAAATGTCGGGCACGCCCGTGCAATACCGAAACGCCGCGCCGCTTTTGGGCGAGCACACCAAGGAAGTGCTCAATGAATGGCTTGGCTTGGCAGATGGCGAAATCGAGGCGCTCAAAAAGGCCGGCGTGGTTTGAGGCGGCGTCTAGCCCGTCCTATTCACGACGATCACTGATTTTCGTACTGGAGCGGCGAGCGTTGCGATGACGACGCGGGTGGCCGTGGCGCTGGCGAGGGCGCTGGGCGGGGTCTGGAAAGTGCTGCAGTTGGAGGTTGCGGGAGGGGCTCGAGGG
>CAMDNF010000023.1:0-31817 GCA_945902735.1 Rhizobium sp. Q54 | reverse complement strand
CGGAATCAATTCGCTCGACATGATGGTTCAACGCTCCTGGTGGCTGCGGGCTTTACGCCTCTTCAACGGAGCACGGATTATCGGAGGACCGGCCGGCCGAGGCAAGACGGGCGGCGGGGCGTCAGGCCTCGAGCCAAATTTGTCCGGCCTCGATCCGCGCGGGCAGCGCGGTCAAATGCTTACCCAGGCACGGGCCGTGGATGCAAAAGCCATCCCCGATGCGAAAGAGGGCGCCGTGCGTGGCGCATTGAATATGCGCCTTCTCGACATCGAGAAACACATCGGGCTGCCAATCGAGCGGCCCGCCCGTGTGCGGACATGAATTCTCGTAGATAAAGACCTGCGCGCCTTGCCTGACGCCGAACAAATCGCGCCGCGCCGCGCCCGTGCCGATCACGAACCCTTTGGCGCCGCCCTCTGGAATTTCATCGATACGGCACAGCACGATCGGGTCAGCCATCGCCGGCTAAAGCCCGCCCATTTTGCAAATCAGCTTCCACGCCGCGTCATCGATCGGCATGACCGAGAGGCGCGAATGGCGCACGAGCAGAAGCTCGGCGAGTTTCGGCTCGGCCTTGATCTGAGCGAGCGTCACCGGCATCGCCAAGGGTTTCACGGTCCGCACATCGACCTGGCCCCATGGCCCAGCCGGCTCCACCGGATCGGGATAGAACACGCGCGCGACTTCGACAATGCCAACCACCTGCCGTTCATCGCCCGTGTGATAGAAAAATCCGTGTTCGCCCACCTTCATCGCGCGCATGAAATTGCGCGCCTGGGCGTTGCGCACGCCGGTCCACGGCTCGATTTTCTTTTTCACCTGATCGGCCCACGAATAAACGTCGGGCTCGGTCTTGAATAGCCAATAGGTCATATCGCTTATCCGAGCTCGACGCCGCGCGCGCGACGAAAGGGGGTTGCCGTTTGGCTCTCGAACAGCCCGGCTCTGGCATAGGGATCGCCGGCGGCAAGCTTGAACGCCGCCGCTTTGTCCGCCGCCTCGACGATCCACAGCGAGCCGATCATGGTCTCGTTATCATCGGCGAGAAACGGCCCGGCCAGCTTCAACACCGGCGCGATCTCATCCAAATAGGCGAGGTGCGCCGGCCGGTTGGCGGCCCGCAGTGCGCCCGAATTCGCTTTGTCGATATTGCGGATGACGAAGAGCATCGTTTCCTCGCGATTTTGAATCTCCCAGCACTTTAGCCAACACGATAATAGGCGGCCAGCCCTCACGCCTCGGCCTTGAACGGGCGGTCGAGCAGCGCGCCGATCGCGCTGTCGATCGCGGCACCCCGATGCAACACGGCATCGACCGCCGTGCAGATCGGCAAATCGACGCCGAGTGCTTTTCCGAGGGCCACCACCGCCGGTGCGCTGGTTACGCCCTCGGCCACGCTCTCGCGGCTCGATAAATGCGCGGCGAGCGTGGTGCCGCCGCCAAGTGCCCGGCCCACTGTGTAATTCCGCGATTGATCAGAGGTGCAGGTCAAAATCAAATCGCCAAGGCCCGAGAGCCCGGCCAAGGTTTCCATCCGCGCGCCCTTTTTCAACGCGAGCCGTGTCAGCTCGGCGAAGCCGCGCGTGATCAAGGCGGCGCGTGCGTTCTCGCCCAGGCCGCGACCGATCGCGATGCCCGAGGCGATCGCCAGCACGTTCTTGATCGCGCCGCCGATTTGCGCGCCGATCGGATCGTCCGACACATAGGGCCTAAACGTCCGCCCGCCAAAGCCCGCCGCCATGCGCTCGGCCAACGCCCGATCGGATGCAGCAATCGTTACCGCCGTTGGTTTTGCTTCGGCCACCTCACGCGCGAAGGTCGGGCCCGACAACACCGCAAGCGGCACGCGCGGCAAAACCTCCGCCAGCACCTCGCTCATCAAGAGCCCGCTCGTCTGCTCGATTCCTTTGGCGCAGATCAAGAGCGGCGGCGTTTGGCCCAGCGCAGCAAGTTGTCCGGCAATGCTCCGAACATGCTGCGCCGGGGCGACCAGCGCGATCAGCGCACACGTTGAAACGAGCTCGTCCAACGCCGTCGTCGCTTTAATCGCCGCATCGAGCCGCACGCCTGGCAAGAAACGCGGATTCTCGTGGCCTACATTGATCGCCTCGACCACGTCGGCTTCCCGCGCCCAGAGAAGCGCATCTTGACCCGCGCGCTCGGCGACAAGCGCGAGTGCGCTGCCCCACGCGCCGCCGCCGATAATGCCGATTTGCGTCATGAACCTGCTTCCGCCTCGCCGCGCTACTCGCGGCTCGCTAAACTAGCGGAGAACACCGGCCAACAGGAAGACGATCAAAATGAGTAGCGATCTTCATTCGAAGCCCGCTCTAGTGCTCGGCGCGAGCGGGGGCTTTGGCGGCGCGATGGCCCAGGAATTGATCGCGCGCGGCTGGCGCGTGCGCCTCTTTGTCCGCTCCACCGCGCGACTCAAGGCCCGCTTTAATGGGCCCAATGTCGAGATCGTCAATGGCGATGTCCAGGATTTGCCGGCGCTTACCAGGGCAGCCGAGGGCTGCGGCCTGATCGTGCATGGGGTGAATTATCCCTATCACCAATGGGTCCCCTTCATGCAGACGGCGACGCAAAACGTCATCAAGGCCGCGCAAGAAGCCGGGGGCACGATCCTATTTCCGGGCAATGTCTATTCGCTTGGGCCCGGTGGGCCATTCGATGAAGCCGCGCAACACCGGCCATCCGCGCGCAAAGGCGTGTTCCGTGCGCGCATCGAGGGATTTTTGCGCGATGCAACGCGGCCGGCGGGCGACAAGCCCTTGATTCGCGTGTTGGTGGTTCGCGCCGACGATTTTTTTGGCCCGAGCCTGCGCAATGGCGTGGTCGATCGGATCTATGGCAACGCCGCGCGCGGCAAGACGATCAACACCTTCGGCAGACTTGAGATCATGCACGAGCGCGTGTTCTTGCCGGATCACGCGCGCGCCGCGCTCGATCTGCTCGCGCTTGGCGATGCATTGCCGCCCTTCGAGGTGGTCAACGTCACGCCCGCCACGCGCCTGGCCGAGCGCGAATTTTTGGCCGAGGTCGCGTGCGTCGCGGGCCATCCTGGCCTCAAGGTTCGGATCATGCCGTGGAGGATGGTGCGCTTGATCGGGCTGTTCAATCCGGTGATCCGCGAATTCGCCGAACTGGCCTATCTCTACGACACGACCGTGCTTTTGAACGGCGACAAACTGAAACGGCTCCTGCCCGATTTCCGCTTCACGCCGCTCGATGGCGCGCTCAAGGCAACGATCGAAAGCTATCGAAATTAGACCATGTCTCGATGATCGAAAGCCGACCTTCGAGACGCCCTCAAGCGCCGGGCGCGCGCGTCCCGCGCGCTTGGCTTACGCCGCTGATGCGGCGCGGTGCGGTCGCGCCGGCCAAGCCTCGTCGAGTGCAACGCGCTCGCGGAACGCGATGATGCAAGCTTGTCGAGGCTTGGTATTAGAGGTCATATTTGTCGTGCAATTTCACCCAGGCCATCCCATAGGGTAGGCCACCTTCATTGCGTCCCTTGGGCACAAGATCGAGCAGATTATAGGCTGTGTTCAGCATGTCGAGGCCGCGTGAATAACACGAATAAGTGTGGAAGAGGGCGCCCGTCTCATCCTTGTGAAACACACTAAGGCCCGGCCCATCGGATGAGAAATAGGGCCGCATGCCATAATTATAGGCGATCTCGTTCTTGGCTTTTTCGGCGTCGGTAAACGAAACGCGAAAGTCATAATTGAAATCGCTGTCGCCCGACGATACCCAGTTGAAATTCCAACCCATGCGCCGCTTGAACGCATCGAGCTTCTCGAGCGGCGCGCGCGACACAGCAACCAGGCTCACATCGCGCTGATTGAGGTGGCTAGTCACACCGTCAAAATTGTCCATCCAGAATGAGCAGCTCTTGCAGCCCTCGTTCCAATCTGGCGCGAACATGAAGTGATAGACGATGAGTTGGCTGCGCCCCTCGAAGAGATAGGCGAGATTAATCTTTCCCTCCGGCCCATCGAAGCTATAGGCCTTGCCGACCTTGACCCAGGGCAGCGCGCGGCGCGCCTCGCTCAAGCGATCCCGCGCGCGGGTGAATTCCTTCTCGGCCGCCAAGTGCTCGCGCCGCGCGGCAAGCCATTTTTCCTCTGAAACGACGGCGTGCTTGGGCATGACCATCCTCCCTTCAGCCCGGCGATAATTAACCTTTTGGTTAATTATTCTTCGCCGCGTCAAGGGTCAAGCCGCAAGTGGGCGCCGCCGCCGACTACGCCTTCCGCCCGAGCCGCCCGACGCGGCCGGCGCCGGGCGCGGGTTCCGCCGTGGGGTCGAGCGGCCAGCGCGCGCGCGGGCTGGCATCGAGCCCATCGACCAGACCAAGGCTCAGGCGCTCGACGCCGGTCCACGCAATCATGGCGGCATTGTCGGTACAAAGCCGAAGTGGGGGCGCGAGCAGGCTCAATCCATTCGCCTCGGCCAGTGTTTTGAGCCGCTCCCGCAAGAGGGTGTTGGCGGCGACGCCACCTGCGACCACGAGCGTCGAGCCCTGCGGCGCGGCCGCCTTGAACATCCGAATCGCATTGATCGTCCGGTCGGTCATCACGTCGGCCACCGCCGCCTGAAACGACGCCGCCACATCGGCTTGATCCCGCGCCGATAGCGGCTCTGGCAGGCTCTGGGCCAAATACAGCACGGCGGTTTTGAGCCCGGCGAAGGAAAAGTCGCAGCCCGCCCGGCCATGCAAGGGGCGCGGCAGCGCGAAGCGGCGCGCATCGCCCTGGCGTGCCGCGCGCTCGATCGCCGGCCCGCCGGGATAGCCTAAACCGAGCAGCTTCGCCGCCTTGTCGAAGGCCTCGCCCGCCGCATCGTCGATCGTGGTGCCGAGCCGGCGGAATTGCCCCACCCCCTCGACCACCAGAAGTTGGCAATGCCCGCCCGAAACGAGCAACAGCAAATAGGGAAACGCGATATCGGCGATCAGGCGCGCCGAAAGCGCATGACCCTCCAAATGATTGACCGCGATCAGCGGCACGCGACACACCGCCGCGATCGCCTTGCCGGTCATCAACCCCACCATCACTGCGCCGATCAGCCCGGGCCCGGCGGTCGCCGCCACGCCATCGAGCCGGTCAAAGCCGATGCCGGCCTCTTTCAGCGCGCGGGCGATCAGCCCGTCCAAATGGTCGATATGCCGGCGCGCCGCGATCTCGGGCACCACGCCGCCAAAGGGCTCATGGTCCTTGAGCTGCGACAGCACAAGGTCGGCCAGCACCTCGCGCCGGTCGGTCACCAGCGCGGCGGCGGTCTCATCGCAACTTGATTCAATGCCGAGTACGATCATGGCGCGGGGAACTTACGCGTGGATGGCAAAACACGCTATATCTTCGATGTGATTCGCCCGACCGTCCTCGCATGACCACGGCGCCGCATCTCTGCATCGGCACGCGGGGCAGTCCGCTCGCGCTGGCCCAGGCCCATGAGGTGCGCAACCGGCTGATCGCCGCCCACCCCGATCTTGCGGCGCCGGGTGCCATCGCCATCGAGGTCATCCGCACCACAGGCGATGCCATGACCGATCGGCCGCTGGCCGAGATCGGCGGCAAAGGCCTCTTCACCAAGGAGATCGAAGAGGCGTTGATCGAGCGTCGCATCGATCTCGCGGTCCATTCGATGAAAGACGTACCAACCGCGCTACCCGCAGGCCTTGTCATTGATTGCGTTCTGCCGCGCGAGGATCCGCGCGACGCGTTGATCGCCACCGGCGTCAAAAGCCTCGCTGATTTGCCGCGCGGCGCACGTATCGGCACCGCCTCGCTGCGCCGTCAGGCGCAACTTCTGCGCGCGCGGCCCGATTTCACCATGGTGATGCTGCGCGGCAATGTCGAAACCCGCGTGCGCAAAGTGCGCGACGGTGTGGCCGACGCCACATTGCTCGCGCTCGCGGGCTTGAAACGGCTCGACGCCCTCCACCATGTTGCCGCTGTGCTCGAACTGGAAGCCATGCTCCCCGCCGTCGCCCAAGGCGCCATCGGCATTGAGCGACGCCTCGATGATCGGCGCGTCGCCGCGCTGCTTGCCCCGATCAACCACAAAGAGAGCCTGATCCGCATCACGGCCGAGCGCGCTTTGCTGGCTGCGCTCGAAGGTGATTGCCGCACGCCAATTGCCGCGTTGGCCGAGATCGATGGCAACCAATTGCGTCTTCGCGCGCTGCTCGCAACGCCAGATGGCCGGGCCTGTCATCGTGCCGAACGCCACGCGCCCTTGGCCGATGCCGCGCGCCTTGGCCATGAGCTTGGTGAGGCGCTCAAGGCCGAGGCCGGGCCCGGTTTTTTCGCGTGGCGCTCATGAGCCGCCCGTGTGTCCTCATCACGCGTCCTGCCGCGGACTCGGTGCGTCTGGTCGCCGCGCTCGATTCGCTCGGGTTCGAGGCGCTGCTCGCGCCTTTGCTCGACGTTAAATTCATCACGCCGGCGCCTGTGATCGCGACCGCCGGTGTACAAGCGTTTCTGATCACCTCGGCCAATGGCGCCCGCGCGCTCGCCGCCGCCCTGAAGAATGATCGCGACGTGCCGGTCTTCGCGGTCGGCGAGGCGAGTGCCAAGGCAATGCGCGCACTCGGCTTCACCAAGGTCGAAGCCGCCGGCGGCGATGTCGTGGCGCTGGCAGCACTCGTCGCCGCGCGCTGCGATCCGCACGCAGGGCGATTGGTTCACGCGGCCGGTAGTGTTGTCGCGCGCGATCTCCAGGCCATGCTTGACGCCAAGGGCTTTTCGGTTGAGCGCGTGGTGCTCTATGAGGCCGCCCCCACCTATGCCTTGCCATCGCGGATCGTCACCTCGCTTCTCGAAGGGCGGCTCGACGCCATTTTGCTTTTCTCTCCACGCACGGCCGCGACCTTTGTTACCCTGGCCACCCAGGCCGGTTGTGCAGAGGCTACATCGGGCGTCGTCGCGGTGTGCTTAAGTGAGGCCGTGGCGCAAGCCGCCGGTGCGCTAAAGTGGCGGCAGGTGGTTGTCGCGGCACGCCCTGAGCAGACCGCACTGATCGAAGCCCTCGCCGGCATTCTCGCGAGCGAGGATTGATGGACGACAAACCCATGGCGGAGAACGAATTGCCGTCACCCTCAAATCCGCCAAGCGCCGCGCCTGAGCGCCGTCGCGGCGCTTTGACACGGCTCCTCGCGCTCGCGCTGCTTGCGATGATCGGCGTCGCGCTCTATCTGGCGTGGCCGGATATCAAAGGCTTGCGCGACTCACCGGCGCCAAGCGTCGAACAGGCGGCTGCGCCCGAGGTCCCGCTCGAGGCAGCACCGCCCCCAGCGCCAGCCCCGGTTGCGACCGCGGAGGGCCCGGCACCGAACCAAGTTGAACTTGATGCGTTGCGCGCCCGCCTCGAAGCGCTTGAGCAAGCCGGCGCGCGGCCTGTATCGGCGGCGCCCGCCGACGTCGCCATCGCCCAACAATTGACCGAGTTTGCCGCTCGGCTGGACGCGATCGATCGGCGCCCACCAAGCGAGGGCGATGCCGCGTCGATGGCGCGCGATGTCGAGCTCAGTACGCATCTGGCCAATCTGGAAAAACGCCTTGCCGCCGCCGAGGCCGCCGCCGCCGAAGTCGCACGGTTCGGCGCTGTGCTGCAGGACACCCACACCAAGACCATCGAGATGATGCAGCGTCTCATGGCGGTTGAACGTCGCACGGCCGATGATGTTCGGCTGATGGCGCTGGCGACCGCGAAGGCCGCTCTATGGGCCGCATCGCGCGAGGGCGCCGCGCTTGCGCACGAGATTGCCGATCTGCAAGCGCTGTTGCCCGATGCGGCCCCGATCGCCGCGCCGCTCGGCGTCATCAACCAATTCGCCGATCATCGCGCCTTGAATTACGAGGCGTTGCGCGCGCGCTTTCCCACTCTGGCGCGTGAGGTGGTGCATGCTTCCGCCAAACCTGATGCGGACGCTGGGTGGGTTGATCAAACCATCGCGCGACTGAGTAGCATCGTGACGATTCGAAAAACCAGCGGCGAGCTCGCGCCCGGCAGTCTGGATGAACGCCTGGTGCGTGCCGAGCGCGCTCTGGCCGAATCGAATGGCAAGGCGGCGCTTGAAGCGCTCGAAAGTTTGAAGGGGGGCGAGGCGCTTAACGCCTTCAACGAAGAACTCAAGCGCCGCGCCGCGCTCGATGAGGCGGTACGTGCCCTCGACCGCTATGTCGCCGGGTTGATCGCCGCGCGTGTGGTGCCGGCCACGGCTAACACAACGCAATGATCCTTCGCCTCATTGTTTTTTTCGTCATCGTCGCAGGCCTGGCGGTGATCGGCATGTTGATCGCCGATCAACCGGGCCGCGTTGAAATCCAATGGGGCGATTATCTGGTTGAGCTTTCGCCGGCCGCGCTGGTCGGTGGTGTCGCCGCGCTTGCGGCCTCTGTGGCCTTCTTGGTGTTGACCGTGCGTTGGTTGTTTCGTGGCCCGCGGGCGCTGCGGCGCGCCCGCGCGCTACACCGCGAACGATTGGGCTATGAATCGCTGACGCAAGGCCTGGTTGCCGCCGCCGCCGGCGATGCGCCGGGTGCCCGCCGCCTGGCGCGGCGCGCCAATGCACTGCTCGGCGATCCGCCGCTCACACTTCTTCTTTCAGCCCAGGCCGCACAGCTCGAAGGCCGCGACGAGGTCGCGCGCGAATATTTCCATGCCATGCTGGAGCGGCGTGAAACCGAGTTCCTCGGCCTTCGCGGTTTGATCGTGCAGGCGAGCAAAACGGGCGACATCGCCCAAGCCCATGAGCTGGCCGAACGCGCGTTTCGTCTGCGGCCCGATACGCCGTGGTTGCTCAGCGCGTTGCTTGAATTGCGTAGCCGCGTCGGCGATCAGGACGGCGCGCGCGCCTTGATCGAGCGTGCCCGCCGGCACGGCGCCATCCAACCCGATGCGGCGGCCCGCCGTGGCGCGGGCTTGCTTTATCAAGAGGCCATGGCGGCGCGTGCGCGCGGTGATTCGCGCCAGGCGCTCAAGCAAGCCGAACGCGCGCTCGGCGCCGACCCCACCTTTTTGCCTGCCGCGATTCTGGCGGCCGAGGCGGCTCTTGCGCTTGGCAAACGCGGTCGCGCCACGCGCGCGGTCGAAGCCGGCTTCCGCCATAAGCCGCACCCCGTTTTGGGCCGGCTTTATTTGGCCGCCTCGCCACCGACCAAACCGCTTGAGCGCTTCGCCCGCCTTGAGCGGCTTGCCGCGCTCAATCCCGATCATCCCGGTAGCCGACGGCTGATCGCGGAAGCCGCGCTTGATGCCAAGCTCTGGGGCCGCGCCCGCCAAGAGCTCGAGGCGCTCGCCGCCTCGCAACCAAGCGTCTCGGTGCATCGCCTGTGCGCGCGGCTCGAAGATGAAGAGCGGCGCGATGCTCAGGCCGCGCGACGCCATCTCGAAGCGGCCGCGAGCGCTCCGGCCGATCCCGGGTGGAATTGCGCGGCCTGTTTCGCCTATAGCGAGACCTGGTCGATGGTCTGCCCGGTGTGCGGCGCGCTCGACACGATCGACTGGCGCGAAGCGCGTGAACCAAGGGCCGAGCCAACGCGCCCTGAGCTCTCCACCAACGTGCGCCCATCGTCGATCGGTTTTGACGCGGCGGTGCGCGGCCCGGCCGTGGCGGAGGCGCAAGAGCCGCGCCGCCCCGATGCCTGAAGGCGGCTTTACCAAGCCTTCACCGATGGGTTCTAAGGTGGTGCCGTGGGGCGCCGCGCCGCGTTGACGCCGTGACCTTTGGCGATTAGCGTCCCCCCAATTCGCGTTGTTACGGGTGCCGTGCCCGCGTTAAACCGATTATAATACGGCCCGGGGCCGCCTTAGCTCAGTTGGTAGAGCACCGCATTCGTAATGCGGGGGTCGCGTGTTCAAATCACGCAGGCGGCACCATTTTCTCCTGGCTCATCGCGGCGATCAGGCGTGCCTCATTCATGCGGCGCGTCTCTTGCATCGATCAGCCTTTCTTTAGCAAATCACGGATCTCTTCGAGCAGCACTTCGCTCTTGGGCGGCGCGGCCGGCGCGGCCGGCGCGGCGTCTTTCTTGCCGCGAAACCGGTTGATCTGCTTCACCACCATGAAAATCACGAACGCCACGATCATGAAATGAATGATCGTGTTGATGGACTTGCCGTAATTCCACGTCGCTGCGCCCGCCTTCTGCGCGTCTTCGAGCGAGGCGTAGCTGCCCTCGGATAAAGTGACGAACAGATTGGCAAAATCGATGCCGGCAAGCGCAAGCCCGATCGGCGGCATGATGATGTCGTTGACCAAGGAGCCAACCACGCTCGTGAAGGCGGCACCGATGATGATGCCGACCGCCAAATCAACGACATTGCCGCGCGATATGAACTCGCGAAACTCTCTGAACACCGAACCTCTCCTTCCGCCCAATTGGGACCGCATCTCAACCCGCGCCGCCGCCGCCAACACCGCGCCAACCGGAAGAGTGACCGAGCCAAACGGCGCATGAGAGCCATGCGGCTCGGGCCTCTCTTCCGGTTTGTCGGCCATGGCCGAGCCTTTAGACCATCACATCGCCGCCATTCATATTGAGCGTCGCGCCGACGTAATAGGAACCGCCGGGGTCCGAGGCCAGCATCAAAACTGTGGGCGCAACTTCTTCGACCCGGCCGAAGCGACCGATCGGAAGTTCCTTCTTCTTCCGCGCGAGCCAATGCTTCGGAATTTGGCGCAAAAGCGGCGTGTCGATCGGGCCGGGGCAGATCGCATTCACCGTGATGCCGTCCCGAATCACCTCATAGGCGAGCGAGCGGGTAAAGCCGATCACGCCGGCTTTGCTGGCCACGTAGTGCGCCATTTCGGGCGCGCCCTTGTGCGCGAGCTGCGAGGCGAAATTGATCACGCGGCCCCATTTTTTCTTTTTCATGTCCTTGAGCGCTTCGCGCGTGCAAAGGAACGTGCCGCGCAAATTGACGCGGATCATCTGGTCCCAAAGCGCGGTCGTCATCGAGGCGACCTCGCTCGTGGTGTCGATCCCGGCCGCGTTAACCAGAATATCGACCGGGCCAAGCGCCTTTCGCACAGCGGCAAAGGCCGCGCGCACCTGGGCCTCGTCACCAATATCGGCGCGGTAGCAGCAGGCTTGGCCCTTTTTGCCCAACGTCGTCAACCGCTTCACGACCTTGGCGAGGCTCTTCTCGTCTTTCAAATCGACGATGGCAACCTTGACGCCTTCCTTGATGAAAAGCTCGGCGCTGGCCAAGCCCATCCCGCTGCCGCCGCCCGTGATGAGCGCAACCTTCCCTTTAAGACCTGCCATGTGAATCAATCTCCCCCTTGCGTTTTGTGGGTTTTCTGCGAGTTTCATAACAAGGCTTAACCTAGGCTCGCGCCCTGCTCAAGCCCCGGCGCGGGACATTGCGGTTGAATGAACGAACCGGGTTGGCGGCTTTCACCTCTCTGTCACGACCCTGGAATCTTGCAGGCGGGATGATCAATCTCTTGAAGCCCTCGCCGCGCTTGCTGGGCGCGGATGTAACGGGTGGTATCCCATGACCGACCATCAAATCGCCACCGCTGTGCTGCTGGGCATCGCCGCCGCGGGGCTCTTTTACATCGCGCTCATGTCGGCGGTCATGTTCCTGACGCGCCGCCCGAGCGTGCCGCGCCTGCGCGCGTCGCCAGCCATCACGATTTTGAAGCCGGTCTGCGGCGCGGAGCCGCACCTTTATGAGAATCTACGGTCTTATTGCCTCCAGGATTACCCCTCCTTCCAAATCGTGTTCGGTGTGCGCGACGCCGCTGACCCCGCGCTTGCGGTGATTCGCCGCCTGATCGAGGAACTGCCCAAGCGCGATCTTTCGGTTGTGATCGATAGTCGGGTGATTGGGCGCAATTACAAGGTCTCAAACCTCGCCAATGCGATGCGGGCCGCGCGCCACGATCTGATCGTCATGGCCGACAGCGATACCAGAGTGGGCCCCGATTATCTGCGCGCCATCGCGGCCGCGTTCGAGGACAAGGCGGTCGGCGCCGTCACCTGCCTTTATCGCGGCGTGGCGGGTGACGGACGGGCCTCCGCGCTCGGCGCGATTTATTTGAACGATTGGTACATGCCCTCCGTGCTGCTCGCCACGACGCTTGGCCGGCTGCAACCCTGTTTTGGGCAAACCATGGCGGTGCGTCGCGAGGTGTTGAACAAAATCGGCGGGCTGGACGCGCTGAAGGATCACATCGCCGATGATTATATGCTCGGCCAATTGGTCAATCGCGCCGGCTTTCGCGTCGCCATCGCACCAACGCTGATTGACAATGTGGTGTGCGAAACCGATCTGCGCGCGCTGTTCCGGCATGAATTGCGTTGGGCGCGCACGCTTCGCACCGTGCGGCCGCTCTCCTATCCGCTGACCCTGTTGACCGACGCGCTGCCGCTTTCGCTTTTGGCCTTGGTCGTGAGTGCGCTATCGGCCGAGGCCTGCATGATGTTTTTGGCCGCCGTCGTGCTTCGGCTTGTCCAACACAGCGCCGCCCGCCTGCGCTTTGGCAAGGGCGTGCCCTATCGGCCTTGGTTGGTGCCCTATCGCGATATGATCATTTTCGCGGTCAGGTTGAGCTGCTTTGTGGGCCAGGGTATTTCATGGCGCGGCCATCGCTTTACGCTGAAGCCAAGCGGCCAAATGATCGCGGTCGATTGAAGGCGGCAACGCCCTCCCTGTTGATTGCTCTTGCCCCGCCAAACGCGTAACATCGCGTAGAGGCGCCGCCCAACGCGGCTCCGCTGACCGAGTGTGAACCAGCCTCCACAAGAGCCGAACGACCCGCCGCCGCCGCCAGCTGCCCCAGAAACGGCGCGACGCGGCCGCGGCATGGCGCGCGCCTGGACGTTGTTGTTCCTTCTGCTCGGCTTCGGTCTGATGGCCGGGTTGATCGCCTTCGAGGATGCCGGTGCGATCGGCGCCGCGATCGCCTCGGCGGGATGGGGCATTGCCGTCGTCACCCTATTTCATCTCGTGCCGCTCGTGATCGATGCGCTCGGCATTCGTTCGCTGATCAGGCCCGAGCATCGCATCCCGTTCTGGCGCGTCGCCGGTCTTTATTGGATTGGCGAATCGATCAACACGTTGTTGCCGGTGGCCCAAATCGGCGGAGAATTCGTTCGCACGCGCCTGATGGTGATGAGCGGCATTCCCGGCGTAGCCGCTGGGGCCTATGTCGTCGCCAATCTAACGGTCGGTGTCTTCACGCAGGGCCTGTTCGCCATCATTGGTCTGATCATTCTTGTGTCGCAATATGGCGAGGGCAATGACGCAACGAGCCGCGCCGCGATCGGCGCGGGAATCATTTTAGGCGGCGTCTCGTTGTTTTATCTCGCGCAGCGCATTGGCTTGTTCGGTTTCATCGGACGCTTTTTCAAAACGCTCGCGCGCGGCAAGGATTGGTTGACGCTGGTCGGCGGCGCGGCCGAGCTCGATGGCGCGGTGCTCGCCGTCTATAAGCGGCGCGGCGCGATTTTTCGAACCATGGCGTGGCAGTTCGCCTCATGGGTTCTCGGCACGGGCGAGGTTTGGCTCGCGCTTCACTTCATGGGGCATGACGTCAGTTTGCTCGATGCCATGATGATTGAAGCGCTTGGTCAGGCCGTGCGCTCGGCCGCCTTTCTCGTGCCCGCGTCGCTTGGCGTGCAGGAGGGCGGTTATGTGCTGCTTGGCGCGGTGATCGGCCTGCCAACCGGCGTCTCACTGGCGCTCTCCTTGATCAAGCGCGTGCGCGAGATCGGCCTTGGCGTGCCCGGTCTGATTGCCTGGCAGGTGATCGAGGGCCGTCGCTGGCTTATTTTGCGGCGCTGAATCCGGTTCTAGCAGGGCACGTCGCTTGGTAGCATTGACCAGTTCGAAGGAGCAGGCCCCCATGACCCAATCGCGCTTTGCCGATATCGGCGCCTGCGTTTTCGACGCCTATGGCACCTTGTTCGATCTGCATAGCGCGGCGGCAAAACATCGGGCCGAGCTCGGCGACAAGGCCGATCAGCTCTCCGCGCTTTGGCGTACCAAGCAGCTCGAATACACCTGGTTGCGAAGCTTGATGGGCGCCTATGCGGATTTTTGGCAAGTCACCGGCGAAGCGCTCGACTATGCGTTGGCCGCGCTTGGGCTTGAGCGGCCGGGGCTCAAGGATCGGCTGATGAGCGCCTATCTCACGCTCGGCGTCTATCCCGAAGTGCCGGCCATGCTCAAGGCGTTGAAGGCGGCCGGCATGCGCTGCGCGATCCTTTCCAATGGCGAACCGGCTATGTTACAGGCCGCCGTGCGCAATGCCGGGATCGACGCGCTTTTGGATGGTGTTTTTTCGGTCGATTCGCTCGGTATCTATAAGCCGCATGGCTCGGTTTACCGGCTGGCGGTCGATCGTCTGGGCCTTCCCGCGCGGCGCATCAGCTTTCAATCGGCGAACGCGTGGGATGCCGCCGGTGCCGCGCATTTCGGCTTTCGTGTGGCGTGGATCAATCGCTTCGGCCAGCAAGCCGAGCGCCTGCCGGCCAAGCCCGACGCCGAATTAAGTTCACTGGCCGAGCTTCCGGCCTTATTGGGAATTGGGTGATTAAGATGATCGATATTGGTTTGCCTCTGCGTCGTCTGGCGGTGCTTATCGCGTTCGGTGTGGCGCTGTTCGCA
This sequence comes from Rhizobium sp. Q54, assembly GCA_945902735.1. Lineage (GTDB taxonomy): Bacteria > Pseudomonadota > Alphaproteobacteria > UBA828 > UBA828 > SHWC01. The sequence goes on along the minus strand of CAMDNF010000023.1, from coordinate 17,182 downwards.
TCGCCCTCTTGGTCCGCTGACAAACCGTCCAAGGCGGCGACCGACGAATCGCTCTAAGCCGAAACATTGAAGGTGCTCCATCCGGCCGCGGAACAAGGCGACGCGGATGCCCAATTCCAACTCGGCTTGATTTACAACCAAGGCCAAGGCGTTCCGATCGATCCCGAGCAAGCCGCCGTCTGGTTTGCAAAATCAGCCGAGCAAGGCCATGCCGGCGCGCAGCACGCCCTCGGCACCTATTACGAGCTCGGCAAAGGCGTCAAGCAGGACGACGCCCAGGCGGTCATATGGTTTGAGGCCGCGGCCAAACAGGGCGATGCGCGCGCCATGCGCAATCTTGGCAATTTCTATCTCGAGGGCCGCGGTGTCGCCGCCGACCCCAAGCGGGCCGCGCAGTTGTTTCAAGAAGCCGCCGACAAGGGCAACATTCGGGCGCTCAAGAACCTCGGCTATATGTATTATTTCGGCGTCGGTGTGCCCAAGAATGTCAACAAGGCTGCCGCTCTATTTCGCCTCTCGGCTGGTCGCGACGAAGCGAGCGCGCAATTCGCGCTCGGCTCGCTCTACTACATTGGCGAAGAGGTTCCGCGCGATCTCGACAAGGCGTTTGACCTGCTCAAGCGCTCCGCCGAGCAAGGCTTTGCCAAGGGGCAACTATTGCTCGGGCGTATGTTGGCGCGCGGTGAAGGCACCAAGCGCAATTTGGGAGACGCGTGGTTTTGGTTGCTGGTGGCCGAGGCGCAGGAACCCGTTTTGGCGCGCCATTACATGAAGGAATTCGCCGGCCAGATCAGTAAGGCGGAACAGGCCGATGCCGAGGCCCGCGCCTCGGCGTGGATACCGCGCGATTGACATGACCGATCGTGACCCGGGGAACGGGCCGCCGCGCGCCCTGTATGGCCGGCTTGAGCAAATGCGACGCGCCATCGCGCCCGAATCATCCTTGCCCTTGGGCGGCTTGCTTGCCAGCACGTTCGGCGCTGGGCTCGCGGTCGGCGTCCTTGGCTTGATCGGCAGTCTGGCGGATGCGCCGCTCTTGATCGCACCGCTCGGGGCCTCCGCTTTACTTGTTTTCACCGTGCCGGAGAATCCGATGGCACAACCGCGCAATGTGCTGCTCGGCAATTTGATCGCGGTCACGCTTGGCGTCGCGCTCAGCCATGCGCTCGGCTCGGGCTGGGGCGCCGCCGCGCTGGCAACCGCGCTTGCCGTGCTCTTGATGCAAGTACAGCGTGCGCTCCATGCGCCGGCCGGTGCGACCGCTGTCTTGGCGTCGTTCCAGCCGCATGATTGGAGCTATATCGGCCTTCCGGTCATGTCTGGCGCGGCCGCCGTGGTTATTGTCGCGTTGGTCTTCAACAATGCGATTCCAGGTCGACGCTACCCGCGTCACTGGTTCAAACCACGAGAGCAGGGGGAGAAATCATGAAGGGCTATATCATCGCCGAGGTCGAGGTGACCGACCCGACTCTGTTCGAGCAATATCGCGCCGGCGTTCCACCTACCGTCGCGGCCCATGGCGGCCGTTATTTGGTACGCGGCGGCGCGCTGACGCCGGCCGAGGGCGGGTGGCATCCGAAGCGGCTGATCGTTCTGGAATTCCCTGACCTCAAGGCCGCCAAGGCGTGGCATGAATCGGCGGCCTACGCGCCGTTGAAGGCGATGCGTGAGCGTTCCGCGCGAACCAAAATGGTGATTGTCGAGGGGGCCGCGCCCTAAGCGGTGGTCGCGCCCGCAACAACGCCTTGATCGTGCAATTTGCCGATCTCGGCGCTGCTCAAGCCGAGCACATCGGCGAGGATCGCATCGGTATCTTGGCCGAGCCTCGGCGCCGGCCCCGGGGTCGCGCGTGGCGCCGCGCCAAACTCAAGCGGCGAGCCCGGCACGCGATAACGCCCGACGCTAGGCTGTTCGATTTCCGAGATCATCGGATTAGCGGCCGGCGTGAAGCGTCGGTCATGCCGCACCATCTCGCCGAAACTCTGATAGGGGCCCCATAGAATGCCGGCCTTGTTGAGCGCGGCGCCCACCTCATCCAGCGTATGCGCCGCGAACCAGGGCGTCAGCAAAGCGACCAACGCCGCGCGCCCCGCATAGCGATCGGCGTCGGTGCGAAAATCGAGACCGTCCTTTGCCTCGAGCGCGCGCAAGCCCTCAAGCACGCCGGCGGCGCGCGCCAGATCCTCGACATGACGCGCGGTCACGGTCGCCACCATCACGCGCCTGCCGTCCTTGGTGCCGAAGTCTTGGCCGAATGTGCCGAAAATCGCATTGCCAAGCCGCGGTCGCTCGGCCTGGTTGATTTCGACCTCGGCGGTATAGCCGAGCGCCGCGGCCAGCGCCGCGCCCACATTGAACAGCGAGAGTTTCACCAACTGACCCTCGCCGCTGAGCCGGCGGTGCCGTTCGGCGGCGAGCAGCCCGATCGCGGCGTGCAGGCCGCAGGTAAAGTCCCATGCCGGGATCACGCTATTGACCGGGCCTTCGGTACCTTCGGGTCCGGTCACGAACGGAAAGCCGAGCGCGGCATTGACCGTATAGTCGACCGCGGTCGACCCGTCCGGGTTGCCCTGGATCAAGAGCATGATCAGATCGGCGCGGCGCGCCTTGAGCGCGTCATAGCCGAGGCCGTCGCGGAGCGGCAAATTGGTCAAATAGAGGCCACCGCCCTCGCCCGGCGCGGTAATCAGCGCGGCGATCAGCTCACGCCCCCTGGGATCGGCGGTATTAACCGCAAAAGAGCGCTTTCCCTTGTTGAGACCGGCCCAATAAAGGCTCTCGCCCGCCGTTGTTACCGGCCAGCGCCGATGGTCGACACCCCCGCCGATCGGGTCGAAACGGATCACCTCGGCACCCATTTGGGCCAGCGTCATGCCGCCCAAGGGCGCCGCGACGAAGGCCGATCCCTCGACCACGCGCAGGCCAGTTAGTAATCCGCTCATGATTTTGCCGATACCCTCTTTTGCGCGACGCGCAACGCGCTATTTAATGGTGCGGTCGTGGTCGAGTCGCGCTGTCGGAAAAAAGACTTAAGGAGTTCCCTGCCCATCGCGCCCAAGATTCGCCCCGCGCGCCTCAGCGATGTCGCCGACCTGCTCCGAATTGAGGACAGCTCATTTCCGGGCGACCGGCTGACGCGGCGGAATTTCCACTATTTGTTAACCAAGGGCAAGGTCAGCTGTCTGGTCCATGAGAGCGAGGGCCAGATTGACGGCTATGCCATGTTGCTGTTCCACGCCGGAGCCCCGTTGGCGCGCCTCTATTCGTTCGCGGTCGATCGCGCCAACCGAAAAAACGGCGTCGGTCGCGCTTTGCTCGCGGCGTGCGAAGAGGCCGCGCAAGACGCCAATTGCACGCATCTTCGCCTTGAGGTGCGCCCCGACAATGAAACGGCGATCCATTTCTATCAGCGCGCGGGGTTCCGCGAATTCGACACCGTGCCCGATTATTACGAGGACCACGTCGACGCGCTCCGCATGGAGAAGCCGCTTCGCTATGAACTGCCGCCGAGCCGCGCTTCGGTTCCCTATTATGCCCAGACGCTCGAATTCACCTGCGGCGCGGCAGCCTTGATGATGGGCATGGCCGCGCTCGACCCCACCGCGCCGATGGACCGGCGCACCGAGCTTAGGCTCTGGCGCGAATCGACCAGCATCTATATGACCTCCGGTCATGGCGGCAGTGATCCGTTCGGCCTCGGGCTTGCCGCCATTCATCGCGGGTTTGACGTCGAGATCAGGCTCAGCAACCCGAACGATCTCTTTCTCGACAGCGTCAGGAGTGAAGAAAAAAAGACCGTGATGCGTCTCGTCCAACAGGATTTTCGGGCGCAACTTGCGGAAACCTCGGCACGCATTCGACCCAAGCCGCTCAAAGTGGTCGGCATTCGTCGGCGGCTCGACCGGGGCGAGGTGCCGATCGTGCTGATCAGCTATTACCGCTTCGATCGGCATAAGCTCCCGCATTGGGTCACGATCACCGGCGCTGATCAGCACTTTATCTATGCACACGATCCTTATGTCGGCACGAAGGACGAAAGAACCGTGACCGATTGCATGAACGTGCCGATCCCTCATGAAGACTTCAATCGCATGTCGCGCTATGGCAAAGCGCGGCTGCGGGCGGCGCTCGTGCTTTCACGACCGCGCGCCAAACATCAGTAGTGGAGTGCCATGCACGTCGTCGTCATTGACCGAAAAATCCAGCTTCCGATGCCCTATCGAAACTGGACCGTCATTCGCGATCGCGATTTCATCACCACGCCCGAGGAGTTTCAGCCCCGGCGCGACAAGGTGATCAATCTCTGCGCGGACTATAGCTATCTCGGTTATGGCTATTACTGCTCGCTCCTAGCCGAAGCCCGCAAGCTCAAGGTTGTCCCCTCGGTGCGCACGCTCTTGGAGCTGCGCGATCGCTCGATCTACCGCCATGCGCTGCCTGAACTCGATGATGTGCTGCGTCAGCGGATGAAAAAGATCGCCGCGCCGACGCTCAGTCGATTCGCGCTCGACGTCTATTTCGGCCGCCCCGATGATGAGCGCTTCTCCGAATTCGCGCGCCGCGTGTTTGATCGGTTTCGCTGCCCGATTTTGCGCGTCGAAGTCTCCTCCGAAGGGCGCTGGCATGTTGCGCGTATCCGCCCCATGTCGTTTGGCGAGCTCAGCCTTGAGCAGCAAGACCGCTTCCGCACCGCGCTCGACGACTATACCCGGGCGTCCTGGCGCTTACCGAAAACCACGGTCGTGCCCAAATACACGCTGGCCATCTTGCACGATCCGGCCGAGGCGATGCCGCCATCCTCGCCCCGCACGCTGCAAAAATTCATCCGCGTCGGCGAGCAAATGGGCGTCAAGGTCGAGCTGATCGAGCGTAAGGATTACGCCGAGCTCGCCGAATATGACGCGCTCTTTATTCGTGCCACCACCGCGATCGATCACCATACCTTCCGCTTCGCCCGAAAGGCCGAGTCCGAAGGCATGCCAGTGATCGATGACCCAACCTCGATCTTGCGCTGCTGCAACAAGGTCTATCTGGCCGAATTGTGCAAAGCCGATCGCATTCCAACCCCGCGCACCTTGATCATCGACCGTGGTACGGTCGAATCGGTTGAGCGCGAAATCGGCTATCCCGCCGTGCTCAAGATTCCAGATGGCTCGTTCTCGCGCGGCGTGGTCAAGGTCGAGAACCGGGCGCAATTGATGCAGCGCGCGGGCCTGCTCTTGAAGGAGTCGGACGTTATCTTGGCGCAGCAATATCTCTATACCGCATTCGATTGGCGGGTTGGGGTGTTGCACGGCGAGCCGCTTTATGTTTGCCAATACATGATGTCGCGCGGTCACTGGCAGATCGTGAAACATGGCGATGACGGACGCTTCGAAGAGGGCGGCGCCACTACATTTGCGGTACAGGACGCGCCACGAAACGTGGTGTCGCTCGCCGTACGTGTGGCCAATTTGATCGGCGACGGATTTTATGGCGTCGACATCAAGGAAACCGCCGATGGCCTCCATGTCATCGAGGTCAATGACAACCCGAGCATCGACACCGGCTATGAAGACCGCGTGCTGAAGGACGAGCTTTACCGGCGGATCATCCAGGAATTCGTCCGGCGTCTTGAGGGTCGTCAGCTGCTCGAGCGGCCGGTCAAGCTCTCGGTCGCCGCCGGCTGAGCCGCTGTCCTGCCACCGCCGCGATCGACCAGGATCGCGAGCGCCGGCAGGATCAGAAGATCAACCGCGAAAGCAATGGCGATGATCAGCGCGGCCAAGGCGCCGAGGCTTGCATTGACCTCGAACCCTGAAGTCGCAAGCACCGCGAAGCCGGCGGCGAGGACTACCGTTGTCGTTGCGAGCGCGGGGCCCACCGATTCGACGGCATAGACGGCCGCCTCGGTCGGCACCAAGCCAAGCACCTCTCGCGCGCGTCGGTAGCGGCTGAGATAGTGGATCGAGTTGTCGACCACGACGCCAAGCGTCATGGCAACCACGGCCGAGCTTGCCAAGCCAAGCTGCCCGACCGTATAGCCCCAGAACCCGAGCGCGATCACCGCCGGAATTAAATTGGGCAGCAGCGTAATCAAGCCGAAGCGCACGCTTCGATACAGCAAAACCAGCAGCAACGATACCAACCCAAGCGCAACGCCCGTGCTGGTCAGCATATTGGTGATGTTCTCGCCCGACACGCGCGCGTACATCAGGCTTAGCCCGGTGGCCGGCGCGGTCAAGCCGGGCGGGGCATTGGCGGCGAACCATGTTTCGGCGCGCGCCGCGAGCTCGCGCAATTCTCGCGCGGGCATGCCCGCGACGACAACGCTGAGCCGCGATGAAGATGCCATGGCATCGATCAAACCCGTTCGCGGCGCATCGGCCGGAAGCGCATTGGCAAAATCAAGGAGGAGCGTCCGGGCATGACCCTCCTCAATCGGGAGCTTGTAGTGGTCATTGCTGGCGGTAGCACCGATTTCGGCTTGGTTCAGACGGCTGGCGACATCGGCCAGGCTCGATACATGCAGCACGCCGGCCTGCGCTCGATACCAATGGGCGAGGCGCGCCAGCCAATGCAAATGCTCGTCACTCAGCGCGCCGAACGGCGCGCCATTGGAAACCACGTGCTCAATAACGTCCGTTCCAGTCAGATGCGCCTCGACGAAATCGGTCGCCCGGCGAAACTCATAGCGCTGATCGAAATATTTGGTGAATTGGTCGTTGAACGCGATTGCCCCAACGCCGGGGGCAAACCCAGCCGCGAGAATAAGGCCGGCGGCAAGAGCCAGGCGGCGGCGGCGCACAAGCCATTCGCCGAGGCGCCGAAACAAAAGCGCCTCCTTTTCGATATTCCGCGCCGGCGCGAGCGGCAAAATCGCCAGTAAGGCCGGCAGCAGCGTGAGCGAGAACAAAAGCGCCAGCATCACGCCGATCGCGGTCAGATTGCCGAGATCGCGCATGGGCGGCGACGGCGTCGTGTTCATCGCCAAAAAGCCGGCGGCCGTGGTTAGGCTGGTCAAAATCACCGGCCGCAGATTGACCGACAGCGCCTCGACGATCGCGGCGTGTTTGTTGAGGCCGCGCCCCATTGCGCGGCGCACCGCGCTGACGATATGCACGCTATCACCGATCGACACCGTCAGGATGATGGTCGGCGCCGCGGCCGAGGCTGGGTTTAGGCTAAAGCCCATCCAGCCCGCCAAGCCCATCGCGGCGATCACTGATGACCCAACCACCGCGAGTGACGCGGCTGTGCCGACAAATGAGCGGAGCAGCACGATCATGAGAATAATGACAAGGGCCACCATGATCGGGCTCAGCTCGGCAAGGTCGCGTTCGGTTGCTTCGGCGAACGAGCGACTGCCGATCAAAATACCGGTGCTATGGAATTGAAGCGTCGGATAGGCCGATGCGGTTTCGGCAACGATACCGCGAATTCTCTCAACCAGGTTTGCGACGGCCTCATCGCCATTTGCCATGACGTTGAAATTGACCGCGATGACATTGCCATCGACCGCCACCAATACGCCGCGCAAAAATGGCTCGGCCCGCGCCGCCTCGCCCGCCGCAAGGGCACCAGCGACGTCAAGTTTCGTGGCATCGGCAATCAAGGGCTCCGCGATCAGGCGCCCCTCATCGAAACGCGGTATCAGAAAATTCGTCGGCGAATCGACGCGTGTTATTTCAGGTATCGCGCGCGCGGCCTCAACCAAGCGCGCTGCCGCGCCTAAGGCCTCGGGTGTGAACGCCGCAAGTCCCTGATTTGGGGGTTCCCTTGGCGCAATGGCCACCATCACGTTCTTGCCAGCACCGAACGTCTGCTCGAAGCTCTGGAGAGTCTTCAGCGTTGGGTCGTCGGGGGGGCAAAAAAGACGCCCGTGTCATTGCTGAAGCGGAGATTGAGCCCGCCAGCCGCGCAGGCGAGCAGTGCGACGAGGCTGAGTGCGACGACAAGCCAACGTCGTTTAAGTAGTCTTGTGATCAGCCCTGCCATGTTGCGGCCGAATTGGCGTAGCATGATGGGTGGGCGACGAGTCGTAATGCCGCGCCCAATCGAGGTGAGCCATGAACGATGAAGCGGCGGTCTTGTTTGCCAATGACTCGTTTTATGCGGCGTTCCTGGCGCGCGATGTCCAGGCCATGACCTCGCTCTGGTCCGAGCGCCTCGCGATCTGTTGCATCCATCCGGGCTGGAATGCCATCGAGGGCCGCCAGGCGGTCTTGAAAAGCTGGGAAGCCATTTTGCGCAACGCGGATGCCCCGCGCATACGCTGCCACGCGCCTCATGCCTATGTGCTTGGCGATACCGCCCTTGTGATTTGCTATGAGGTGCTTGATGGCGGTGTGCTCGTCGCGACCAACGGCTTTGTCCGCGAAAGTGCGGGCTGGCGCATGGTTCATCACCACGCCGGGCCCGCCAACGACCTGCCGCCCGAGCCGGTTGTCACGCAATTGCATTGACGGCTGCATTGACGGCGCTCGCGGCCCAGGCCGAGGTTCAGATCAAACGGTCGTGTTCGCTCTCGCTGACATCGATCAGACTCCGTAATCGACCGCGCATCTCGCGTCGCTGCGTGATCTTCATCAGCGCGGGCGAGGGTAGGTCGTCCGGCTGAAGCAACCCGCGGCGCAAAAGCGCATCGACCACGTCTTCAATGACCCGCGCGACCTCAAAATCCGTGCCGGACAACCCCTCACGAAGCACCGCCGCCTCTTCGAGGACACCTCGGAAGGCTTTGACCTCAGGGTGATCGGCCGGCAGTTCTTCGGCTGCGCCGTCGATCGGCCGATCATGCACCGCAATAATCGAACCTTTGGCATCGCGTTTGACAAAGGGCATCGCGTCAACTCCTCCGCCGGGTTTTGGCGCCATAAAGTGATGATGGGAGAACGCTATTATTCATTTTCGCGCACAACGACGAAGGCCTCGTTGGTAAACCACAGCCCGCCATGCTTACGCAAGGCCTCGCTGGTTGCCTCGAGATAGCCGCCCTGCTCCAAAACCGGCAGAAGCCGGGCATCGTCGATTTGCGCGACATAAACCGCTGCATTCCAAGCCGCCATCAGGGTCGAAGTGCCGATACTCTCGCTCACTTCGGTCGGCATGGTGTGCAGGCTATAGCGGAACAGCGCGCGCTTATCGCTGTGATTCAAAAACCGCAATTTCGGCCGTTCGCTCTTAAGGACGGTTTGCATCTCATTGATCAGTGCGCGCCTGGGCGTGACGAACGGGGCTTCGTTCGGCCAAATCGCGCGGATGATGTCCATGCCCGGATCATCGCCGGTCGATTGCACCACGATCATCCGGCCATTCGGGGCCAAGGCGCGCGCTAAGGGTGCCAGCACATTGCGCACTTTGGTTTCCGCCGGAATTCGCGCCTGATAAGGCTGCGAGGCGAGGACAAGATCGTAAAGCCCTTCCGTCTGGCCGACCCGCGGCACGATGTTGTTGAGCACGAACTCGTGGTCCTTGCGGTACATCACGACAACCGAAGGCCGCTCATAGACCGGGTTGCCGGTCTTAGGGCTGGTCTTGATGCGCCAGCCCGAGGCGAGGGTTGGCTGGAGCATCTTGCGGATCTGGAGATCGAAATCGTGGGTCGTATGGCCCTCGAGCGGAAACACATGCCAGTTGATCTTGGCCTGGGCTTCGGGGCTGCGCGGGTAGAGCTGCGGCGCCTCCGAATAAAACATGTTGGTGGCGACGAACACCATTTGCGGATGCTCGTGAAAGCGGTCGGGCAGTTTTTCAACCGTCAGGCGCACGTCCTCGAGGCTGATTTCCTTGCCGACCGCGAGGATTGGCACCGTCGGGAAACGCTGGTGCACGGCGCGCAGCACCCGCGTCAGCACTGTGCCATCGCCCATGCCCGCATCGAACAGGCGAAGTGCCGGCGGCTTGGGCACAAGGAGCGGCAATTCCTGACTGATTCGCGCCGCGACCTCCCACTTCTCGCTGCAGGTCGTCACGAACATCAGGTATTTTTCGCGATTGTCGTAGAAGCGGAATGGCAATTTTTTGTTGCTGGTCTTGGCCACGTGTCTATTCCCTTGCGGCGGCTGGTCGGCGGCCGGAGCGGTCCATAGTAGAAGGTCTGGAACGGCCAGGCGACTCAAAGTGACAACGATAACGAAACGGAAAAAGCGAGGCGGATCAAATGAATGAAACAAAATCGGGCGGCCTGGCCCAGCCCGTGGGGCAGCTTGAAAAAGCCTTGAAGGCCGGCTGGTTTGCGGTCACCGCCGAAACCAACCCGCCGGATTCGGCCGATCCCGACGCCGTGTTGCGCCGCGCCGGCTGCTTGAAGGGTTTAGCCGATGCGGTGAACGTCCTCGATGGCGCGGGCGCCCGCGCGCACCTGTCGCCGCTCGCCACGGCTGCGATTTTGGTGCAAGCGGGGATCGATCCTGTCTTGCAATTCACCATGCGCGATCGCAACCGCCTCGCGCTTGAAGCCGATGTGTTGGGCGCCGCCGCGCTTGGCGTCAAAAACATCCTTTGTCTGACGGGCGATGCGATCGACAAAGGCGATCAACCCGATGCCAAACCGGTCTTCGATCTTAAGTCGGGCGACTTCATGGCGATCGTCAAGCGCATGCGCGACGAGGGTGAATTGCCGTCAGGCCGCAAGCTTGAGGCGTCGCCACACCTTCTTATAGGGGGCGCCGCGGCGCCATCGGAGCCCAAGCCCGGCTTCGAGGCCGGCGATATTCGCGCCAAGCTCGGGGCCGGTGCCGACTTTATTCAAACCCAATTCTGTTTCGATTTGGCCATGTTACGCCGCTATATGGCGCGGCTCGACGAGCTCGGCATGCGCGACAAGGCGCCGTTTCTGATCGGCATCGGCCCGCTCCGCTCAGCCAAATCGGCGCGCTGGATGAACGAGAATCTATTTGGCGTACATATTCCCGAGGCGCTGATTACCCGCCTCGACGGCGCCACCGACCAGGCGAAGGAGGGCCGCACCATCTGTGTCGAGCTCATTCAAGAGCTGCGTGAGGTTCAAGGCGTTGCCGGCGTGCATCTGATGGCGCCGCATGGCGAGGAGGCGTGCGCGCGAACCATCGAAGAATCGGGCGTGCTGAAAGGCCGCAAGGGCTGAATCGATAGGGCGGCCTCATCTTCCCGAGTCGGAGATCAGGCCGCCCTGCTTAGACGGTCAGGCAAAAATCTGTTAACGAACCCCGCGCACCTCGATGTCGCGGAATAGCACATCGCCATCATTGTTGGCCATAACAAGGCCGTCGAAGCCCGTCTTGATGCCTTGGTCGGTGATCGAGAGAAACGCCTCGCCATCGATGGCGACCGTCATCGCGCCGCCCGCGCCCCGCTTCCATTCGATCTTATGGGCCCCGCCATCCTCCATGGAGACGGGCGGCTCGCCGCTATCGATCACCGAGCTGCCTTTGCGGTTGAAGCGCGAAAGCTCGAATACGGCGGTCGACGTGTCATCGGTCGTGTAGTTGAGGCGATAACCGCTTGAGCGGTCGGCGCCTTGATAGACCACCCATTCGAAGTCCGACGCCGGGCTGCGCACCAACACGGTGCCCAGAACACTAAATGCGTTGGTGATTTTCGCCGGCGTAAACACTTCGGCGCGTTGCGCGCTCACCAAAGTGCCGCCGCCGCCACCGCCACCGCCTTTCTTGCCGGATCCCAATATGGTGTCGAGAATGGCGCTCGCCGCGTCTTGCTTGCCCGATTGCGTATTGCCCGACGCCCGCACAATGCTCCTGAGGCCGCCGTTCTTTTCCAGCCGAAACTTGCCCGACGCGATCGTCCAGGCAGGGTTTTTCGCAATATCGCCATCGCTGAAATTGTCTTTGATGAAGAGCGGCACCTGCGATTGGGCGTAGGCGTTGAGCGCATCGCGCAAGTCATCCAAAAAGCGCGGATCAGCCGCGCGTTGGCGCTCCGCGGTGTCGATCAGCTTGGTCAGGCGATCAACCAACTCGCTTGCGTTGTTAACGGTTTGCGACCCCGTCTATTCGGAATAGCGCGTGTCGGCAGCGTGTAGCGCCGTGATTGATGTGGTGCTAAGCGCGACCGCGGTGAGTAGCACAGCCAGTTTTTTCATGATGTCCTCTATGCCAGATCGAACATGTCGTTCGTATGGGTTGAATAATCTGCAGACGCACGATGATGATGGAGTGCGCAAGGCACAGAGTCAAACGCGCCTAACACAATCACACACCGATGTGCATACTATCTATTGCGTCCGACGCTAAAGTTGATCAATATCTCGGCGCGGACAATGTCGAACCTGGAGGCAAGGATGGAGCAGCACGTGTGGTCAGCAACGATCAAGACGATCGATGCGCACGCGTTCACTGTCGTGGATGGTCTATGGGGGTTCATCCACAATGACACGCCGCGCTCCACCATCGTCACATCACGCTTGCCGAAGTCGCATCGCCTCCCTCGTGACGTCACCCGATTTCACGATGGCCTCAATGCGATGCCAAGAGCTGAGTTCAGCTCTTGGCGGCAGCACGACGTACGCAAGATCATCGGGACTAATAAACGCTCGACACCGTCGAACAAGAAAGACGCCACCCTGAAGGTCAAGCATGAGAAGGCCGGGCAGGTCCAGCAGCCGGGCCGAAGCGAGGTGGCACTAGGTGCCTACCTGGCTTCGTACGCGGTCGGCTGGCGTTCGCATTCGGCGTCAACAACAACGGACTCGAGGGTACGATGAGCGAATTGCGGTCTATCACAGCGACTGTCATGGCAGCGGCGGCAAAGAAGAAGTCGTCGGCCAAGAAGCCTCCCGCAGGCAAAAAGAAAGCCAAGAAGCGGGCGAAGAAGCGGAAGTAGCCCTAGCGGCGACTGACAGACTCTAGCGATCGTTCGATGGCCGGCGTGTGGGAAACCACACGCCGGCCTCTTCGTTTAATAACGCACCGCCATCAAACAGAGCCCGTGCGGCGGGGCGTTCGGCCCGCCCTTGGTGCGATCGCGTGCCTCGCGCGCGGCTAAAACATGGGCGGATGACCATCGCCCGCGCCCGACCAAGGCCAGCGTGCCGACCATGGCGCGCACCTGGTTGTGGAGGAATGAGCGTGCTTCAGCCTCAATCTGAATTTCATCGCCGCTCCGCCTGAGTTCCAGCCGATCGAGCGTCTTGATCGGCGATTTGGCCTGACATTCGGCGGCGCGGAAGGTCGAAAAATCATGGCGGCCGATCAAATGCTGAGCGCCTTCTTGCATCGCCTCGAGGTTGAGCGCGGGTCGAACATGCCAGGCACGATCGCGCTCTAGCGCAAGCGGCGCGGCGCGGTTGATGATGCGGTAGCGATAGAGCCGCAGCCGTGCCTGACGCCGAGCGTCAAAATCTTCGGCAGCCTTGCTGGCCTCCAACACCGCAATCGCGTGCGGCCGAACATGGGCGTTCAGCGCCTCGCGAAGTTTTGCCGGTTCCATGTCGCGGTCGAGGTCGAAATGGGCGCATTGGCCGGCGGCATGCACACCGGCATCGGTTCGCCCCGCGCCAAAAATGCGTACGCGCTCACCGGAAAAACCGAACACCGCGTCTTCAAGCGTTGCTTGGATCGACGCGCCATTCGATTGACGCTGCCAACCGGAAAACCCAGCGCCGTCATATTCCACGATCAAACGATAGCGGGGCATTCCAGTACCTCGCCCTTCGAAATCGGATAACCACGCAACAACGCATCGACCGCCATGATGTTGCGGCCGGCGCGCTGCAAGAGGGTCGGTCGCAACGTGCTGCCATCGGCGCACGCGATCATGAGCCCATCATCCAGCACCGTGCCGGGCGTCGCGCGGTCACGCCGCGCGCCCAATTCAACCGCCAAAACCTTGATCCGCTCGCCGCGATAGACGAAGTGCGCACCGGGGCGCGGGTTGAGCGCACGCACCAGGCGGTCGAGTTCGATCGCCGGGCGCCGCCAATCGATGTGCTCATCGGCCGGATCCAGTTTCGCGGCATAGCTCGCGGCGGTCTCTTGCTGCGGGCGTGGTGACATCGTGCCCTCAAGCAATCCGTTCAGCGCCTCAAGCAGAAGTTCGGCGGAGAGCAGCGCCAATTGTTCGCGGAGCTTCCCGCCGGTCGCATCGGGCGCGATCGGCACCCGCCGCTCGAGCAAGATCGGCCCGGTATCGAGCCCTTCCGCCATTTGCATAATGGCGATCCCGGTTTCATGGTCGCCCGCCATGATGGCGCGTTCGATGGGCGCCGCGCCGCGCCATCGAGGCAAAAGCGAGGCATGGGCGTTGAGGCACCCAAGCCTTGGCGCGGCCAAAATCGCGCGCGGCAGGATCAAGCCATAGGCCACCACCACCGCGGCATCGGCGCCGAGCGCGGCAAAGGCGGCACTCTCCTCGGGCGATTTCAGCGTGCGCGGCGTGCGAACCTCAAGCCCGAGCGCGCGCGCGCGTGACTCGACGGGCGATGGTTCGAGCCGCCGGCCACGGCCTGATGGGCGGGGTGGTTGGCTATAAACGCACACCAGTTCATGCCCCGCCGCGACCAGCGCATCGAGCGCGGGCACCGCATAGTCAGGCGTTCCCATATATATAAGTCGAAGGCGCGTGGTGTTGATTTCTGGCTCCCGAGCCACGGTGACTTACCGCCCCGTCTCAGGCGTTGGCCGCCTCGACGCGCTTAATCTTTACGAGCTTGCGCAAGATGATGCTACGCCGCACCGCCGAGATATGGTCGACGAAAAGGATCCCCTCCAAATGGTCGATCTCATGCTGGAGGCAAATCGCCGGCACGTTTTCGAATTCCCGCTCCTGGGGCGCGCCGTTCTCGTCCAGATAGCGGATCCGCGCTTTGGCTGGCCGCTCAACCTCGGCGAATTGGTCGGGCAGCGACAGACAACCCTCCTCATGGACCAACATATTGTCCGATTGCCACAGCAATTCGGGGTTGATCAGCTTGATCGGGGCGGGCGGTTCGTCCTTGAGGCGCACATCGGCCACCACCAGCCGTTTCGGCACGCCAATTTGGATCGCGGCCAGACCGATGCCGTCTTCGGCATACATGGTTTCCAGCATGTCATCGAGCAACGCGCGGATTTCGTCGTCAACGGTTGCGACCGGGCTTGAGCGAACCTTAAGCCGACGATCCGGGGCGATGATAACGGGGCGACGCGCCATGGCGGCAGAAACTCACGAAATCCCAAAAACTTGCGACCGTCTAGGTAGGCCGCGAACCGGCCTCCGTCAAGCCAAGCCTGGGGTGCTTTGACAGCGCGGCCTTCCCGCGCTCAGATGCCGGCCATGGACTCGCTCCTCCCGATTCTCCTTGGCTTGATCGCCTTAGTCGCGGTCGGTGTCGTGGCGCTCCTCGGTATCCGATCGACCGGTCGGTCATCGCAACTCGCCGCCGAAATGATCCGGCTCGGCGAGCAGATGCGCGCCAAGGAGGCCGAGGGCGAGGCCCGCCTCAAAGCCATCGCCGAGGCGCAAACCTCCGGCCAACTCGCGCTTGCCGACCGCTTGATGCAGCAAGAGCGCGTGCTTGCCCGCACGCTCGAGGAGCGCCTGACCGAGGTCTCCAAGCGCGTCGGCGACGGGCTCGAGAAATCGACCAAGGAAACGCTGGAAACCATGGCAAGGCTGCAAGAGCGGCTCGCCACCATCGATCAGGCCCAGGCCAATATCGTTCAGTTGTCGAGCCAGGTGGTCAGCCTGCAGGATATTTTGTCGAACAAACAGGCGCGCGGCGCGTTTGGCGAAATCCAGCTCGAGAATTTGGTAAGCCAGGTGCTGCCACCCTCGGCCTATCGCTTTCAGGCACAGCTCTCGAACGGCAAGCGGGCGGATTGTTTGCTCGATTTGCCAAACCCGCCCGGGTCGATGGCGATCGACGCCAAATTTCCCCTCGAAGGCTATCACGCCATCCGCGCCGCGACCGATGACGCCAGCCGGCAGCTTGCCGCGCGCGCCTTTCGCCAATCGGTGCTCACCCACATTAAAGACATCGCGGGCCGCTACATCTTGCCGGGCGAAACCGCCGAATCGGCGCTCATGTTCCTGCCCAGCGAAGCGGTTTATGCCGAGCTCCATGCGAACTTTCCCGACGTGATGGAAGACTCATACCGCAGCCGCGTTTTTATCGTGTCGCCAACCACGCTTTGGGCAACCTTGAACACCGTGCGCGCGATTTTGAAAGACGTGCGCATGCGCGAGCAAGCGGGGCTCATTCAAAAAGAAGTCCATGCCCTGCTTGAGGATGTCGTTCGGCTCGACCAACGCGCCGCCAATCTCGAACGCCATTTCGATCAAACGCGCGAGGATTTGCGCCAACTCCGCATTTCAACCGCGCGCATCGCCAGTCGCGGCGAGAAGATCGAGCATGTGCAGCTTGAAGATGAAATCGTCGCGCCGGTACTGGCCGCGGTTAGTGATCCGCCCAAGATCAAAGCGGGCGGCGGGCCTTGAGCGCGGCCGATAACGTGCCGTCGTCCAAATAATCGAGTTCGCCGCCAACCGGCACGCCGTGCGCGAGCCGGCTGACCGTGAGCGGCAAATCGGCCAGACGATCGGTCAAATAATGCGCGGTCGTTTGGCCCTCGACCGTCGCGCTCGTTGCAAGAATGATCTCCTTCACCGCCGGCTCCTTGGCGCGCATGACCAGCGCGTTGATGGCCAAATCTTCCGGGCCAATCCCATCGAGTGCGGAAAGCAGGCCCCCAAGCACATGGTAGCGCCCCTTGAAACTGTGGGTGCGTTCCAGCGCCCACAAATCGGCGACATCCTCGACCACGCAAATGATCGAGGCATCGCGCGTGCGATCGGCGCAAATCGCGCATGGACTAACCGAATCGAGATTGCCGCAAGTGGGGCAGGGCGAAACCGCGTTCGCCGCCGCTTCGAGCGCGCGACGCAGCGGGTCCAACAGCGCATCGCGCCGCTTCAACAAAACGAGCGCCGCACGCCGCGCCGAGCGCGGCCCGAGGCCCGGCAGGCGCGCCAGGCACTGGATCAACGCGTCGATTTCCGCGCCAGCCATGGGCTAATCGACCGACCAAAACGCGCGATATATGTTGGTCGTCATCGCCGGGCTTGACCCACGGCTGTCCGGTTTAGCTCGTCTGGATGTAACATCCCCTTTTTCGTCATGCGCGGGCTTGACCCGCGCATCCAGTCTTCCTAACGAAACAGCGCTGTCGCAGCCCCTGGATGGCCGGGTCGAGGCCCGGCCATGACGAATTGGGGAGGGCCGGGT
>CAMDNF010000022.1:0-33297 GCA_945902735.1 Rhizobium sp. Q54 | reverse complement strand
ACTGATATTCATCGAGATCGATCGGCACGAATTTGACCCGATCGGCCGCGCGCAACAGCACCACACTATCCTTGAAAATCGGCATGGCTTGCGTTGCCTGCCACATCGGCACCGGCGTGCGACCAATCAAGTTGTAGCCCCCCGGTACGCGGAGCGTATGGATCGAGGTCGACATGCCGCCGGTGCAAATCGCATTGGGCGGCGTCCACAAGCGCGGCGGATCGTATTTCGGCGAGGTCAACAGGCAGCGCGGGTCGAGCGGCCGGAGCAGCGGCAGGCCAGGCAGCGAGCAGACCGAAATCACCCAATGCTCGGTGCCTGAATGCACCCGCACGAGCTGTTTGACGTCGCTCAGCCCATTGAGCCGCGCGACGAAGGCCGGGTCGAATTCGCGCGGTTTGACCCGCTTGCAATAATCTTCGATCGCTTCCTTGGTCCAGGGGTCGAGATACATCGCCGGCAAATAGGCGAGCCGGCTCGATAGTTCGAGCGTGTCAACCGGCCCAAGCGCGGCGACCAGCGCGTTCAATTCGCGGCGCAGATCGTCATAATCGAGCGCATCGGGATCGTATTCGATGACCAACGAATTATAGCAGGGGTTGGTGTCGACGACCCCCTTCAAGCCCGCCTCGGCCAACGCGGCCTTGAGCCCGAGCGCCAGGAAGTTGAGTTCGATCGCTGCGTCATCGCCAAAATAGACCACGACGAAGCGGTCACCGCCCGGCGCGATGATCGGCTCGGCATAAATCATTCGAGACTGGCGGGCGTGCACAGACGGTCAATGGCACGGCGCAATTCATGCGCCTGATCGACGGTCACGACGTTGAACTGAAAAATATCATTGGGCTTCGCTTGGGCCAGTTTCCAAAACGCCGCCGAGGGTACGGTATAGGGGTTGATGAAGCCCCCCGTCGAGGGTGCATCGACCACCAGAATGATCGGCGTTTGGCCGCACAGATTAACCGTGCCAACCGGATAGCCATGGTCGAGCACGTTCGAGGGGTGCTCGCCATGTTCGGGTCGCTTGTTGGTCGCGCGTGGCGTGAAGGTCCATTCCGGGCCATCGAGCCGATAGCCGGTGCGGTTGCTGCGCGCTTGCAGTTTCCAATCGACGCTGACAAAGCGTTGATGCGCCGCTTCATCGACCCAATCATCGTTCGGGCCACGCACCGCTTCGATTTTCCAAGTGCGACTTTCGCCGATCGTCGTGCGGGCGGCGGGCTTCACGCGACGACCCGGCAAGCCCTCGCCATCGCCAACCGGCAGGGTCTGCCCCGCTTTGATGGCATGACCTTCAATGCCGCCAATGCCCGCCATGTGAAAGGTCGAGCGCGAGCCCAGAACCGGCGGCACGTCGATCCCGCCGGCGACGGCGATATAGCCGCGCGCGCCTTTGCGCGCGGGGCCGAGCGCCAATATTTGCCCGGCCTTCACCGCGTGGCTCGCCCACAGATCAAGCGGCGCGCCATCGAGCGTCGGGTTCATCTCGGCGCCGGTGACCGCGATGATCGCCGCGCGTTCGAAGCGGAGCGTCGGGCCCATGAACTGGCATTCGAGACCCGCCTCGCCCGATTGATTGCCCACCAAGAGATTGGCCAACCGAAACGACCAGGAGTCGAAAGGCCCCGAGGGTGGGAAGCCCTGCTCCCAATAGCCGATCCGGCCGGGCCAATCCTGCACGCTGGTTTCGAGACCGGGCTTGATGACGGTGATCATGGCCTGCCCCTCGTCAAAACCGTTCTTTCGGATCGATGGTCGCGAGCCAGGCGTGATAGCGCTTGATCGAAAATTTTTGAAAGTCCGACACCACGTGTTGGTAGGTGCCTTCGGTCACCTTGCGCTCGACATAATCATATTCCTCGCGATCAATCGGCACGAAGCGCACACGATCGCCCGGGCGGAACAGCGCGAGGCTTTCCTTGAACGCCGGCAGGGTCTGCGTCGGTTCCCAAATCGGCGCCGGCGTACGCGCGAATATCTGATAACCGCCCGGCGTTTGATCGGGGTAGATCGCGCAGAGGCCGCCACCGACGCCGATCGCCTGTTTCGGCGTCCAGGTGCGGGGTGGGTTGTATTTCGGCGCGGTCAGCACGCAACGCGGATCGAGCGGCATGTGGGACGCGAGGCCCGGCCAGAAGCCGAGCGCCGCGACCCAATATTCGCAACCCGAATGAACCCGAATGAGTTGTTGGAGGTTCGCCAGATTGTTGACCCTGACCAAGAGCTCGGGGTCCCATTCCTTCTTGGCGATCTTGGCGCAGTAATCGTCATAACAGGCGCGCGTCCAGGGATCGACATAGAGCACCGGAAAATAGATCAACCGGCTATCGAGCTCCTGATCCTCGAGCGAACCGATCGAGCGGCGCAACGCGCCAACCTCCCGCACCACATCGGCAAAGCTGATCTGGTCGCCATCATAGGAAATCATGATGGTGGAGAGCTCGGGCACCAGCTCGACAATGCCCTTGATCTTGGCCTGGCGGATCAGCGCGGCGACCGAATGGACCAGGAAATTGCAATCAAAGCTCATCTCATCGCCAAGTTCCATTTCGATGAACTTGTCGCCGCCCGGCAGGAAACGTGGCTCGTCATAGATCATGGGGGCTCTGGGCTGCTGCTGGCTGAATCCTGGGCTGGTAGGCGCCCGCCTCGAGCCCGCAACCCTTGCGGCGCGCTCTATCGGTGCCCAATTCGATTTGTTATACCAAGAGCACAAACTGTGATCACACGCTAGAGCTTATGCCCTGGAGGCCGGACCGTGCCAACACTGACCCCCCTCACCATGGATACGCCTTGGATTCGCATTGAGGCCACGGAGGCGGATTGGCAAGCCGAAGATCCGCTGGTGCTTTCGCACATGCTGGAGAAACTCCTGGTCATCCGCCAGTTCGAGGAACGTATTCTGGACCTGTCCAAGGCCGGCTGTGTGCATGGTCCGGCGCATTCGAGCATCGGCCAGGAGGGCGGCGCGGTCGGCACCATGTCGGTGTTGACGAGCGGCGATAAGATCAACGCCACGCACCGGGCGCATCATCAATTCCTCGCCAAGTTTCTCGACCATGTCGCGCCCAAGGGTCGCGATTCGCGGAGCGCATCCTTCACGCCCGAGATGGACGATGTGGTCTATCGCTCGATGGCGGAGATCATGGGCTTGGCGCCCGGCTATTGCGGCGGGCGCGGCGGCTCGATGCACATGCGGTGGGATGAGGCCGGCGTGCTTGGCACCAACGCGATCGTCGGCGGCAATCCACCGCAAGCCGCCGGCTATGCGATGGCCGAGAAATTCAAGAAGACCGGCAATATCGCGGTCACGTTTTTTGGCGATGGCGCCACCGCGCAAGGTTCGGTCTACGAAGCCATGAATATGGCCGCGCTCTATGATCTGCCGATCGTCTTTTTTATCGAAAACAATCTCTATGGCGTCTCGACCCATGTGCGCGAGACGACGCGCGAGGTGAGACTCTCCGCGCGCGGGCTCGGCCTCGCCATCCCG
This sequence comes from Rhizobium sp. Q54, assembly GCA_945902735.1. GTDB lineage: Bacteria > Pseudomonadota > Alphaproteobacteria > UBA828 > UBA828 > SHWC01. Next base: position 29,804 of record CAMDNF010000022.1, on the reverse strand, counting down.
TCCGTCGAGGTCGATGGCCAGAACACCATGAGCGTGCGGAAGGCCATGCAATGGGCGCGCGAGCAGATCAATTCCAAGGGTGGCCCGGTCGTGGTCGAGGCCAAGACCTATCGGTTTTTCCATCAGCACGGCCCGATGAAAGGCAGCGCGTTCGGCTATCGCGAAAAGGATGAGGAGCAGAATTGGGTCGAGCGCGATCCGCTCAAGCTGTTTCCCGACATGCTGGTGAAGCTTGGCATTATCGACAAGGCGACGCTCGGCAAGATGCAGGCGCGCGTCAAGGCATCGGTCGATGCGGCCTCGGGCCGGCTGACCGAAACCGAGCCGGGCAGCAACCTCCTGCGCGTTCGGCCAACCTTGTGGCCCAACCCGAAAGAGGCCGATGTCGGCATTCGGGGCGATCTCTCCGAGCTCAAGGGCAAACGCTTCTTAGAGGTCAAGGACATCGACCCCAAGGCTGCGCGGGAAATCAAATTCATCGAGGCTATTCCGATGGCCCAATTGCACGCCATGGAGCGCGATCCGAGCGTGATCGTGTTGGGTGAAGACGTGCATCGCTTGAAGGGCGGCACGGTCGGCGCGACCAAGGGCATTCTCGAGGCCTTCCCCGATCGGCTGATCGGCACCCCGATTTGCGAGAACGGCTTTTCGGGCCTCGCGCTCGGCGCCGCGGTCAATGGCATGCGACCGGTGGTCGAATTCATGTACGCCGATTTCGTGCTGGTCGCGGCCGATCAACTGTTCAACCAGATCTCCAAGATGCGCCATATGTTCGGCGGCGTGCATAAGACGCCGGTGATCGTACGCGTGCGCGTCGCGGGCGGCCATGGCTATGGATCGCAACATTCGATGGACCCGAGCGGGCTCTTCGCGCTCTATCCGGGCTGGCGCGTCGTCGCGCCCACTACGCCCTTCGATTATATCGGCCTATTCAATTCCGCTGTGCAATGCGACGACCCGGTGGTCTTTATCGAGTGCCAGACGCTCTATCAAACGCTCGGGCTCATTCCCGATGGCGATCTCGATTTCTGCGTGCCCTTCGGCAAAGCGCGGATCGCGCGCCCCGGCACCGCTTGCACCATCGTGACCTGCGCCAATATGGTGCCGATCAGCGTCGAAGCCGCGGAAAAATCCGGCATTGATGCCGAGGTGATCGATTTGCGCACGCTCGACCCGTTGAACCTCGATTGGGCAACCATCGAGGCCAGCGTCAAGAAAACCAATCGGCTGATCGTGGTCGAACAGACCTCGCGCGGCCCCTCGCTCGGTGCCCGCATCGTGCAAGAGGCGCAGGAGAAGTTGTTCGACTGGCTCGACCACGAAATATTGCGCGTGAGCGGGGCTCAGGCCGCCCCCGTCGTCTCCAAGGTGCTCGAAAAAGCGGCCCTTGCCGGGGTCGACGATGTGGTCGCCGGCCTTCACGCCCTCCTTGGCCGCGCCGCGGCCTGACCATCGATCGGGAGTTCAACCATGGTCCAAAACACCAACGCCCTCGTCACCGGCCTGATCAAGCGGGCCCATCACACCGCGATCAGCGTGAAAGATTTCGAACCGGCCAAGAAGTTTTATTGCGATGTGCTCGGCTTCGTCGTGGTCGGCGACATCGATCATCGTCATGACGCGGGTCTGGCCGATGCGGTCGGCATGCCCGAGGGCGTCGATTGCCATTGGATGATGCTGGAGCGCGAGGGCTATCACATCGAGCTCTTCAAATGGTACACGCCCGAGGGCAGGCTTGGCCCCAATCGGCAATGCGATCTCGGCTACACCCATGTCGCGTTTCAGGTGAGCGACGTGGAGGAAGCCTATAAGCGTGTGCTCGCCGCCGGCTTCAAAACCTTCGCGCCGCCACTCTCATTGCGCGGCGGCAAGGCCAAGGTGATCTATATCCGCGCGCCGGAAGATTTCATCACCGAGTTGGTCGAATACGCATGACCGACCCGGTCGCGGCTATCCTGCCGCTTCGCACCCCCCAGTCCGCCGCGTTTGGCGTTGCCGATAGCGAGCCGCTCAATGGGCGCGTCTATGCGACGCTGCGCGCCCAGCTCATGGCGGGCGTATTCGAGCCGGGCGAAGTGGTGAGCATCCGGGGCCTCGCTGAAAAACTCGGCACCAGCACCATGCCGGTGCGCGAGGCGCTGCATCGCCTGATCGGCGATCATGCGCTAGAGGCACGCGCCAACCGCACGATCGCGTTGCCGCTCTTGCGGCGCGGCGATTATTTGGCGGTTTGCGATGTGCGGCTCGCGCTCGAGGGCCTCGCCGCCGAACGCACGGCAGGTCAGCTATCACCCGATGAGCTCGATCGGCTCGATGAATTGACGGCCGGCATGGCGAAGGCGGCTTTGGCCGATGACCCGCACGCCTATTTGGCGCTCAACAAAGATTTTCACCTGACGGTCTATCAGGCCGCCGGCAATCCCTTATTGCTCGATTTGATCGAGAAGCTTTGGACCCGCGCCGGGCCGGTGATGAATTATTTGTTTCGCCATCAGGGCCTCGCCATGCAAACGGTTTCACCGCACGAGGCCATCATCGCGGCGCTTCGCCGCGCCGATGGCGAGGCGGCACGCCTTGCGGTGCAACGCGATATTCGCGAGGCGACGCCGGGCATTGCCGCGTCTTTGCCGCTTTAGCGGCGCCGCACGGTCGGAGGACAGCGCCATGTCGTCTTGGATCAATCAAACGCCCGATGCCTCGCCTTTGCCGCCCGTGGTGCGCGGCGAGGGTGTCTATCTCTATGACAAATCCGGCAAACGCTATATCGACGGTTCGAGCGGCCCTGCCCTCTTCTCGCTCGGCCATGGCCATAAGGACGTGCGCGCCGCCATCCACAAACAATTCGACACGCTCGAATATGGCTTCAGCATGGATTTCTCGACCGAGGTGGTCGAAGCGCTCTCCGAGCGTTTGGTGCGCCATATGGGAAGCCATTTCGGTGGCGTGTTCTACATATCGAGCGGTTCCGAGGCGACCGAGACCTCGCTCAAGGCGGCGCTGCAATATCATGTCGCGAACGGCCAGCCGAGCCGCACCAAATTTATTTCGCGCCGTTTCTCATGGCATGGCGCGACGATCGGGGCCTTGACGGTTTCGGGCAATTTGGGCCGGCGATGGTTGTTTGCCCATGCGCTCCCCGAAGGCGTGTTCGTTTCTCCCGCCCATGAATATCGCCCGCCGAGCGGCATCACGCCGGAGGAAATTCCAGCGTTCTGTGCGCGCGAGCTCGAACAGGCGATCCTCAGCCATGGCCCCGAAAAGATCGCGGGCTTCATTTTCGAGCCCGTGGTTGGTGGCTCGCTTGGCGTCTCGCCCGCGCCCGAGGGCTATGCCAAAGCCATCCGCGCGGTGTGCGATCGCTATGGCGTTCTGATGATCGCGGATGAGGTGATGTGCGGCGTCGGACGCTGCGGCACCTGGCGCGCGCTCAGCCATGATGGCGTGTGGCCCGATATCATGCAGATCGCCAAGGGCCTTTCGGGCGGTTATATGCCGCTCGGTGCCGTGTTGTTGGCGAAGCCAGTGATCGAGCGGATCAGAGCCGCGCATGGCAATTTGGAGGCCGCGCGGACCTATTCCGGCCATACCGCGGCCTGCGCCGCGGCGCTTGCCGTAATCGAGGTGTTGGAGCGCGATGCCTTGGTCGAAAAGGTCGCGCGCGAAGGCGATTATTTGAAGGCGCGGCTCGATGAGGCGCTCGGACAGATTGCCGAAGTGGGCGATATACGCGGGCGAGGGTTTTTTTGGGGCGTCGAATTCGTGCGCGACCGCGAGACCAAGGAGCCGTTCGCGCCCGAGGCGCTGCTGCATCGCAAGCTCAGGGCGCGTTGCCTCGAAAATGGCTTGATCATCTATCCGGGCGGCGGCATTGCGGATGGACGGCGCGGCGATTATGCCATCGTGGCGCCGCCTTTTATCGCGACGCACGCCCAAATCGATGAGATCGCCGAAAAGCTCGCGGGCTCCGCGCGTCAGGCGCTCGATGACATTCGCCACTGACAAACACTAATTCCACAACGAGGACCCGCGATGCCGCTTCCCGCCGCTATCGAACTTGCCGATGTTGAACCCAAAGCGAAGCGCCTCGAAGGCAAGCGGGCCTTCGTGACCGGTGCCGCGCGCGGTATTGGCCGCGCGGTTGCCGAGGCCATGGCGCGCGAGGGCGCGACGGTTTGCGTCCACGCGCGAAGCGAGGCGAAACTGAAAGACTGCCTCGATGGCCTAAAAAAACGCGGCAAACCGGGCATGCCGGTGACCGGCGATCTGATGAAACCCGATGAGATCGAACGCCTATGCGGCCAAGTGCTGAAGGAACTTGGCGGCATCGACATCGTGGTCAATAACGCGGGCGTCGCGGCCCAGGTCAACGCCATCGATATGACGCTCGAGACCTGGAATTGGACGATGGATACAAATCTGCGCGCGCCGTTCCTCGTCACCAAATTCCTCCTGCCGACCATGATCAAACAAAACCAGGGCGGCGCGCTGGTGTTTAACGCCTCGAGCGCGGCGAAGCAGGCCGATCCCGGCCGTTCGGCCTATAACGCCTCGAAGGCGGGCTTGGTCGGCTTCGTGCGCTGCCTCGCTGCCGAGATCGGCCCGCTTGGCATCAACGCCAATTCGGTGTGCGCGGGCTGGATCGCGACCGAAATGGCGATCGAATTACATGAGCAGATCGCCACGCAGACGGGCCGCAATTTCGATGAGCTCTATCAGGAAAGCATGCGCGTCAACGCCATGAAGGCGATCGTGCCGCCCTCCGACGTCGCCGAATTGATGGTCTATCTCGCGAGCCCGGCGGCGCGCTACATCACCGGCCAGGCGATCAACATCTGCGCTGGGCGGACGATGTATTAGCCGCTCGTTGTTGCCGCTCTATCCCATATTCGCGATGTTCTGAGTAACGACGCGTTGACGACACCACAACCAAGTTCGTCATGGCCCGCTTCAAGCGGGCCATCCATCGCTCCGTGGCAAGGCTGCGGAACGTGGTGCGAGGACGGTGCGGGCTGAGACCTGGATGGCCCGATCAAGTCGGGCCATGACGATTGAGAGAGAGATCAACATCTGCGCTGGGCGGACGATGTATTGAGGTGCCTATTCTTCTTTCGGCAATTTGTAAGGGTTCGTCTCGACCTCGATGATGGCCTTTTCCCAGGCGGCGATGCGCTCCGGTCCCGCCGGATGAGAATCAAACCAACCCGAGCGTGTGTGGCCGCTGTTCATCTGGGCAAGGACCTTATAGATATTCCCGGCAACCCGGAGATCATAGCCCGCTCGCGCGATCAGATAGGCACCCAGCAAATCGGCCTCGCGCTCCTGCTCCTTGGAATAGGAGATCGCCCCGACCGCCGCGCCCAATTGCATTGAATCATTGACCAGGCGCTGGCCCGCATTGGGATCATAGGCAGGCGACTCATAACCGCCCAAGGCCATAAGGCCGCCGGTTACCAGCCCGGCCAGGATCGCTGCAATCAAGGCGTTGTCGGTTTTCTCTTCGACATGCTCGGCCAAATGATGGCCGATTTCATGGCCGATCACCACGGCGATTTCATCTTCGGTCTTCAAATGCTGGAGCAGGCCTCGATAGATGGCTATCTCATCCACGCCGCTGGCATAGGCGTTGACATCATCTTCAGCGACATACCGGATCGTCCACGTGCAGCGCGACACCTCGGCATGAGCGCAAAGGGCCGGCGCGGCCATTCTCAGTTGGCCGCCAACCTTCGAAACAATGTTGCGATTTTCGTCATTGCTGCGATCGTAACGCGGCAAATTATTCGAATCACCCGGAACCGCCAGTGCGGCACGCGAGATTTCGGCATCGCTCAGTTGCGGCAGCGCGAATTGGGCTCCAGCGCAGCCTTGCAGCACCGCGAGCGTCAAGAAAGACGCGACGAGTTTCCTCATGGGGCCTCTCCCTTGGCCCTGCACCGGCGAAATCCTGCCCCCTCAAGACACGAACGAGCCGTGTTCCCGCCAGCTTAAAAAGCAACTTTATTGTTGTTTATTGCTGGCCGAATTGCAAGGCGATAATCTCCCCGTTTCAGGCGGGATTACCACCGTCTAAAGCCGCTCGGCGATCCTCAGGAACCCAAACTCGTCCACCCTCATCGTCTGCCCCGGGTGGACGATGGTGGTCGAGGAAGGCTCCTCGATGATGCACGGGCCATCAAGCGTCGTGCCGGGCGGCAGGAGGTCGCGGTCATAGACCTTGGCCTCTACGCGCCCGTCATCGCCGAGGTCGACAAAGCGCTTGCTCTTGAGCGCCTTCGCAACCGAGCGGCCCTCGCCCGTGATCGGCTTCAAGGCGGGCGTCGCGATTTTGGCCGCCGCGGTCAGGCGGAAATTGACGAACTCAACCGGCGTGTCCGCGAGGCGGAAGGTAAAGGCGCGTTCGTGCGCGGCGTGGAAATCGTCGAGGATAGTCGCAACGCTCGCACTCTCGATGTTGACCGGCACCGTGACCGAATGCTCCTGGCCGAGATAACGTAAATCGATCGCGTGATCGAAGCGGAAGCCAGCGGGCTTCAACCCCTCGTCAGAGCGGAAATAATGCTCCGCCTCGCGCACGAGGCCGTCGAACAAATTCCGGACGCGCTCGATCTTCATGTCGCTCGCGCGGGTCAACGCGGTTTGGACGAAATCGCGGCGCGGCTCGGTGACCAACATGCCCCAGGCCGAGAAATAGCCGGGATAACGCGGCACGATGGTTTCGCGCGCGCCAAGCTCACGGCCGAGCGCGGCGCCGTGCATCGGCCCGCCACCGCCGCCGACCACGAGCATGAAATCGCGCGGGTCATGGCCGCGTTGGATCGAGACCAATTTCAGCGCGTTGATCATGTCGGCATCGGCCACCCGGATGACCGCGACAGCCGCCTCCTCGATCGAGCAACTCAGCCCATCGGCGACCTTTTTCATGGCGCGTCGCGAAGCCTCGCGATCAAGCTTGATGCGACCGCCCGCGAAAAAATCGGGATCGAGCGCGCCGGTCAGGAATTTGGCGTCGGTCACGGTCGGCTCACTGCCGCCCCGGCCATAACAGGCCGGCCCCGGCTCGGCGCCCGCGCTCACCGGACCGACCTTCAAGGCGCCCGTGCGGTCGAACCAGGCGATCGAGCCGCCGCCCGTGCCGATCTCGACGATATCCACGACCGGCACTTTGACCGGATAGCCTGGATTGATGCGCGACCATTCGAGTTTGTAATCGGTGGTCACCTTGATCTGGCCGTGCTCGATCACCGAGCACTTGGCCGTGGTGCCGCCAATGTCGAGATAAATCACATTGGGTTCATTGGTGAGCCGCGCGATCAACGCCGCGGCATTGACGCCCGCGGCCGGCCCCGATTCCACCAACGTGATCGGGTGTTCCTTGGCCCAGGCGAAGCTCGTCGTGCCGCCATTCGACTGCATGACCGCGAGCGGCCCCTGAATGCCGCGCCCGCGTAGAGCGGTTTCGAGCGTGGCGAAATAGCGCAGCACGATGGGCTGCACATAGGCGTTCAAGACCGCCGTATTGGCGCGCTCATATTCGCGCCATTCGCGCGTGATCTCATGGCTCGCCGTGATCGGAATGCCGGGCAGCCGCTCGCGAAGATAGGCGGCTGCGGCGGCCTCGTGCGCGGGCGCGGCATAGGAGTGCAAAAACTGCACGGCAATGGCCTCGACCCCTTCCGCCTTGCATTGCGCGATCACGGGGTCGAGATCGGCCAGCACCAGGGGCTCGACCGTCTCGCCATTCGGGCCGCAGCGCTCCCGCACCTCGAAGCGCAAAGCGCGGGGCACGAAGGGCGTCGGCTTCTCGAAACGCAAATTGTAAAGATCCGGCCGGGTGCCGCGCGCGATTTCAAGGACGTCGCGGAAGCCCTTGGTCGTGACCAGCGCTGTCTTGGCGCCCTTCCGCTCGGTGATCGCGTTGATCACGGTCGTGCCGCCATGAACGAAGTGACTCACCCGGTCGGTCTCAAGCCCAGCCAAATCGATCGCGTCGAGAATACCCTTGGTCAAATCGCGCGGCGTGCTGAGCGATTTTTCGACCACGAGCTCGCCCTTGGCCTCGTCGAAAAACGCGAGGTCGGTGAAGGTGCCGCCGATGTCGCAAGCCAAACGCGCCATGATCAGGCGCCCCGCGCGCGCAGAGCGGCGGTGACCGCCTGGTCGATGCGGCCGTCCGAGGAGACCGCGACGGAATAATCCTCAAGCGCGCCTTCAGGCGTGAGATAGCCGTTCTTCACATCGGCCGCGACGTCTTCGGCCGGGCGCGTGCGCGGCGCGCCATAGCCGCCGCCCCCGCCGGTGACGACCGCCACCCGATCACCCTTTTTGAGCGCGACATAGGGCACGCGCGAGAGCGTGCGATGCGTGCCATTGCTGTGAAGGTCGAGATAATTGTTCGAGCCCCGCCCGCCGCCGGCCAGGCCCCATGGCTTTTCGATCGAGCGCCCCATGCCGCAATAGGTGAAGGCCTCGTCGCCCAGAATTTCGAATTCGCGGATCGCGCCATGGCCGCCGCGATAGCGTCCGGCACCCACGCCGCCCTCGATATTGAGCGCATATTGGCGCACACGAAGCGGGTATTTCGCTTCCATCAGCTCGACCGAATAATTGTAGGTGTCGCCATCGGTGGTGGCGATTAACGCCGCCGTGCCGTCGCGGTTATCGGCCGCGCCCCAACCGCCGACCGCCGGTTCGATGTGGACGAACATCTCGCCGGTGGCCGGGTTGCGTCCGCCGATATAGGTGCCGCACAGGCTCATATAGCTGCCGGCGCTGAAGCGTTCGGGCGCGAGCGGCGCCAGCGCCTTCCAGACCAGTTCAGAGGCCTGTGCCGAGCCTTCATAATACCAGCCGGTCGGCGCCGGCGGGCGCGCGGTGAACACCGTGCCCGGCGGGCAGATGATTTTCACCGGGCGGAACCAGCCTTCGTTCGAAGGCGCCTGCGGGTCGACCATCGCCTTGAAGATCGTCTTGGCCGCCGATAGCAAGGCGCCATAAGCGCAATTGATCGGGCCTGGTCGCTGCGGGCTCGATCCGGTGAAATCGAAGCTGATCTCGTCGCCCTCGATACGCACCTCGACGCAGACCTTGATCTGCTCATCGGTGATGCCATCGCCGTCGATCCAATCCTCGGCGCGGTAGACGCCATCGGGCAGCGCACGGACCGCCGCGCGGCTTAGTTTTTCGCTCGATTCCAGAATGTGGTGATAGGTCTCGTGCACCACGACCGCGCCATATTTGGCGTAAATCTCCTTCAGGCGCGTATCGGCGATGCGGACGGCCGCGAGCTCGGCGTTGAGATCGCCGAGCGCCATGGTCGGCAGGCGCACATTGATGCGGATCAGCTCGACGATGTCCTCTTGCAGCTTGTCGTCGCGACAAACGCGCACGCCCGGAAACCGGATACCCTCTTGGAAAATTTCGCGTGCGTCGGGCGAAATGCTGCCGGCGACCGAGCCGCCGACCTCGACCCAATGCGCGACCGAAATCGCGAAGGCCTCAAGCGTACCGCCGATGAAGATCGGCTTGATCAACGCGATGTCGCAGGTGTGCGTGCCGCCCTCATAGGGGTCATTGGTCATGAACACATCGCCATCGCGGATCGTGTCGCCAAAGCGGCGGCGGATCGAGGCGAGCTGCTCCCCAAACGTACCGGTGAACAGCGTGATGCCATTGGTTTGTACGATGAGCTCCCCCTTGGCATCGAGAATGCCGCAGGCGAAATCGAGCACCTCATAGATCACCGGGCTCATCGAGGCGCGCGCCAGCACGATGCCCATTTCATCGACGGTGGCGAGCAGCTTGCCCCGAATGATTTCGCGCGTGATCGGATCGTCCATTCGTGCCACGCTCGCTGCCGTCCTGGCCATGGGCCCTCTCCTTGACACTCACTACCCGGGCGCCGGGTTTATCGCGCGGCAGGGGCCTGCGCAACCCCGCAAACAGCGGCTTGGCCGCAAGCCTCGAGCCGTCTAACCTCAACCCTAATAAACAAGGGCTCGGGGGAGACCATGGCCAAAATCGCGTCAGTTAAGGCGAGCGCGCATTCCTGCCCGTTCGAGGGGCCCGTCGTCCGCATGGGCTTGGGCGGCAATGTGAAGCGGGATTTCGTGCTGGTGCGGGTGCGCACCGATGATGGCGTCGAGGGCATTGGCGAGGCCCATCACGGTCAGAACCTCACCGCCATGGCCGAGATCATCGAAAAGGGCCTGGGCTCGCTCGTGATCGGCGAAGACCCGTTCGATAGTGAAGGCATCTGGCAGCGGCTCAGCCGCCAGCAAGTGGTCACCCACGGGCTCGGCGCGGGCAGCGTGATCGGCCTCTCAGGCATCGACAACGCTCTGTGGGACCTCAAGGGCAAGCTCCTGGGCCAACCGGTCTATCGCCTGCTTGGCGGCACCCGGCGCAAGACCCGCGCCTATGCCGGCGGATTGAGCCTTGGTTTTCAGCCCGTCGATACGCTGGAGAAGGAAGTAGCGGCGCTGGTCGCCGAGGGCTATACCGCGATCAAGCTCCGCGTCGGCGACACACCGAAAAAAGATGCCGAGCGCGTCGGCCATATTCGGAAGGCCTTTGGCGATGGGCTCGATATCGCGGTCGATGCCGCGACGCGCTACAGCCTGCTCGACATGCCCGAGGTACTGAAATATTGCGAGGCCAATCGGGTCTATTGGCTCGAAGAACCCTTCACGCCCGATAATGTCGGCGCCTATGCCGAACTCCGGCGACGCACCGCGATCCCGATCGCGGCCGGCGAGAACCATTATACGCGTCAAGCCTTCCGCGATTTGTTCGAGGCGCGCGCGATTTCAATCTGCCAGGCCGACCCCACCAAGGCGGGCGGCCTTTCCGAGCTCAAGAAAATTTCCGACATGGCGGGCGCGTGGCATATCCCGATGGCGCCCCATACCAGCCACAGCATTTTGAGCGCGGCGGTCAATGCGCATTTGCTCTCGGTGATTCCCAATGCGCTGATCTATGAGGCGGATGTCGCGAAGGTGAATCCGTTCCGGACCGACCTCGCGACCGAACCCTTTGGCGTGGTCAAAGGCTATATCGAGCCGAATGACGCGCCGGGCTTCGGCATTGAGCTCAACGAGAACGTGTTGAAGGCCTATCCCGCCGTGCCGGGCCCCTGCTACATCCCGGGACGTTAGGTTTACGCACTCAAACGCCGTGCGCGCGCGTCCCGCGCGCTAGGCTTACGCCGCCAAGGCGGCGCGGCGCGGTCGCGCCGTGCAAGTGTCGATCATTCTTCGGCTGATCGACACTTGGTATCAAATCGCCGAAACACCGACGCTGGCGCCGCCGCACACATAAAGCGTTTGACCAGTAACGAAGCTGTTTTCGGCATTCAAAAAGAACGAGGCCGCATTGGCGATATCGGCAGGCTTCCCGAGCCGCTTCATCGGCAGGCCGGCGATGGTTGCCTTGGTGCGCGGGCTATCTGATGGGTTTGCCTTGGCCCATAGCTCGGTCTCGATCGGCCCAGGCGCGATCAGATTAACGGTGATGCCGTGGGCTGCCAGTTCAAGCGCCCAGGTGCGTGTGAGCCCAACCAAGGCCGCCTTGCTCGCCGAATAGGCCGTGCGCAATTCCTTGCCGAGGCCGGCGCGGCTACCGATGCTGACGATGCGTCCAAAACGCGCCGCTCTCATGGCGGGCACCAGCGCCTGCGTGCATTGAAGCGCGACGCGTACGTTCAACCGGATCACGGCATCGAAATCGCCAAGCTTGGTATCGTCCAGCAAGGCCGGGTGCACCATGCCGACATTGTTGATCAAGCGGGTGATCGGGCCATGTTTGAGCGCGGCCGCGAGCGCGCTGGCCGTCGCGGCTTCGTCCGACAGATCAACCGCGACGAAATGGCCGAGCGCGGCATCCTTGGGCGGGACCAGATCGAAGATCGTGACTTGATAGCCGTCGCGCTTGGCGCGCTCGGCAATGGCGCGCCCGATCCCTAGCGAGCCACCCGTCACTAATACGCGTTCCGTCATCGACATCTCACTCCCTCTGCCATCTGGCCCGCCGCCGGCCCCTTAGAGACTCAATAGAGCACGGGTTGCCTCGAACCGCGAGATTCATGGTTAAGGCGAATCAACCCTGTCTCGCAACCCTTGGTGAACGGTGCGGGCGTCCAATAGACTCCGTGGGAAATGATGAACCCGCCGGGCCGTTTAGGTGGCGCGGCGAGGAGCGCATGATGATTCGGTTCAAGACGCAGACGCCGTGGCTCGTGGTGATGGGCTTTTTCATCATCATGGCGGTCACGTGGGGCATGGGCGCCGGCCCGCTTTTGGCCGGCAATGCCATGCCGTTCGCGCAGGGCCGTTTGTTCGAAGTAAGCAAACCCGGCGCGACGCCTAATTATGTGTTCGGCACGATGCACGTGGCCGATCGTGATGTGTTACGTCTGCCGCCACCAATCGCGCTTGCGTTCAAGGGTAGCCGGATGTTGCTGGTCGAAAGCGACCACGACCCGGTGGAGACTTACAAGATCGTCGAAGCGATGTTCCTGCCCGAAGGCCGATCGCTTCAGGACATGCTCAAGCCCGCGCTGTATGAGGAAATCGTCACCGCCGCCGAAGCGGTCGGCATGAAGGAACGCGATGTCAATCGGTTGCGCCCGTGGGCGATTTGGATCCTGCTGGGCGATCCGGCGGACGAAAGCGTTCGGCGCGCCTCCGGCCAACCTGTGTTGGACGATGCGCTCCGGCTTTATGCAAGTAAACGCGGCGTTCCTGTCATGGCGCTTGATCGAGCTGCGGAGATCGCGGCGCTCTTCACCGTCGGTCTTTCGGAGGCCGATCAGCTGCAATTGCTCGAAAACGCGTTGAGGGACCCTATGTCCTATGATGAGCGATACAACGCGATGCGCCAATCCTATTTGGCGGGCGATCTGGAGGCGTTGCTGATGTCAATGCGCCCTGACGACAAGACCGCCACGGAAGCCCAGCGGCAATTTGCCGACCGGTTCAATCATGGGCTGTTGACCGAACGCAATCGGCGCTGGATTCCACGCATGACTCGCCATTTCAAACGCGGCGGTGTGTTCGTCGCGGTCGGCGCCGCCCACCTGCCGGGCGAGACTGGGATTCTCAATCTGCTGGAAAAAGCGGGCTACCAAGTCAAACGCGTGCTCTAAGCACGCGCGTTCACCAATAGAAAGGGCCGGACCCGCTTGCGCGTGTCCGGCCCCTTCTCGTCGCCAAACGACAGTGCATGGTCTACGCGGCCGCGACGCGCCGAAACAGGAACATTGAGACAATCGCTGCGAGAATCGAGATCGCGGCGCTGACGACAGCCGTCAGCGCTAGGGATCGCGTGAACGCCGCGCGCGCGGCTTCAAGTAGCGACCCCGCGACCTCTTCGGGCAATTGTTGCGCGACGGCGACGGCGCCCGCAAGTGTGTCTCTGGCAATCTCCGCGCCATTGCTCGAAATGCCGCCGGGGAGCGTACCAGCGATCTCGGTGCGATAGGCCGCCGTGATGATGCTGCCGAGCACCGCGATGCCGAGCGCGCCCCCGAACTCGAAACTCGTCTCGGAGATGCCTGACGCGAGCCCGGCTCGCTCCGGCGGCGCGCTGCCGATCACCAGATCGGTCGTCAGTGTGCCGACCGGCGCGATACCGACGCAGAGCACCAAAAACCCGGCCATGAAAATCCCGAACGTCTCGCTTCCAGCAATTTGGGTGAGCAAGCAAAAACCAGCCGCCGTGATCACGAAGCTCACGGCAATCACATGATCCCGACGAAATCGCCGGACCAAAAGCGGTGCCAGCATTGAACCTACGGCGAATGCCGCGCCCGAAGGCGCGGTCCACAGGCCCGCTTCGAGCGGCCCCATGCCGAGTACGAGTTGCAGGTACTGGGCGATGAAGAACAATGAACCGAACGCGATAAAGGTCATGAGGACGTTGAGTGCCAAGGACCCGCTAAAGGCAGCATGTCGAAACAGCGAAACGTCGATCAACGGCTCTGCGAGACGCCGCTGGCGCCATACGAATACGATACCAACAGCCAATCCGCCGACGATGGCGAACACGCACGGCAAGTCGACGCTGAACACGGCGATCCGCTTGATGCCGTAGATGACCGCAAGCACGGCGACAAGCGACAGACCTGTGCTCATCAAATCAAGCCGGCGCGCGTGCGGGTCGCGGAACTCGGGCAGCAGGATGGGGCCGATCGCCAGCAATAGCAGCATGATGGGGGCGTTCAACACGAACACCGAGCCCCACCAGAAGTGCTCGAGCATCAAACCGCCGAGCAATGGCCCGATCGCGCCGCCGACCGAGAAACTGGCGACCCATACCCCAATCGCAAGTCGACGTTGCCGCGCATCGAGAAACATGTTGCGGATAAGCGAGAGCGTCGATGGGGCGAGGGTCGCGGCGGAAAGACCGAGCAAAGCGCGGGCGGCGATCAACATCTCGGCGGAAAAGGAAAACGCCGCGAGAAGTGACACAACGCCGAACGCGGCGGCGCCGATCAGCAGCAATTTGCGGCGGCCAATCCGGTCACCGAGTGTGCCCATCGTGATCAACGATCCGGCCAGCAGAAAACCGTAAATGTCCACAATCCAGAGAAGCTGCGTGGCGCTCGGCGCGAGGTCGGCGGTGAGGTGCGGCACTGCCAGGATTAGCACGGTCAGATCCATGGAATAGAGCAGGCAGGGCAGCGCCAACACGGCGAGTCCAATCCATTCGCGGCGCGTTGCCTTGGGTGGGTCGGAGACCATGGCCTCAATCATTTGATACTGAATAGAACGTGCATCTAATGATCATCTGACCTTGCACAGATGTGTGCCTCTGTCCCTTCGATTCCAAGGCGATGCCAAAAAATTGGGCCGGACCCGCTTGCGCGAGCCCGGCCCAAATTTTTAGCCCCTGACGGCCCTATTCGGCCGCGACGCTCCGGGTCTCGCCGATCTTGGCATTGACCAACGGCATGACTTCCTTTGCCAGCAGTGACATCGATTTCCGGATCTTGGACTTCTTGGTCCAATCCTGCGAAGTCAACATCAACGTACCGAAATTGCCCACTTCCTCGCGGAATTCGAGGATCTTGCGCGCCACCGTCTGTGGGCTGCCATAGAGCGTGTAGTCATCGCGCATGGCTTCGTAGGTGAGCTTGGTCGGATCGTCGCCCTTGTGCACGACGAAGGGACCCTTCATTTCGGCCCGGGCGAAGATCTTATAGAGATACTCGAAATAGAAATCGTAGGACTCGCCCTTGCGCCGAACAAAGGCTTCGGCCTCTTTGTCGGTATCAGCGACGAAGATATTGCGAGCCACACGCCAGCGCTCAGGGTTTGCGACGCGGCCATTCTTCTTGGCCTCATCCGCATAGACATCCCAGTGCGACTTGACCGACCAATTACCAATAAAATTGGCCGAGACCGGATCCCAATTGCGCTGGGCAGCCAGCTTCATCGAACCCGAAAACGGGCTCATCGCCGACACGGCGACGGTCGGATAGGGCTTCTGGAAGGGCTTGGCCATGTGACCCATGCCGATATCGTCGTGGATCCACGTCTCGCTCTTTACCTGCCAATATTTGCCCTCGATCTTGTAGGGCGGCCGGCCGTCCCAAATCTTATGAATGATGTCGATTGATTCGGTCATCATCGCCATACGGTCGGCTTCGAGCGTGCCGAAAACCTCGAAGTCGGACGGCAGACCGCCCGGTCCGACGCCCATGATGAAGCGGCCCTTGCAGAGGTGATCGAACATCGCGGCTTGGCCGGCGACCGTGATCGGGTTGTATTGCGGCAGGCAGATCACGCCAGTCGCGAATTTGATGCGCGGGGCACGCGTGATGCAGGCCGACAGGAACATCATCGGGTTCGTGACCTGCTCGGCGGATGAAGTGTAGTGCTCGCCGACCCACGCTTCGTCATAGCCTAGCTTGTCAGCCAAAACGATGGTCTCCACGTCCTCCATCAGCGTCGTGTGATAATCGCGCTTGGGGTCGTGAATGGGCATCATGAACAAAGCAAGCTTCATGAACGGCGTCTCCTCTCCGCTATCGATTTACATAGGCCGCGCCGCTTAAGCGGCACAGAACAACATGTGGCCGTCGCTCCCGCGAGGCCCTCGGGCCAAAGAATACAGGATTGCAAGCGATCGTCCACGATTTCCTCTGGGGGCATAGCCCAGCCTCGGCGCGACGGCGGCTTGACCGACCAAGCCCAAAGCCCCAAACATGCCGCCATTAACCGATTGGCGATTCGTCAATTGGGCACTTTGGAGGAGTTGGGATTTGAGGCGCCGTTTCGCCGCATCTTCGCTGTGATCGATGCTCCAATCCAGCGGCTTATGAGGTTTGTTTACCCTTCATTCATCGACACAAGGCATCCACGGGGGAGCCGGCCGCGCCTTAAGGGCGCGGCCCGGTCGGCTGTGGCTCGGTCTGGCGTGATGTTAAGGCGGCTATGTCATGGTCTCGGTGATGTTAACGATTTGAGCTGTTAGTTGGTTGGAGCGTAGTTCGACAGATGAGCGATAGTGCCCCCCAGGGACCGCTAAGCCGGCTTACCGTTCTCGACTTATCGCGGGTGCGCGCCGGCCCCCATGCCGTACGCCAATTGGCCGATTGGGGGGGCCGCTGCATCAAGATCGAGATGCCGCGCAAGTCCGCGGCGCTCGGCGATGGCTTGGGCGAGGACCGCAATGGCCCGGATTTTCAAAACCTGCATCGCAACAAGCAAAGCCTGACGCTCGACCTCAAACATCCCAAGGGCAAGGAGGTCTTGCTCAAGCTGGCTGAGCGCGCCGACGTGCTCATTGAGAATTACCGCCCCAAGGTCAAGGACCGGCTGGGCGTCGACTACAACACGCTGCACGCGATCAATCCGCGCCTCGTCTATGCCAGTATTTCAGGCTTCGGTCAGACCGGCCCCTATGCCGACCGACCTGGCTTCGACCAGATCGCCCAGGGCATGGGCGGCCTGATGTCGGTCACCGGGTTCCCGGGCCAAGGTCCGGTGCGTGCCGGTATTCCGGTCGCCGATTTGTCCGCCGGGCTTTATTGCGCGCTCGGCATCATGATCGCGTTGTTCGAGCGTGAGACCACGGGCCAGGGCCAATGGGTGCAGACATCGCTGTTGCAGGCGCAGATCGCCATGCTCGATTTCCAGGCCGTGCGTTGGCTGATGAAGCGCGAGCGCCCAGCCCAAGCCGGCAATGACCACCCCACCATCATTCCAACCGGCACGTTCCGTTGCAAAGACGGCTACCTCAATATCGGCACTTCGGGTCAAGATATTTTCGACCGCCTGTGCCGCGCGATCGAAGCGCCTGAGCTTGCGCGCAACCCCGCCTTTGCGACATCGACATCTCGGTCGCGCAATCGCACGCTGCTCAATGCCAGTATTTCGGCAAAACTGGCCGACAGCACGGTGGCGCATTGGGTCGAGGTTTTGAACGCGGCCGGTGTGCCGGCCGGCCCCGTGCTGAGCATCGATCAGGTGTTCGATGACCCGCAGGTCAAACACCTTGGCATGGCGCAACCGCTCGAGCACAAAACGTTGGGCGCGATCAATTTGCTCGGTCAGGGCGTGAAACTCGGCGCCCATGAATTCAAGATCCGCACAGGAAGCCCGGAACCCGGCGAACACAGCGACGCGATCCTACGCGAAATCGGTTATGACGACGCGCAAATCAATGCATTGCGCACGGCAGGCACGATCTAATGAGCGCCGCTAGCGGCCCGTCGCCTCGTCGCGACTTGCCGAGCGGTACGCCCCGTATGCTGGCGCAGATCGATGGCGCGATCGGCTGGATCATCTTCAATAAGCCCGAACGCCACAATGCGCTGTCGCGCGATATGTGGGAGGCGATCCCGCGCCTTGTCGCCGCCCTTTCAACAGAGCCCGGCGTTCGCTTGCTCGTGCTCAGGGGCTCGGGCGATGAGGCCTTCATCTCAGGTGCCGATATTTCAGAGTTCGAGACCGAACGCGCGACACCCGAAGCGGTCAGCCGCTATGACGCCATCGTCGAGCAGGCGAGCGGCGCGCTGCAGACCTGCGTTTGTCCGACCATCGCGATGATTCGCGGCCATTGCATGGGGGGCGGGCTTGCGATCGCGCTCTCTTGCGATCTGCGGTTGGCGAGCGATGATTCGGGCTTTGCGATTCCGGCGGCAAAGCTCGGCGTCGGCTATCGCGCGAGCGGCTTGAAGAGCCTGGTCGATCTGGTCGGCCCCGCCTTCACAAAGGAAATCATCTTCACCGCGCGGCGCTTCAATGCCGAGGAGGCCTTGACCATGGGTCTGGTCAATCGCGTCGTGCCAGCCAAGGGGCTCGAGGATTTGGTGTACGACTATGCGCGGCGCGTTGGCGACAACGCGCCGCTTACGATCGACGCCACAAAACAAATCGTATACGAGCTTTTGCGTCATGACGGCCCCGATATGGCGCGGTGCGAGAGCTTGATCGAGCGCTGCTTCAAGAGCGCGGACTATATTGAGGGCCGCCGCGCCTTTATGGAAAAGCGTAAGCCCAGATTCGGCGGCAAATAGCTCGCCTTCTAGCGGCCCTTGAAACGCGGCTCGCGCTTTTCGAGAAAGGCCGATATTGCTTCGGCGTGATCGGCACTTGAGGCCATGACGCCATAGGTCGTCGAGGCCATGTCGAGGCTGGTCGCGAGATCGCTGTCCATGCTTTGGCGAAGCAGCCGCTTGATGGCGCGGATCGCCAGGCGCGGCCCATTGGCAAGTCGCTTCGCGAACGCCTGGGTAAAGGCCATCAATTCATCGTCAGGCAAGACGCGATTGATCAGGCCAATGCGCTCGGCTTCCTGCGCGTCGATAAATTCGCCGCCCCAAAACATCTCGAAGGCCTTGGCGAGCCCAACCCGGCGCGGCAGGAAATGCGCGCCGGCGGCACCGGGCGTCAATGCCATACGGACATAAGTCTCGGCAAAGCGCGCCGATGTCGCGGCGAAGCGCAGATCGGCCATCAGCGCGAGGTCGAGGCCCGCGCCGGCCGCGACGCCGTTCATCGCCGCGATCACCGGCTTGTCGGTTTGCGCGAGCGCACGTGGGATACGGTGCACGTGATCGGCAATCTCGCTCCGCCGTTCCGCCGGCGGCGCGCCCGCCCCTGCCCGCATCAAAAGGCTGATATCGCCGCCCGAGCAAAAGGCCCGTCCAGCACCGGTCATAATAATCACGTCGACATCATCGCGTCGGCAAGCCTCTTCCAATCGATCGGCCCACAGATCGACCATCTCGACCGTGAAGGCGTTGAGCTTGTCGGGGCGGTTCAGCGTGATGGTCGCCACCCCATCGGCGACGCCAAGCAAGATCGATTCTGTCATGAGTTTTGTCCTTCCGACGTCTTGTTTGCTTGTCGTTCGCCAAGGCGCGCGAGCCCGGCCAACCCACGCGCGATGCCGCCGAGCGTCGTATAGCAGGCAAGGCCCGCCTCATCGAGAATGGCGAGATTTTCGGCGGTCGGGACGGTGTAGCTGTAAAAGAGGATGGGCTTCACGCCATTCGCCGCGAAGCGCGCAAGGTCGGCCCGCTCCTTTTCCAAATGTCCGATATCGGCGAGGCTCGCGACCACCGCGATGGCATCGACCGACGGCGAGCGCAACAGCGCATCAATCGCGCGCACGCGTCCCCCCACCTCAAGCGCCTGTGCCGTGATATCGACCGGGTTGACCGGCGTGCCATAGGGCGGAATGACCTGACGAATCTCATCTTGCGTGGCGTGATCGAGTTCGGGGATCAGCAGCCCTTCGGCATCCAGCCGATCGGCCAGCCACACGCCGCCGCCGCCCGAAATGGTGATGAGACCAATGCGCCGTCCCTTCAGCGGTGGAGAGGTCACGCACGCGGCGGCGAGATCGAGCAAATCATCCTGATCCTCTGCCCGTAGGATGCCGCCCTCGGCAAAGAGCGCCGCATAGCTTCCTTCATCGCCAACCAAGGCGCCGGTGTGAGACATCGCGGCGCGTGCCGCGGCCGCCGAACGCCCGAGCTTCGCCACGATCAACGGCACGCCCTGGCTGCTGGCCCGCGCCGACAAATCACGCAGGCGCGCCATATCGCGCAAGCCCTCGATGAACAAGATGACCGCGCCCGTATCGGGAAGCTTGAGCGCATAATCGAGCGCATCAAGCACGGTGACGCCGGCCTCATTGCCGGTCGTCGCCACGAGATTGAAGGAAAGCCCGCGCGTGATGCCTCGGTTATAAAGCGCAAAGCCGATGCCGCCGCTTTGCGAGGCGATGGCAATGCGGCGCGTGTTTCGAATCTGACGCGTCGGCGCGGCCAGCCCGCCGGGGCTGAAGGTTGCCTTGATGCCGAACGCCATGTTGAGAAAACCGACCGAATTGGGGCCGAGCAGCGCGATGCCCCGGCTCCGCGCGGTGCGCTCGATTTCGTTTTGGAGCGCCATGCCGCGCGGCCCGATTTCCGCAAAGCCGGAGCTCAGCACCACGGCACCCCCGATGCCAACCTTGGCGCATTCATCGAGCGCGCCCGCGACATGCTCGGCCGGAATGGCGATGATCGCGAGATCAATGCCCTCGCCCACCGCGCTGAGGCTCGCCACGGCGGGCACGCCTTGCACGTCGCTATAATTCGGATTGACCGGCACGAGCCGGCCCTTGAAGCCGCCGGTCTTAAGCGCGGCAAAAATGCGCCCGCGAATTTTTCCGATTTCAGGCGATGCCCCGACCACCGCGATGCCGCGCGGCTCGAACAGGCGAGCGAGATCGAGCGCGGGGGCTACGCTCATGGCGTCGACAAAAACGGCCAGAGCGGCGCGGCCTTTGGCGCCAGCGCCTCATGGCCGATATAGCTCTGCCAATAACGCTCGGAGCCGAATTCATCGCGCCACGACAGCAGACGCCGGGTCAAATCCTGCAGCGCGAATTCCCGCGTGAAGCCGATCGCGCCATGAACCCGATGCGCGATGGTGGCGGCGATACCGGCAGCTTCGCTCGCGCGTGCCTTGGCGGCCGCCACCGCAAGCGCGGCGTGCGGCCGGTTAGTGGTGACCGCCTCGGCCGCGGCATCGAGCATGGCGGATGATGCCGCCACCTCGCCGCCAAGCGCCGCGAGCTGATGTTGGATCGCCTGAAATTTACCGATTGGCCGGCCGAACTGCGCGCGCTCATTGGCATAGCGCACCGCCATCGCCAGAGCTGCGTCAAGCGCACCGACCATCTGCGCGCTCCGGAGCAACGCCGCCCTTCTGAGCACCCAGGCCTCGTCGACCCCCTTCGGCGCGGCGGCCATCGCCCCGCCCGACAAATCGAGCCGGTCAAAGACAAGATCGTCGCGCGGTTCGCCCGCCAGATTGCGGCCCGGCGTCAGGCGCGCGCGTTCCACCGGGGCACACACAACCATAGAGCGGTCATTGTCGTGTGCGAGGGCAACAATGGCTTTGGCCTGCCGCGCAAAGGGCCCGCGCCGCATTGTGCCGCTCAGACGCCCGGCGTCGAGACGGAGCGTGGTGGGCTGATCGCTCACAGCGATGCTCAGAGGCCCTTCGGGAGTTGTGAGGCCGGCACGCGCGGCGATGGCACGCGCCGCCATGGTTTCGAGCAGAGGGATCGGCGCGGCATGACGCCCCGCTGCGCGCAAAATCGCGAGCGCCTCACCGAGGCTGACGCCGCTATCGGGCTCGAGCGCCGCGCAAAAACCAGCGTCCTCGACGGCCTGCCAAAGATCGTCCGGCCAGATGCCTTGTTCCGCCGCGCGCACCGTGGCGGGCGTCGACAGATCGGCGAACAAGCGTTCGGCCGCCTCGGCGACGAGATCGCCCTCGCCACTCATCTGAGGCCCAATTCGCGCGCGATGATCGAGCGCATGATTTCGGGCGTACCGCCGCGCAGGGCATAAGACGGCACTTGAAGAATGGCGCGGCCAAGCGCGTCGTCCGGCGTCTCCGCCGCGCCCGGCATTAGGTCGCGCGCGACTTCAAGCACATCGAGTTCAAAGCGCGCGCCTAAATCCTTCACCAGCGCCGCCGCGACGCCGGGATCGCCACCCTGTTGGAGGATACCGGCAACCGCGAGCGAGAGGCTGCGCAGAGAGAGAAAATGCACGATCAACCGCCCGAGCGCGCGCTCGGCCGCCTTGTCGTCGCGCGCGCGTGCCACCTCGACCGTCGATGTCAATAAATGGAACGTGCCGAAAAAACGCTCGGGCCCGCTGCGCTCGAAAGCAAGCTCGCTCCGCACCTGAGTCCAACCATCACCTTCCTGGCCGATCAGGCGATCGGCGGGAATCTCGGTGCCGTCGAACACCATCTCGTTGAACTCATGATCGCCGAGCAGATTGAGGATCGGATTGATCCGCACTCCATCGGCTTTGAGGTCGATCAGAAACTGGCTCAAACCCTCATGGCGGCTGTCGCCCGCCGGACCGGTTCGGCACAGCGTGATGGCGTAGTGATTGAGGTGCGCGTTGCTGGTCCACACCTTGGCGCCGTCGATGCGCCAGCCCTTTGGTGTGCGCGTGGCGCGCGTGCGTACCGCGGCCAGATCGGAACCCGCGTCGGGCTCGCTCATGCCAATCGAGAAAAAATATTCTCCGCGCGCGATCCCCGGCAATAGCTCGCGGCGCTGGGCTTCACTCCCAAAGCGCAAGAGGAGCGGCCCGCTCTGGCGGTCGGCCACCCAATGGGCGGCGCAAGGCGCACCGGCCGCGAGCAATTCCTCGGTCACGATATAGCGATCGAGCGCCGAGCGTGCCTGGCCGCCATAGTCCTTCGGCCAGGTGACGCCAAGATAGCCGCGCGCACCAAGCGCCCGGCTGAACTCGGCCAAGAATACGCCGATGAAATTTGAATTCGGCGTCCAGCCGAGCGTGCGCCGGCTCTCCGCCAAGAATTCACGGAGCTCGGCACGCAGACGCGCGGTGCCCTCGGGCAAAACCGGCGGTGTGAGCTGGGCGAAGATCGACACACCCGGCCTCAATCGTGATAGGTGACGAAGGTGTCGAGTGGCTCGCGGTCGGTGCGAAAGGCGTTGGCGGGCTCGTTCGAGTCTTCATGGCCAAGCGCAATCCCGCAAAACACTTTTTCAGTATCGGCGAGCGGAATGGCGGCGCGCACCACGTCGTGATGATAGGCCCAGGCGGCCTGCGCGCAGCTATGGAGCCTGAGGCCCCGCGCCGCGATCATCAGGGTTTGTACGAACATGCCGCAATCGATCCAACTGCCGAGCTCCATATCGGCGTCGAGCGTGACCATCATGCCAATCGGCGCGCCGAAGAAATCATAATTGCGACCGTGCTGGCGAAACATGCCGTCGGTATCGCCCTTTTGAATGCCGCAATGTTGATAGAGGCCCCAGCCTGTCTTGCGCCGCCGGCCGATATAGGGCTCGCGCCATTTGACCGGGTAATATTGATATTGAACGCATTCGGCCTTGGGGTCGCGCGCGCGCAACTCATGCATGGCCTGGGTTAGCCTTTGTTTGGTGGCGCCGGTCAGGACATGAACATGCCAGGGCTGGATGTTGCTGCCGCTCGGCGCGCGTGAGGCGAGTTCGAGCAGCCGGCGCACGGTCTCCATCGGCACGGGCGTCGGCAAAAAACCGCGCACTGAGCGGCGTGAGGTAATCGCGTCGATGGCATCCATGGCGGTGGTTTGATCCTGCTGAGGCGCGGCGCGATTAGAGCGGAGGGCGCAAGGCTTGCCAACCCGCCTCGCTCAAGCCGGCCGGGGCGGCCGCGTATGCGGGCTCAGCCAGTGCTCGAGCGCCTTGATCGCCCGCGTGATCAGGAAGGTGACCATCAAATAGATCGCGCCCGCCATGGCGAACAATTCGATCGGCATATAGGTGCGCGCGATGATGGTGCGGGCGACGCCCGTGAGGTCCAAGAGCGTGATGGTGCTCGCCAGCGCGCTCGCCTTCAGAAGAAAAATGATCTCATTGCCATAGGCCGGCAAAGCGAGGCGGAAGGCGCGCGGCAGAATGATGCGGCGAAGCACGAGGCGGCGCGACATACCAAGCGCGCGGGCAATCGCGGCCCTCTGCTGTTGACCGCCCGATAAATGACCCGGGTAATAACTTCGTCGGTCATAGAGGCCGACGCGACGGAGAAGCGCATCGGCGCGCTCGATCGCCTCGGCGCGCGGCAGTTTCAACACGTGAACCGGTGCCTCGATGACGTTCTCCAACACCGTCATATGGGTCCACAGATTGAAACTCTGGAACACCATGCCGCAGCGCGCGCGCAGGCGATCGACCTGGCGGGCATCGGAAGGCGTCTGGCCATAACGCGTGGGCATCATGCGGATCAACTCGCCCGCGATCGAGACCGCGCCGGCATTTGGAATTTCGAGCAGATTGATGCAACGGAGCAGCGTACTCTTGCCTGAGCCGCTTGAGCCGATGATCGAAATGACCTCGCCTTCGGCCGCCTGCATCGAAATGCCGCGCAGCACCTCAACTGGGCCGAAGCTCTTTTTCAGACCCACCATTTCGAGCGCCAGCGCTCGCTCGCCCGTCTTATCCGTCGTCATGCTCTCTCCCCCGCACGATCCTATGCGAGAAGCCAAGCCCGAACCAAGGTGTATGTGCGGCGGTGATGGTCTAAGATGAGGTTAGGCTGTTAAGAGCCAAGGAGAGCGCCGGTGATTGTTGAGCAAATCTGGACCGCGAATGACTATCGGAATTTCAACTATCTGATCGCCTGCCCGGAAACCGGCGAGGCGCTGGCGATCGATCCGCTCGACCATGAGAAGTGCTTGGCGCGCGCCAAGCAGCGCGGCTTCACAATCACCCAAATTTTGAACACCCACGAACATCATGACCATATTGGCGGCAATGAAGCGATGGTGGCCGCGACCAAGGCCCGAATTCTTGCTCACTACAAAGCGGGTGGGCGCATTCCCCATGTCGACCGGGGCTTGAAGGCGGGCGATGTGATCAAGATCGGCAAACGGGTCGAGCTTGAAGCGCTCGACACGCCGGGTCACACCATGAGCCATGTCTGTTTGCTGGCGCGCACCGATCAGCCGGCGCTCTTTTGCGGCGACACATTGTTCAACGCCGGTGCCGGCAATTGCCATGGCGGTGGCCATCCCGAATCGCTCTATGCGACCTTTGCCAAGCAGCTTTCCCGTCTGTCCGACAATACGCGGATCTTTCCCGGCCATGACTATATCGCCAATAATCTTGGCTTCACGCTCGATCGCGAGCCCAACAATCTGCGCGCCAAAGAACTGATCGCGAACGCCAAAAGCCAAGACCCCGATCATCCCCTCGTCACCACCATGGCGCTCGAAAAAGAGATCAACACCTTTTTTCGCCTGCACAGCCCGAGCGTGCACAAGCGCCTGCGCGAGGCCTTTCCCAATTTGCCGGACGAGCTCGACGACCAGACAGTCTTTATCAAATTGCGCGAGCTTAGAAACCGCTGGTAGCGGGCGGCCGCGGTCCGTGCTACGCCACGCGCCTCAATCAGGGAGACGGGTGATGGCGAAGCAGAAAATGATGGTCATTGGCGGGCTCGGGATTATCGGCCGCAATTTCATCGGCCACCTCGAAGAGGTCGGCGGCTGGGAGATCATGGCGCTGTCGCGCCGCAAACCCGATTTCAAAACCAAGGCCGAGTTCATTTCGGTCGATCTGCGCGACCCGGCCGACACCAAGAAGCGCCTTGGCGGCATCAAGGACCTGAGCCACATCATGTATGCCGCGCTCGATGGCGGTATCGCGGGCGATAATGTCGACGCCAATACGGCGCTCCTAGCCAACCCGATCAATGTGCTTGAGCTGAACAATCCGAAACTCGAACGGATCGTGCTGCAAGAGGGTGGCAAGGTTTATGGCCGCCATATCGGCCCGTTCAAGACCCCGGCGCGGGAGAGCGACGCGCGCCATATGCCGCCCAATTTCTATTACAACCAGGAAGATTTTTTGCGGAAGCTGCAAAAGGGCAAGACGTGGACCTGGTCGGCGTTGCGGCCTGAGCCCGTGATCGGCTTCGCGGTCGGCAATGCGATGAACCTCGCCACCCAACTCGCGGTCTATGCCAGCATTTGCAAATCATATAATTTGCCGTTCGATTTCCCCGGCAAGATCGGCACGTGGAACGCGGTCAGCGAAATGACCGATGCGGGCCTCCTCGCGCGCGCGACGCTATTCGCCGCAACCTCGCCCAAGGCCGCCAACCAGGCCTATAACGTGACCAATGGCACGTTCTTCCGCTGGCGTAATATTTGGGGGTCGCTCGCCAAATTCTTCGACATGGACATGGGCGAGGTGCGCCCAATGCTCTTGAGCAATTTCATGGCCGATAAGGCGCCGGTGTGGGATGCGCTGGTCAAGAAGCACAAGCTCCAGCCCTATAAGATCGAAGATCTGGCGGCGTGGCCTTTCATCGATTTCGTGATGCAGGCGGATTGGGATGTCGCGCTCGACAATTCCAAACGCATTCAACACGGCTGCGCCGATACCATCGATACCGGTGAAATGTTCCTCGATCTCTTCGCGCGCTTCCGCCGCGAGAAAATCATTCCCTAGGCGGTGCTATTCGGGGTCGCGGGCGTTCAGCGAATGGCGCCGGCGGCTCCCGCTAGCCGCAGTCGGACAAACGGCACCGCTTCGGCAAAGCCGCGCAGCATGGCGCTGCCCGCTTCGGTCGGGTAATGCGCGAGGGCGGCCGCGACGCCGGGGTCCTTGGCCAGATCGCTCGAGATCACAATGTCGCCGCCTTCGCTTTGCGCTTCGAGCCGCGCCGTCAGATTCACCGCGCCGCCAAAATAATCGAGCGCGCCGCCGGTCGTGACGGCGATACAACGCCCGGCATGCAGCCCGAGTTTGAGCGAAACGCGTCGGTCGGCTTGGGCCGCGTTGTAGGTTGTCATCCGGGCGGCAATCGCCAGCGCGGCCCGCGCCGCATCGGCCGGTTCATAGAACGCGGCCATCACGGCATCGCCCATCGTCTTCACCAATACGCCTTGATGCGCGCGAATAATCTCCGACAGAATGGCGAAATGCTCGCGCACCAAGGCGTAGGCCGCGCTATCGCCGATCCGTTCATAGAGTTCGGTCGAGCCCTTGAGATCGGAGAACAGCAGCGCGACGCGTGCAATCTCTACCTCATCGCCCAGGCGTAGCACCTGTTCGGGGCATAGTTCGCGAAAGACCGGCATGGCGATCACGCGTTCCCCGGTCAGCGCGTCCGAGGCCCAGGCGCGATCTTCGAGCACAAGGTGAAGCACGCGCCGGCTGCTATTGTGGAAGGCTAGGCTGCCTGGCGGCTCCTTCGCGCCGGTCGCGAGGCCGGTTTCGCTCGCGGTGACCGACGGCAGGGTATCGCTTGACCCGTAATAGTCGAGATCGATCGCGCCCCCCGGCTCCACCGTTCGGATGCGATAGGCGCCGGGTTCAAGCTCGACCGGTAGCTTGATCGTGGCGCCCGGATCGGCCCGGCGTTGCACGACGACATGCGGCGTCGAGCCCGCGCCTTGAAGGCAGAATTCGCCTTCCGGCAATTCTCTCAACCAGCGCTCGGGCCTGAAGCTCAGCTCGACATTGCGTGCGAAATCACGGCCATAGTCGATATTGCACGATGGGCAATGCGCGTCCTTGGGCAGTTTATGGAGCGCATCAACCCGGAGCTTAGCGCCACGGCAACGCGGGCAGAGCAAATCCCAGCCGAGCGCGAGCAGGCCGACATGACTCGCTTCCAGGCATAACCCGACGGCGAAATCCGGCTCGGCCTTCCAGGCGCGCGCCAGCGCGAGCGGGCGGATGTGTCGCGCGACATCGAACGGCACGCAGCGCACATGCTCGATCAAGCGGTCGACCTGATCGGCCTGATAACCATGGGAGACGAGCGTCGAGCGGCAGGCGGCTAGACGCCCCTGCCCGGCCTCCGACAACGCACCCGATTCAACCAACGACCATTCTTCACGCCCGGCCTGAACTTGCTCAGCGGCTTTAATGATGGCGATCGTTCTTTTGTCGAGCGCCTTGTCGAGAACGCCGAGCGCGGCCACGATGTCGGTGACCCACCAATCCCATTTGAGGCGCATGGTCGCTTGCATGCTTGTGCGTGGGCCATCCGGGGTTAGAGCCATCTCGACGACAAGTTGGCGCAACGGCCCTTTCGAAAAGGTCCGGGTCTGACGCATGAAGCGCGGCTCGACCCATTCGCCGAAGGCTTCCTCCCATTCGCAGTCGAAGGGCGGAAGCAATTTGCCGCGACCGATGCGGCGTACCGAGCCATCGGGCTGCGCCTCCTCCGTGACCGTGTACGCGGCGCCGCCAACGGCCTCGTTGACGCGCTCGGTGTGAGCGATCGCTGCCCAGACCGCCTCGATTGGCGCCTCGATCACGTAATCGCGTACGACCACCCGTTCACGGATCATTCGGTTATTCCCTTTCCCAAACCCTATGCTATGCACAGGGCGCGGACACGCAAGCCCAAGCGGAGCGACGATGAGCCAAGACCTCTATCAACTGAGTGCCGCCGAGGCCGTGCAGCGGCTCAGGGCCGGCGCGGTTTCACCGAGCGCGCTGGTCGAAGCCGCCTTCGCGCGGATCGCGGCGACCGACAAGCACTTGAATGCACTGCCGACCCTTTGTCGCGAACGCGCCATGGCGCACGCCAAGCGTATCGAGGACGAGAACCGACGTGGCGTCGCGCGGCCCCGCGCCTGGCTTGGCGGCCTGCCGATCTCGATCAAAGACCTGATGCCGGTTCAAGGCGTGCGCACCACCTTCGGCTCGCCGATCTATGCCGATCATGTGCCGGCGGCGTCCGACATTCTGGTCGAAATCCTCGAGGCCAATGGCGCGATCGTAATCGGCAAATCCAACACGCCCGAATTCGGCGCCGGCGCCAGTACGTTCAACGAGGTGTTCGGCAAAACGCATAACCCGTGGAACGTGGCGAAATCATGCGCCGGCTCATCGGGCGGCGCGGCGGTCTCGGTCGCCGCCGGCCAGGTGTGGTTGGCTCACGGTTCGGATCTCGGCGGCAGTTTGCGCACACCGGCGAGTTTTTGCGGGATCGTCGGCTTGCGGCCGAGCCCGGGGCGCGTGCCGCGCGGGCCGATCCCCTTGCCGTTCTCATCCTTGTTGGTCAATGGCCCAATGGCGCGCAACGTGCCCGATGTCGCGCTGTTTCTCGATGCCATGAGTGCCGACCATCCGCGCGACCCACTCGCTTTGCCGCCGCCGATTACGAGCTTCACGCAGGCGGTGCGCGAGGCGAAACCACCTAAGCGCATCGCGTATAGTTCCAATCTCGGGCAGTTCCCCGTCGACAAAGAGGTGGCGGCGATTTGCGCGGGCGCCATGCGTCACTTCACCGACATGGGCACTATCGTCGAGGAGGCCGAGCCTGACCTCCACGACGCGGTAGAGATTTTTCAAGTCCTGCGCGCCGCGAAGTTTGCGGCCGAGCGTGCCGAGTTGTTGCTTACCCAGCGCGATAAGCTAAAGCCCGAAGTCATTTGGAATATCGAAAAGGGTCTCAGGCTTGATGGCGAGACGATCGGCCGGGCCGAGATCGCGCGCGGCGCACTCTATGATCGCGTCTGCCGATTCTTCGAGCGCTATGACCTCTTGGTGTGCCCGAGCGCGATCGTGCCGCCTTTCGATGTCGATGTGCGCTTTGTCGAAGCGGTCGAGGGCGTGCGCTTCGATAATTATGTGGCGTGGATCGGCATCACCTTCGCGCTCACGCTGACCGCCTGCCCGGTGCTCTCGGTGCCGGCCGGGATCACGGCAAGTGGCCTGCCGGTCGGCGTGCAGATCATGGCGCCGCCGCGCGCCGATGCCGCCGCGCTTGGCGCCGCTGGCCTGTTCGAACAGGCCAGCGG
>CAMDNF010000021.1:0-34001 GCA_945902735.1 Rhizobium sp. Q54 | reverse complement strand
GGGCATCCACGCCTCGGCGACCTGCGTCCTTAATTTCGACGACGCCGAAGGCTGGCTGATCGGCGAGCCGCACCAAGGCCTCAAATGCATGTTCACGATGATGAACGCGGCCCGCCTCGGCGTCGGCCTGCAAGGGCTCGGCATTGGCGAGGCGGCCTATCAGAGCGCCGTCGCCTATGCCAAGGACCGTCGCCAAGGCCGCTCGCTCAAGGGCGCGGCCGAACCCGCGGCCTCCGCCGACCCGATCATTGTGCACCCCGATGTGCGCCGCATGTTGCTAACCCAGCGCGCCCTCAATGAAGGCGCGCGCGCTCTTGGTTATTTGGTCGCGCTCAATCTCGATATCGCGCGCAAGCACCCTGACGCGGCAAAGCGTGAAGAGGCCGATGATTTCGTGCAGCTCATGACGCCCGTGGTGAAAGCGTTTTTCACCGATTGCGGGTCACTCGCCGCCAACATCGCGGTGCAGATCCACGGTGGCCACGGCTATATTCGCGAACACGGCATGGAGCAATATGTTCGCGATTCGCGCATCGCTCAGCTTTATGAGGGCACGAACGGCATTCAGGCGCTCGATTTGGTCGGGCGCAAGCTTGGCCAACACAATGGCCGCCTGTTGCGCCGCTTCTTCCATCCAGTCACCGCCTTTATCGAGGATCACAAGGGCGATGAGCGCATGGCGGAGTTTGTCGAGCCGCTCGCCAAGGGCCTCGATCGCTTACGTAACGCATCGCTGACCATCGCCGGTCGCGGCCTCGCCGACCCCGAGGAGGCTGGCGCCGCGGCGACCGATTATCTCAAACTCTTCGCGCTCGTCGCGGTCGGTTATATGTGGGCCCGCATGGCCAGAATCGCGCTCGCCAAAAATGGCGGCGGCGATAATGGATTTCACGCCACCAAGCTCAAGACCGCGCGCTTTTATATGGCGCGCCTGATGCCAGAGACCAGTTCGCTCTTCGCGCAATTGATGGCGGGCAAACGCACGCTGATGGAGATGGGCGCGGACGAGTTCTGATGGCGTCCCTCAAGGGCAAGACCCTTTTCATCACCGGCGCAAGCCGCGGCATTGGCGAGGCGATTGGGCTGCACGCCGCGCGCGACGGCGCGAACATCGTGATCGCCGCCAAGACCGAGACGGCCCACGCCAAACTTCCCGGCACCATCCACAGCGCCGCTGAGGCGATGGAAAAAGCCGGCGGCCAGGCGCTGGCCGTGGTGATGGATATTCGCGATGAAGCCCAGATCGCGCGCGCGGTCGAGGCCGCCATCGCCCGTTTCGGGGGCATCGACATTCTGGTCAACAATGCCAGCGCGATTAGTCTCACCGGCACGGCCGAAACACCGCTCAAGCGCTTCGACTTGATGATGGGCGTCAATACGCGCGGCAGCTTCGCCTGCGCCCAGGCCTGCCTGCCGCATCTGAAACGGGCCTCGAACCCGCACATTCTCACCATCGCGCCGCCGCTCAATCTCAATGCGCGCTGGTTTGCGCCCCACGTCGCCTACACCATCGCGAAATACGGCATGAGCCTATTGGTGCTGGGTCAGGCGGAAGAGTTCAAACCGTTTGGCATCGCAGTCAACGCGCTGTGGCCGCGCACGGTGATCGCCACCGCCGCGCTACAGATGATTCCGGGCATCGATCCCAAGGCCGCCCGAACCCCGGCGATCATGGCCGATGCCGCGCACACAATTCTATGCGGCCCGGCGCGCGGCCCGACGGGTCAGTTCTTCATCGATGATGAGGTGCTACAGGCGGCCGGCGTGCGTGACTTCGCCCTTTATGCGGTGGACCCGAACCGAGCGCCGCTCCCCGATCTATTCCTTGACCCCTGAAACGAAAAAGCCCGCCACAAGGGCGGGCTCGACCGGGTTGGCACCTTCAACCGGGTTCAGGTCAGCGTGCCGTCGCTCGACATCAATCTGTAGAGGAGGCAGCCTGAAATCCGCCACGCGCCGTCCTTCTGCCGTTCGACCGTATAGACCGCATAGACCGGCAGATTATCCGGCCCGACCACGACGGCGGGTTGCATCACGCCGGCTTGGTCCGACAGCTCGACCGGCGTGCGGAAATCGATCTTTTTCGGCCGATAGACCGGCAAATATTGCTCGCGAACGATCGAAATGAACCGCTCGGGCGTGCCCATCATGGCCTGCACTTCGGGCGTCGCCAAGGAGAACGCCAATTTCGCGTCGTCATGCTTGAACGCTTCGATCTGGGCGCTGATCACGCCGCGAATTTTGTCAATTTCCGGGGTAGGCGCCGGCGCTTCGGCGCGCGTTTCGCTGACAAAAGCGGCAAACGTCAACATCACCGCGAGCCCAATGGCGGCCAGCGTCATGTGCCACTTCGTCACCCATGGTGAAACATAATTAACCATGACACTACCTGTGCTTAACGCCCCGTGGCTCTGTGGGAGACATTCCCTTTTCGAGCATTTGCAAACGTCTCATGTTAGTCTCACTGTGGAGTTAACGCTTAGAGTCAACGGACATGGTTAATTCCTTCACGATGTCACTCGATGCACTTGCAAATCGCGTGCCGCACGGCGCGATGATTGCTGTGCCACCCGATTACAGTTTTGTTTCGATGGCCGCGACGCGCGCATTGATTCGCCGTGGCATCAAGGACCTGCACCTTCTCGCCGTGCCGCAAAGCGGCATGCAGGCGGATCTTTTGATCGGGGCTGGCTGCGTCGCGCTTGTCGAGTGCGCCGCCATCACGTTGGGCGAACTTGGCCCGGCGCCGCGCTTTACCGACGCGGTAAAATCGGGCCGCGTGCGCATCAAGGATTCAACTTGCCCCGCCATCCATGCCGCGCTTCAAGCCTCCGAGAAGGGCCTGCCCTTCTTGCCGAGCCGCGGCATCATCGGCAGCGACCTGCTTCGCGTACGGCCCGATTGGACACTGATCGACAATCCGTATCCGCCGCACGATCCGCTCGTTGCGCTGCCCGCCTTGAGGCCCGACATCGCGCTGTTTCACGCACCCTTCGCCGATCGGCGCGGCAATGTTTGGATCGGCCGGCGGCGCGAGCTCATGACCATGGCGCACGCGGCCAAGACAAGCCTCGTCACGGTCGAGGAGATTCGCGATATCGATTTGATGGCGGATGAAACCTTGGCCGCCGGCGCGCTGCCCGCGCTTTATATCGGCGCCATCGCCGAGGCGAAGAACGGCGCCTGGCCGCTTGGCCTGCCGGGCTTTTATGAGGCGGATGAGGCGGCGCTCCGCACTTATGCCGAGGCCGCGTCAAGCGACACCGGCTTCGCCCGATATCTGGCCGCGTTGATGGCCGAGCGCCACGCCGCCGAATGAGCCCCGCCGCGCCAACCGAATTGCTGATCGCCACCATCGCGCGATTGCTACAGGGCGTCGGTCATGTGGCGGTTGGGGCATCCTCGCCCATTCCGGGTGCCGCGGCCTTTCTGGCCCAGGCGCTCGCCCCTGAGGCCATGCGCGTCACCGTGCTCGGCAGCCAACGCAACAATGATTTTACCGATGGCGGGCGCGAGCTGTTCGATTGCGCCGCGCAAGGCCGCATTGACGCGTTCTTTCTCGGCGGCGGGCAGATCGACGGCGAGGCCAATGTCAATTTGGTCGGGCTTGGCGCCTATCCCAATCTCGATGTGCGCCTGCCCGGCTCGTTCGGTTCGGCCTATCTTTATTTTTTGGTACCGCGCGTGATTCTGTTTCGCGAGGAGCACAGCCCGCGCGTGTTGGTGCCGAAGGTCGATTTCATCAGCGCGCCAGGCATCAGCGCGCCCGATGTCTATCGGCCAGGCGGCCCTCAGGCCTTGGTCACTGGCCGCGCATTATTCAATTTCGATAAAGCGAAACGCCGCTTCACACTGATCAGCGTGCATCCCGGCGAAACGGTTGAACGCATCAAGGCCGCGACCGGCTTCGCGTTTGACCTGGCCGATGATATTGGCGAGACGCCGGCGCCCGATGACGCGACGCTCGCGCTCATTCGCGGCCCCGTGCGCGACGCCATCGCGGAGGTCTATCCCCGCTTCGCTGCGGGCTTGCGCCCCGTTTAATACCAAGTCTCGATGATCGGCCTCGATCATCGAGACATAATACTAAGACCCCTGCGCGGCCTCGAGCGCATCGGCCGAGGCCAGCCATGCCGCCTCCGCCACCGCGATCTCGCGCGCCAAGGTCCCCAGACGCTGATTGAGCTCGCTCACTTGCGCGCGATCGCCGGCATAGAGCGCGGGATCCGCGAGCTTCGCCTCCAGCGCGGCCCGCTCGGTATTGAGCGATTCGAGGCGGGTTTCCGCGGCTTTTAGCTTGATCCGCAAGGGCGCGAGTTGGGTGCGCACTTTGGCGGCGGCGCGCCGGCGATCCTTGTCGCCCGGGCCCGCACGCGATGCGCCGCGCCCGTTCGCCTCGTCATTGGAGCCGGCCAATATGCGCGCGCGATAGGAATCGAGATCGCCCTCATAAGGCCGCACGCGATGATCGGCGACCAGCCAGAGCGTATCCGCTACCAAGCCGATCAAATGTTCATCATGGCTCACCAGCACGACCGCGCCGCGATAGGCACTAATCGCCTCGACCAGGGATTCGCGGGCTTCCATATCCAAATGATTGGTCGGCTCAT
This sequence comes from Rhizobium sp. Q54, assembly GCA_945902735.1. GTDB lineage: Bacteria > Pseudomonadota > Alphaproteobacteria > UBA828 > UBA828 > SHWC01. Next base: position 29,391 of record CAMDNF010000021.1, on the reverse strand, counting down.
CGAGAATAAGAAGATTGGGCGCCGCATAGCTGACGAGCGCGAGATTGAGCCTGGCCCGCTCGCCGCCCGAAAGCGAACGCACCGGCACATCGGCCTTCTCGCCGCTGAACGCGAAGCCGCCAAGGCGCGTGCGCACACGTTCGGGCGGCGCGCCCTTCATCAGCCGCGCCAAATGCTCGAACGGCGTGTGCTCGGAATCGAGCGCCTCCAATTGATGCTGCGCGAAATGGCCGGGAATCAATCTCGACGAGCGCCTGACCTCACCCGATTGCGGCGCCAGCTCGCCCGCCAAAAAGCGTGCGAGGGTCGATTTGCCATTGCCGTTCGCGCCGAGCAGCGCGATGCGATCATCCGGCCCGATCGAGAACGAAATATCGCCCAGCACCGTGCGCGCGCCATAACCGAGGCTTACATCCTCGCAAGCGATCAGCGGCGGCGCGACTTCCTTGACGGCCGGAAACACGAAGCGCACCGGCGGGTCGCCGATTTCAGGCACGATCGGCTCGAGCTTGGCGAGCGCCTTCATGCGGCTTTGCGCCTGGGTCGCCTTGCTGGCATTCGCCCGAAAGCGCGCGACAAAGGCTTGCAAATGGGCGCGTCGCTCGACGATCCGCGCGGCCTCGGAGGCGCGCGCATCGAGGCGCTCGCGCCGCACGCGTTCGAAGCGCTCAAAATTGCCGGGGTAGAGCGTGAGCTTGCCGTTTTCGAGATGCAAAATGGCATCGGCCACCGCATCGAGAAAATGCCGATCGTGACTGACCAAAATCAGCGTGCGGGTGAAGCGCTTCAAATAGGCTTCGAGCCAGATCGAAGCTTCGAGGTCGAGGTGATTGGTCGGCTCGTCCAGGAACAACAAATCGGGATCGGCGAACAAGGCCGCCGCGAGCGCGACCCGCATGCGCCACCCGCCCGACAAGGAATCGAGCGGCACCGCCTGCATCGCTTTATCGAGGCCGAGACCGGCCAGGATCGACGCCGCGCGGGCGGGCGCCGCCTCGGCATTGATCTCATCCAGCCGATTGGCCGCCTCGGCCGCCCGCAAGGGATCGCTGGTCGTCGCCTGCTCATGCAGGAGCGCGGCCCGCTCGGTATCGGCGGCGAGCACGGTCTCAAGCGCATTGCGGGGCCCAGACGGCGCATCCTGCGCGACCAGGGTAAAGCGCGTCGACTTCGGGCGTGAGATCTCGCCGCCATCGGGCTCGATCCGCCCGGCCAGCACGCGCAAAAGCGTGGTCTTGCCCGCGCCATTGCGGCCGACCAGGCCAACCCGCTGGCGCGCGCCGATCTGCGCGCTCGCCTGATCAAGGATGAGCCGGCCGCCAAGGCGGATGTCGAGGGCGTTGATGCTGAGCATGGGGCGGGCTCATAGCACGCCACAGCGCCGGCGCGAAAGCCTGACCTAGGCCCCCTACTCCCACTCGATCGTCCCCGGTGGCTTCGATGTGATGTCGTAGACCACGCGGTTGATGCCGCGCACCTCGTTCACGATGCGGTTGGCGACGCGCCCCAAAAAACCCATGTCGAAGGGATAGAAATCGGCCGTCATGCCGTCCGTCGAGGTCACCGCGCGAAGCGCGCAGACGCGCTCATAGGTGCGCGCATCGCCCATCACGCCGACTGTTTTCACCGGCAAGAGCACCGTGAAAGCCTGCCAAATCGCGTCATAGAGCCCGGCATTCCTGATCTCTTCGAGGAAAATGAGATCGGCGCGGCGCAAGATTTCGAGCGCATCGCGCGTGATCTCGCCCGGCACGCGAATGGCGAGGCCCGGCCCCGGAAATGGATGGCGGCCGATCAGCGAATCCGGCATGCCGAGTTCGCGGCCGAGCACGCGTACTTCGTCTTTGAATAGCTCGCGCAAAGGCTCGACCAGTTTAAGACGCATGCGCTCAGGCAGGCCGCCGACATTGTGATGCGATTTGATCACCGCGCTCGGGCCCTTGACCGAAACCGATTCGATGACATCGGGATAGAGCGTGCCCTGCGCCAGGAAATCGACATCGCCGGCGCGCTTGGCCACGCGCTCGAACACCTCGATGAAGGTGTTGCCGATGATGCGGCGCTTGCTCTCGGGGTCGCTCACGCCCGCGAGCTTCGCGAGAAACTCGTCGGACGCATCTTCGTGGATCAAGGGAATATTATAGCGATCGCGAAACAATTTCACGACCTGCTCGGCCTCGCCCGCGCGCAACAGCCCGGTATCGACCAGCACACAAACCAATTGCTTGCCGATCGCCTCGTGGATCAACACCGCGGCGACCGAAGAATCAACGCCGCCCGAAAGCCCGCAAATGACATGCCCGTCGCCGACCTGCGCGCGGATCGCCTGAACAGCGCGCGCCTTGAACGCCGCCATGGTCCAATCGCCCGTGCAGCCCGCGACCTTACGCACGAAATTTTGGATCAGCGCGGCGCCATGCGGCGTGTGCACGACTTCAAGATGGAATTGCACGCCATAAAAATGGCGCTGGTCATCCGCGATCGCGGCGAAGGGCGAGCCTTCGGTTGTTGCCACCGCGCGGAAGCCCGGGGGCAGCGCGATCACCCGATCGCCATGGCTCATCCAAACTTGCTCGCGCGCGCCGGTGCGCCACACGCCGTCGAACATCGCGCAATCGGCGGTGACATCCACAAAGGCGCGGCCGAATTCGCGATGCTCCGAGGGCTCGACTCTGCCGCCCAGCATGCTGCACATCAGCTGCTCGCCATAACAAATGCCGAGCACCGGCACGCCGAGCGTGAAGACCGATTCATCGGGCACGATCGATTCTGATTCGGTCACCGAGGCCGGACCGCCCGAGAGGATGATCGCGCGCGCGCCGAACGCCGCGATCTCGCCCGCGCCGATATTGCCCGGCTTGATCTCGCAATAGACGCCGGCCTCACGCACGCGCCGCGCGATCAGCTGCGAATATTGGGCGCCGAAATCGAGGATGAGAACGCGATCGGTCATGGCGGGAATGGCTCGAGCAATGGACCGAGCCTTTTATCCCGGCCGACCCGAAGCGGCAAGGAAGCCCGGTCTACAGAACGAATTGGTCGAGCGAGGATTGCTTGTTCTTTTCCTTATAGCGCTGGATCGCCTTGGCCAAATCACGGCTTTCCTCACAGCCGCCGGGACAGAGCTTTAGCAAAGCGGCAAGGTGCTCCTCGGCCTTAGCCAGATTGCCAACCATCAAATAGGCCTCGCCAATATATTCATGCGCGCCCTTGTGATCGGGGTCGAGCGCGAGCGCCTTGCCGTAATTCTCAAACGCCTCGTCGAGCTCGCCCTGCCGGCGCTGACTATAGGCCAGCATGTTGAGCGCATCGGCATTGGTCGGGTCTTTCTGGGCGGCCGCCATGAAGGCCTCTTCGGCCTCTTTGAACTTGCCGTCCTTCACCAGGTCTTGCCCCAATTTGTAGGGATCGTCGGGCGCGGACGCGGCCGGCTTCGTGCTGGAGCTCGCCGCATCCACGGCCGTGATCGGCACGACCGCCAACGCACAAAGCACAAAGGCCATCGGCACGATTTTCAAAAACCTGCGCATTTGATTTTCCCTCCTAGTTGAACCGCGCCGTGCCTCAACCGTTCAACGGATAATTGGGCGGCTCGCGCGTGATCGCGACGTCATGGACATGGCCTTCGCGTTGGCCCGCCGCCGAAACCCGAAGGAACCGACAGTTCTTATGCATGTCCGCGATGGTGGCGCTGCCGGTATAACCCATGGCGGCCTTGAGGCCGCCGACCAGTTGATGCACCACGCTACCGAGCGGCCCCTTGAACGGCACGCGACCCTCAACGCCCTCGGGCACGAGTTTGAGTTGGTCTTTAATTTCCTGCTGGAAATAACGATCGGCCGAGCCGCGCGCCATGGCGCCAAGCGAGCCCATGCCGCGATAGGCCTTGTAGGAGCGGCCCTGGAACAGGAACACCTCGCCCGGGCTTTCCTCCGTACCGGCGAACAGCGAGCCGATCATGGCGCAATCGGCCCCGGCGGCGATTGCTTTGGCCAGATCGCCCGAATAGCGAATGCCGCCATCGGCCACCACCGAGACGCCGGCCTTGCGCGCGACCGACACCGTATCGACCAGTGCGGTCAATTGCGGCACGCCCACGCCCGCGACGATGCGCGTCGTGCAGATCGAACCCGGCCCGATGCCGACCTTGATCGCGTCGGCGCCGGCATCGATCAGCGCTTGAGCGCCATCGGCGGTCGCCACATTGCCGGCCATCACCAGCGCGCGATTGCTGAGCTTTTTAATACGCTCGACCGTTTTGATCACGCCATCCGAATGGCCATGCGCGGTATCGACCACGATCAAATCGCATTCGGCGTCCAGCAGCGCCTCGGCGCGCCGCAAACCTTCATCGCCCACGCCAGTCGCGCCCGCGGCCCGCAGACGGCCCTTTTCATCCTTGGTCGCGTTCGGATGCGCTTGCGCCTTCTCGATATCCTTGACGGTGATCAGGCCGATGCAGCGATAGGTCTCATCGACCACCAGAAGTTTCTCGATGCGGAATTTGTGCAACAGGCGCTTGGCGTCTTCGCGGCTGATCGAATCGCGCACCGTGACGAGGTTGTCCTTGGTCATCACCGCGCTGACCGGTTGCGCGAGGTCGGTCAAGAACCGCACATCGCGATTGGTCAAAATACCGACGAGGCGCCCGCTGCCCGTTTCGACCACGGGAATGCCGGAAATACCGTGATGCTCTTTCAGCGCCAAGGCTTCGGCGACCGGCGCATCGGGGCGAATGGTCAACGGATTGACCACCATGCCCGATTCAAATTTTTTGACTTTGCGAACTTCCTCGGCCTGCAGCTTGGCGTCGAGGTTTTTATGGATCACGCCAAGCCCGCCGGCCTGCGCCATGGCGATCGCAAGCGGCGCCTCGGTCACGGTATCCATCGCGGCCGAGAGGATCGGGATGCCAAGCTCGATCGACTTGGTCAAACGGGTTCGAGTGTCGGCCTGGGTCGGGATGATGCTCGAGGCCGCCGGCTCAAGCAGAACATCGTCGAAGGTCAGGGCTTCGCGGAGTTCCATGCTGCCCTCGTGCCGGATTGGGGGCGGACTATACACGAAACGCCTTGGCCGCCAAGGCCGCTCAGGCCGTTAGCCGGGCTATTCGGACGATCCGCCCTGGCCCCGATACCCCAAGGCCACGACGTAGCTTTCGGCCGAATCGGCCCGGCTCGCAGGCGGCTTCGCATGCTTTACCGTGCGAAATACGCGCTTCAGCCGCTCCAACAAGAACCGCTCGGTGCCACCCTTTAGAACCTTGGCGACGAACGCCCCACCCGGCTCCAATAGAGGTTCCGCGATATCGAGCGCCGCCTCGCACAACGCCATGATGCGCAAATGATCGGTCGGCGTGTGCCCGGTCGCGGGCGCCGCCATGTCGCTCAGCACCAGATCGGCGCGCCGCCCGCCGAGTGCCGCGCGAATGGGGCCGAGCACCGCAAAATCGAGCGCATCGGCCTGTATGAACGTGACCCCCTCGATCGCATCGATCGGGTTGAGATCGACCGCGACCACGAGGCCGCGCGCTTTGCCCACCCGCGCCCGCTGCGCCGCGATCTGCGCCCAGCCACCCGGCGCCGCGCCGAGATCGACCACCGCCATGCCCGACCGCAATAAGCTGAAGCGCTCATCGAGCTCGATCAGCTTATAGGCCGCGCGCGAGCGATAGCCCTCATCGCGAGCGGCCTGAACATAGGGGTCATTGAGCTGTCGCTCGAGCCAACGGCGGGACGACGCGGTCTTGGCCTTGGCGACGCGCACCGCGCCGCGCCGGCGCTTGACCGCGCCAGCCCCCGGGCTACGCCGCGCGCCGACCATCAGACCAGCACGTTGTCAGCGCGCATCATGCCGAGCAGGAGCCCTTCGCGTAAGCCCCGATCCGCGACCGTGATGCCGCCGACCGGGCACGCCCGCATGATCGCTTCAAGAATGGCACAGCCCGCGATCACCACATCGCCGCGCCCCGGCCCAATACAGGGATGCGCCGAACGCGCGGCGAAATCCTTGGCCACGAGATCGTCGACCACGGCGCGTACCGAGCCAAAATCGAGCGCGATGCCATCGACCTTCGAGCGGTCATAACGCGGTAATTTAAGGTGAACGCCGGCGATCGTGGTGACCGTGCCTGAGGTCCCGAGCAATTGCACATCAGCCCCCACCACCGCGTCCTTCAACCCGTGCAGGGTCGCGAAGGGCGCGAGCTCGGCCATGATCAGGTCGGTCATCGCGCGATAATGATCGGGCCCGATCAAATCGCCGCCAAAGCGCTCGGCCAAGGTGACCACGCCATAGGCGATCGACGTCCAGCCCTCGACCTCGGGCTTAGCCCGATCCTTGAGCTTGACCCAGATCAGTTCGGTCGAGCCGCCGCCAATATCGAACAAGAGCGCGCGCTCGGCCGAGCGCGACAGCAGCGGAATGCAGGAATCGAGCGCCAGCATGGCTTCTTCGCCGGTCGAAATGATCTCAATGTCCAGACCGGTTTCACGCTGCGCGCGGGCCAGAAAGGCATCGCAATTCGCCGCGCGCCGGCAGGCCTCGGTCGCCACGGCTCGGTAACGCGTAACACCCCGCCGGCGGATCTTGGCGGCGCAGATTTTGAGCGCGGCGATGGTGCGATCCATGGCGGCCTCGCCGAGGCTGCCGCTCTCCCCGATCCCTTCGCCCAAACGCACAATACGCGAGAAGGCGTCGACCACGTTGAAGCTCTGGCCTTCGGGCCGCGCCACCAAAAGCCGGCAATTATTGGTGCCCAGATCGAGCGCGGCATAGGTCTGCGCCCGCCGTTTCCCAAGGGGGGAAGGCTGCCTGAGGCTGTTCGCTTGGGCGGCGGGTTGCATCGGCTTGTTTGAGAGCTCTTGACGCTGGTTCGAGGCTATTGAGGATCATGGCAAATTCGATTCGGCAAGAAAATTCAATTTTATGGGCTATAAGGGCCACCCCGTGGCACGATTGACAAGGCCACAGGGATTCCTTAGGTGACTTCCTTAGGTGACGAACAGCCCGCCCGGCTGGGGGATCGTCTAGCGGTAGGACTACGGTCTCTGACACCGTCAACCCTGGTTCGAATCCAGGTCCCCCAACCAGCCGGTTTCGCATGGCGAACGGCGTAGGCCTGGCGAAACGGCTGCCCCCAGGCTGCGACGCTGACCCGAAGACCCATCCCGCTCGTGTGGCCTACGCGGCCTTTCCGGTCCGGTAGGGCTTGATCTTATCGATCTGCGCCGTGATCCGGCGCTTAGCCTCGAGCGTATCGAAGGCGTTTTGGAGCCGCAGAAAATAGCCCTCCGACAGATTGAAAAACTTGCACAACCGCAAATCGGTATCGGCGGTGATGTCGCGGGTGCCGTTGACGATGGCGTGGATGCGATTGGGCGGCACGCCGATCGCATGAGCCAATCGGTTCTGGCTCATGCCGATCTCATTCAGGAACTCGTGCTTGAGAATTTCCCCCGGATGCGGATTGCGAAGCTGCGCCATGGTTACTCCCGTCTTCCGGTTAGACTCTTTAATTATAGTCGACGATCTCGACATCAACGGCATCGCCCGCGTCCCACGCAAAGCAAAGGCGCCGCTGATCGTTGATCCGAATGCTCATCTGCCCTTTTCGCTCGCCCGCCAAAGCCTCCAGCCGATTGCCCGGCGGATTCCGAAGATCGTCTAGGGTGTGTGCCGCATCGAGCTGACGTAATTTGCGAAAGGCCCGCTCCTGTATGTCTCCCGGGAACTTGCGGCTCGATTCGCCCCGCCAAACCCGCGCGGTCTCCTTACAGCGGAATGTGCGGATCATCCGCAACCCTTATCATAGGCCGATACTGAATACGTATCAAGTACCATACCTGCCCCCTAACTAGAGGGTGAGAAGGTAGCAATGCCGTCCGCTACGTTCGCCGGCTGATCCGCCCGCTCAATTGCATGGTGCCCTCGAGCTGCGGCCAGCCATAACCTTCTTGGGCAAGATCGACACCGAACAGCCGCTCGGTCTTGATCGCGATCGGCGCGCCGCCCATGGCGGCGTAAAAAAACCGCGCGGGGTTCTCCGCCAACACCCAAACCAGCGCGGCCTGAAAGCCGACCTGCACCAGGCGCTGAAACGCGGCGGCGAGCAGCGCCCTTCCATGGCCTTGGCCCTGAAAACCGGGCCGCACATAGAGCGTATAAAGTTCCGCGTCAAAAGAGAGGCCCGCCCCGCGCGCGACACCCGCCTCGGCATAACCGATGACGCCAGGGCCCGGCACCTCCGCTACCAGCGTGATCGAACGATCGCGCAGTGCCGCCAACGCCTGCCGCTGCCGCGCCGCCTCGCGCGTCTCGCTCAAGCCGAGAAGCGTATGGTCGGGAATGATGCCCGCATAACTATCGCGCCACGTCTCGACATGAACCCGGGCAATACCCGGTGCATCATGCGGCGTGGCGCGGCGGATCACTGAGGGGACTCTTTCAGGCTAATGATATAGGCGGCGAGATCATCGATCTCGAAGCGCGGCAACACGATGCCTTTCATCGCGGCTTTATGGGGATCGGCCAGAAACGCTTGCAGGCTTTCCGCCGATGTGCCCGGCCGATTGGCGATTGACGCAAAGGTCGGCGCTGCATCGCTTACGCCGCCCACGGCACCAGGTCCGATCACATGGCACGACGCACACCACTTCTCAGATAGTTTGAGCCCGGCCTTGGCATCAGCCGCCTGTGCCAAAGGCGCCATGAGCGCCCCGAGCGCCCCCGCCACGCAAATCGCGATAACCCAACGCGCACATGCTGACATGTTTCGGACCACCCCTGTTTGCGTGCGCGAGTCTAACACAGTCGAATCGGCGTGCACGCGGCTTTTGACACCAACACCGCCCATGCTATGTGGAGCGGCATTCATTCCCGCCGCCCGTAAAGGATTCCGGCTCCACCGTGTCCGCTCCCACGAATTCATCGCCCCCGATCAAGGGCGAAACGCTGCCTCTGCGGGGCTTCGTGATGCTCGCGCTTTTGAGCGTCATTTGGGGCATCAACTGGCCTATCATCAAATTTGCGCTCACCGAAGTGCCGGTCTTCAGTTTTCGCGCCATTTGTCTGATCGGCGGCGGGCTTGGCCTGCTCGCTTTGGCGCGCATTGGCGGCTACTCGATCCGCATGCCGCGCCATACGTTCAAAATTTCGATCATCTCGGCATTCTTCAACGTCACCGGCTGGCACATCATGTCGGGCTTCGCGGTGGCGGCGATCTCTTCCGGTCACGCCGCGATCATCGGCTATACCATGCCGGTCTGGGGCGTCTTGCTCGGCGCCCTGGTGCTGCGCGAGCGCCTCACCTGGCGGCGCGCATTAAGCCTGGCGCTAGGCATGGCGGGGCTCGCCGTCTTGGCGCATGGCGAATTGCGTGAAGTTTCCGGCGTGCCCTATGGCGCGCTTTTGATGGCGGGCGCCGCGCTCTCATGGGGCATCGGCACGATCATCATGAAGAAGGTCGATTGGGGCGCGCCGATCGCGGTGGTGGTCGCCTGGCAATGTTTGATCGGCGTTGTGCCGATTCTGGGCGGCGCGTTGATCTTCGATCGCGAGGCAATCCACTGGCCGAGCCTCTGGCCCTTGCTCGCGGTTATCTACAACCTGATTTTCGCGTTCGTGATCGGCCATTATCTCTATTACAAGGTCGTGAGTATTTTTCCGGTTGGCGTCGCCACGATTGGCACGCTCGCTATTCCGGTGCTTGGCTTGCTGAGCGGCGCCTTCGCGCTTGGCGAGCCGATTGGTGCGCTTGAAATCAGCGCGCTCGTTCTGGTCGTTTGCGCACTTGCCTTGCCGATCGTGACGCAACCGCGCAGCCTGGGCTTGACTTGGCCACGCCGGATAAACCGATGACCGAAACCGGCAACAGCGCGATGCCCCGAACTGTTTGGGTGCTCACCGAAGGCGCCCTGGGCATGGTCAATCAATGCCTGGCATTGACCGATGCGCTCGGCCTCGACCCGCTCATCAAACGCGCGTGCCCTCCCGGGCTTTGGGCCTATATCCCGCCATGGCTCGCGCTGCCGCCGCTAACGCGCCTCGCCCAACAATCCGATTCGCTGGCACCGCCTTATCCCGATTTGTTGATTGCGTGCGGGCGCAAGAGCATCGGTCTTGCCTTGGCCTTGCGCCGAGCCAGCGCGCGTCGGTGTTTCGTCGTCTATGTGCAAGACCCACGAATTAATCCGGCGCGCTTCGACCTGGTCATCGCGCCGCGCCATGATCGCGTGCGTGGCTCCAATGTCATCCTCACGCAGGGCGCGCCCAATCGCGTCACGCCCGCGCGACTTGAGGCCGCCAAAACTTTGTTCGCCCCGCTCTTCGCGGGCTTAGCGCGGCCACTGATCACGGTCTTATTGGGTGGGCGCACCAAACACCACCGCTTCGACCCCGCCGAGGCCGAGGCGCTCGGCCGTCAACTCGCGGCCCTCGCCAAACAAGAGCACGCCGGCCTCGCCATTACCGCCTCGCGTCGCACACCCAAAGATAGCCTCGCCGCGTTTCGGCGCGGCCTCGGCGATACGCGCGCCTATTTTTATGACGGCACCGGCGAGAACCCCTATTTCGGCCTCTTGGCTCATGCCGATGCGATCGTCGTGACCGCCGATTCGGTCAATATGATTTCGGATGCCTGTTCAACCGGCCGGCCTGTCCTGGTTGCCGCGCTCAAGGGCCGCACGTCCTCACGCTTCCAACACTTTTTGGCGGAGATGCTGGCGAACGGGCTGATCCGTTGGTTTGACGGTCGGCTCGAACATTATGATTATGCGCCGCTCACCGATGCGGCCATCGCCGCCGCAGAATTGCGCCGACGTTTCGCCACCTTCATGGAGCATTAAGCTCGCTTGTCAGCGGCCTATCCCGCTCCCTATTGTCTGATATGTGCCCGGCCTGATCGATCACGCCGCCCGGGTGTCCGCCGGAGATCCCCTTATGCCGACCACCTATCGTTCCAAACTTGTCATCATCGGCTCAGGCCCCGCCGGTTACACCGCGGCGATCTATGCCGCGCGCGCCAATCTGAAGCCTATCCTGGTGCAAGGCTTAGAGGCCGGCGGCCAGCTCACGATTACGACCGATGTCGAAAATTATCCGGGCTTCGCCGAAGTCATCCAGGGTCCCTGGTTGATGGAGCAGATGAAAGCCCAGGCCGAGCACGTCGGCACCCAATTGATTTCCGATCTGGTGGTGAACGCCGATTTCTCGCGCCGGCCGTTTGTATGCTCTGGCGATTCGGGCGATCTCTATACGGGCGACGCCGTAATCATCGCGACCGGCGCGCAAGCGCGTTGGCTTGGGTTACCGAGCGAAGACCGCTTCAAGGGCTTCGGCGTTTCGGCCTGCGCCACCTGCGACGGGTTCTTTTTCCGCGACAAAGAAGTCGCGGTGATTGGCGGCGGCAACACGGCCGTTGAAGAAGCGCTCTACCTCACGCATCACGCGCGCAAAGTAACCGTCGTGCATCGGCGCGATTCGTTCAAAGCGGAAAAAATTCTTCAAGACCGCCTGTTCAAGAATCCGAAAATCAGCGTGCTTTGGAATCACGCCGTCGATGAAATCATCGGCGGCGATGAGCCGAGGGGTGTTTCAGGCGTCACGCTCAAACACGCAAAGACCGGCGCGCTCACCACGCTCAACGTCGATGGCGTTTTTGTCGCGATCGGCCACACGCCGAACACCGCGCTATTCAAGGGCCAGATCGAGATGGATAGCGACACCTATATTCGAACCGTGCCCGGCAGCACGGCGACCAATATTCCGGGCGTCTTCGCGGCCGGCGACGTGCAAGACAAGATCTTCCGCCAGGCCGTGACCGCAGCCGGGACGGGCTGTATGGCGGCGCTCGAAGCCGAGAAATATCTGGCGGCGATCGATACGAAGGCCGTCGCGGCCGAATAGACCGAAAAGGCATGCCCCGCGATGGACTGGGACAAACTTCGCATCTTCCATGCCGTGGCTGAGGCCGGCAGCTTCACCTCGGCCGGCAAAGAGCTGAACATGAGTCAATCGGCGGTCAGCCGGCAAATCGCGGCGCTTGAGGAGGACCTTGGCGTCATCCTATTTCACCGCCATTCGCGCGGTCTCATCATGACCGAGCCAGGCGAAACGCTCCGCGAGACCGCGCGCGAAGTGTTCGCCAAACTTGCCATGACCGAAGCGGCCCTGAGCGAATCGCGCGATCGGCCGAGCGGGCGCTTGACCGTCACGACGACCGTCGCGTTCGCCTCGATCTGGTTGACGCCACGGCTGCGCGAGTTTCATCGCCTTTACCCCGAGATCAGCCTGACCTTGCTAACCTCCGATACCGCGCTCGACCTCAGCATGCGCGAAGCGGATGTTGGCATCCGCATGGGCGCGCCGACCGAGCCCGACCTGGTGCGCCGGCACTTGATGACGATTCATAGCCACATCTACGCCTCGCCCGGCTATTTGGCGGAGGCCGGTCCGCTCGAGCGACCGACCGACCTCGCGCGCCATCGCTTGATTGTCTATGGCCAAGGCCCGCTGGTCTCGCTAGCGAATCCCCATTGGCTGATCGACCTGTCGGGCGACCCCTCGGCGCAGGACCGCATCGTGCTTGAGGCGAACAACGTCTATTGCATGCTCCAGGCGGTTGAGAGCGGATTGGGGGTCGCCTCGCTGCCCGATTACGCGGTCGCCGAGCACACCGCGCTCGTGCGGGTTCTCCCGGATCTTCAGGGCCCCTCGTTCGAGTGCTATTTCGTTTATGCCGAGGAAATGCGGCATTCGGCGCGGCTAACGGTGTTCCGCGATTACCTACAAAAGCAGGTCGCCCGCTACCAATTCTGAGAAATCGTTCCCGAACAGAGCGGGAATTGTCATGCATTGACCGCATGGCTGGAATGCGGAACGGTCTCTGGCAATCAGATAGCATGGCTACTATATACTGCGTTGCAACATGGCGGCTGCGCCCCTCCCTCCCCCCTAAGCGCGCTGTCGTGTTCGGGTCCTGATTGAGCGTTACGCCCATCAGGCCCGGCCTCGGGCTCCGGCCCGCGGTAAGGGTCTTCGGATCCGACGTCTCCCAGACGTGAAGCCTCCCTGTTATGACTGGCCGGGCCTTCGGGCCCGGCCATTTTTTTGTCTGAACGGGGGTGATCAGTCTGCGAGAAGCCCTGGGAGGCGACGCATATCCCGCAAGGGCTTCGCACCTGCGGCAACCAATAGGTCAAGTTCGCGACGAATTGGCCCTGCAAGCGGCGCATATCCATAGACCGTCATGCCCGCCGCCTTGGCCGCCTCAACCCCCGCCACGCTATCTTCGACCACGACGCAGCGCTCAGTCGGCACCCCCATCTGCCGCGCCGCCAGCAAAAAGAGGTCGGGCGCCGGTTTGCCGTGGGCGACCTGCACCGCGCTGAAGAGCCGTCCCTCGAACGCCGGTAGAAGCCCGGTCAGACCCAGGGTCAGGCGCATTTTTTCAGGCTCGCCGCTCGACGCCACGCAAATCGGCAGAGCCAACGCGGCGATCGCCTCACCCACCCCCTCAATCGCGACCACGCCATGGCGTAGCGCCCTAAACAGGTGCTCTTGATAGGCGGGCAGAAAATCGGCGCCAAGCGCCAAGCCGCGCTCGCGGACGACCTTGGCAACCACGCTGGTCATCGAGAGCCCGCGAAATTGCGCGTCGACCTCATTGGCCGACAGATCGAGGCCCGCCGATTTGAGCGCACGCGCAAGAACCAGATTGCCGATCGACTCGCTATCAACCAGCACACCGTCGCAATCGAAAATAACGAGGCTGAACCGGCTCACATGAACAGCGGTTCGCTCTCGAGCCCTTTATAGAGCCCCGCCACGAACTCGGCATATCCGTTATAAAGCAGCGTCGGACGCATCTCGTCCAAACCGAGCACACGTTCGCTCGCTTGGCTCCAGCGCGGATGCGGAACCTCAGGATTCACATTGGCCCAAAAGCCATATTCCGATTCCGCCAATTTGGTCCAAAACGAAACCGGATAGGTTTCCTCGAAGCTGAAACGCACGATGCTTTTGACGTGCTTGAAACCATATTTCCACGGCACGGCAAGCCTGAGCGGCGCGCCGTTCTGCTTTGGAATGGGCTTGCCATAATAGCCGGTCGCGATGAACGCGAGCTCATTGGTCGCTTCGGCGATGGTCAGGCTATCGGTATAGGGCCAGGGATACCAGAATTCGCGCTGACCGATTGCCACGTCGTCATTCTGGAACGTGCTCATGACCAAATATTTGGCCGAGCCAAGCGGCTTGGCGAGATCGACCAACGCCTTTAGCGGAAAGCCGCTATAGGGCACCGCGATCGACCAGGCTTCGACGCAACGATGGCGATAGAGCCGTTCTTCGAGCGGCATTTGACGCAGCAGATCGTCGATCGCAATGGTGAGTGGCTTTTCAACCATGCCGCCGATCTCGACCGTCCAGGGGCGGAGCGGCAATTTTTGCGCCTCTTCCGAAATCCGCTTCGACGAACCGAATTCGTAATAATTATTGTAGCCCGTCGCGATCTCTTCCGACGTGATCGGCCGATCGAGCGTGAATTTCTCGTTGCGCTTGACCGGATAGAGCGCGGCCGTCGGATCAACCTCGGGCTTTTCATCCGCGGCGCGCGCGCCTGCCGCGCCGAGCGAACCAAATCCTGCGAGTGCAATACCAAAACCAGCGGCCTTAAGAAGCGCGCGCCGATTCAAAAAGACCGACTCCGAGGTCGCGGCCGATTCAGGCAATTCCCAGCCGCGTTTGCGTTTGATCAGCATGGCGCTCCCGCCTCCGTAATCTGGCTGCCCCGCAAGGATGGCGGAGCGTTCCACCTCCAAATAGACCGCCAGCCGATCACCGGCCAATCAAGCCATCGTGACAACGCCTTGAACGACGCGAAAAGCCCCGGCTGACGCCCCTTAGCGCAGCGCGCCGCAGGCGCGTTGGATCCGCGTGCAGGCTTCTTTCAAGGCCTCGGTCGAGGTGGCGTAGGAGATCCGAAAGAACGGATCGAGCCCGAACGCCGTCCCATGCACGACGGCCACCCCTTCATCGTCGAGCAAATAGGCCGCGAAGTCCTCGGAGTTCTTGATCGACTTGCCCTTGGGCGTCGTCTTGCCGATCACGCCGGCGCAGCTCGGATAGACATAGAACGCGCCTTCCGGGCGGTGGCATTGCAGGCCCTTGGCCTGGTTCAGCATCGAGACCACAAGGTCGCGACGCTCTTGAAACACCTTGGCCCATTTGGGCAGAAAATCCTGCGGCCCATTCAGCGCCTCGACCGCGGCATATTGGCTAATCGAGGTTGGGTTCGAGGTCGATTGCGATTGGATCGCACCCATCGCCTTGATCAAATTCGCCGGGCCGCCGGCATAGCCGATGCGCCAGCCCGTCATCGCATAGCTTTTCGACACGCCATTGACCGTCAGCGTCCGGTCATAGAGCGCGGGCTCGACCTCGGCGATGGTATGAAACTTGAATCCGTCATAGACGAGGTGCTCATAAATATCGTCGGCCAAAATCCACACATGCGGCTTCCGCACCAGCACGGCGGCGAGCGCCTTCAGCTCATCGCGCGTATAGGCGGCGCCGGTCGGATTCGACGGCGAGTTGAAGATCAACCACTTCGTTTTGGCCGTAATGGCGCGCTCGAGTTGCTCGGGCTTTAGCTTGAAGCCGGCCTCGGGCGCCGCCTTAATGATGACCGGCGTGCCTTCGGCCAATTCCACCATGTCGGGATAGGACACCCAAAAAGGCGCCGGGATGATCACTTCATCGCCCGGGTCGATGGTCGCCATCAGCGCGTTATAGATGACGTGCTTGGCGCCGACGCCGACCGATATTTGATTGGGCGCGTAGTCGAGCCCGTTCTCGCGCTTGAACTTGCCGGCAATGGCCTTTTTGAGCTCGGGGATACCGTCAACCGCCGTGTATTTGGTCAGGCCCTTCGCCATCGCCTTGATCGCCGCGTCCTTGATCCAGTCCGGCGTGTCGAAATCGGGCTCGCCCGCCCCGAGGCCGATCACATCGCGCCCCGCGGCCTTCAGCTCGGCGGCCTTCTGGGTGATCGCCATGGTCGGCGATGGCTTGATGCGGGCAAGGCGGCGAGCAAGGATCGACATGACAGGGATTCCAGCGGTTTGAGGGCGCGCGCCGACGCTCCGACGCGGCGTAAACCTAGGCGCGGCGGGGCAAAGCGGCAAGGCCCTGGAATGCCAGGCGCCGCCACGCCACATTAGCAATCAGATGATCCGCAACGGCGCCCTCTATGTCGCGAAACCGACCCGCCCGCCCCTCGCTTTGGGGGACGAAGCGCGGCCCTATGTCATGGAATCGCCCTTTCAGCCTGCGGGCAACCAGCCCCAGGCGATCGAGGCGCTGTGGCAGGGCCTCCAGGGCAATGCGCGCGATCAGGTGCTTTTGGGCGTCACCGGTTCGGGCAAGACCTACACCATCGCCCACGTCATCGCCCGCGCCGCGCGACCCGCCCTCATCCTCGCGCCGAACAAAACGCTCGCCGCCCAGCTCTATGGCGAGATGAAGAGCTTCTTCCCGAACAACGCCATCGAATATTTCGTGTCCTATTACGACTACTACCAGCCCGAAGCCTATGTGCCGCGCACCGACACCTATATCGAGAAAGACGCCTCGATCAACGAGCAGATCGACCGCATGCGCCACTCGGCAACGCGCGCGCTGCTCGAACGCGATGACGTGATCATCGTGGCCTCGGTCTCGTGTATCTATGGCATCGGCTCGGTTGAAACCTATGCCGCCATGACGCTCGCGCTTGCCGAGGGCGAACGCATCGATCAGCGCGCTTTGATCGCCAAACTCGTCGAGCTGCAATATCGCCGCAACAACGCGACGCTCGAACGCGGCGATTTTCGTGTCCGCGGCGATTTGATCGAGGTCTTCCCGGCGCACTCCGAAGATCGTGCCTGGCGTATCTCCCTATTCGGCGATGAAGTTGAATCGATCACCGAGTTCGACCCGCTGACCGGCCAGCAAAGCACCAAGCTCGCCGCGATCCGCATCTTTCCGAATAGCCATTATGTAACGCCGCGCCCGACCATTCAGCAGGCCATCGAGCGGATCAAGATCGACCTCAAGCTCCGCCTCGATGAATTCGCGCGCGACAACAAGTTGCTCGAAGCACAGCGGCTCGAACAACGCACGACCTTCGATCTCGAAATGATGCAGGCGACCGGCTCCTGCGCCGGCATCGAAAATTATTCGCGCTATCTGACCGGGCGCAATCCGGGCGATCCGCCGCCGACGTTGTTCGAATATTTGCCGCCGCACGCCATTCTCGTGGTCGATGAAAGCCACGTCACGGTGCCCCAGCTCGGCGGCATGTATCGCGGCGACTTCAAGCGAAAATCGACGCTCGCCGAATACGGCTTTCGCCTGCCCTCCTGCATCGACAATCGCCCGCTCAAATTCGAGGAGTGGGAGACCATGCGACCGCAGACGATTTTCGTCTCCGCAACGCCGGGACCGTGGGAACTCCAGCGCACCGAAGGCGTGTTCGTCGAGCAGGTGATCCGCCCGACCGGGCTGATCGACCCCGTGGTCCTGATCCGCCCGATCGAGAAGCAGGTCGACGATTTGATCGCGGAATGCCACGCCACCATCGCCAAGGGCTACCGCGTGCTCGTCACCACCTTGACCAAGCGCATGGCCGAGGATTTGACCGAATATCTCCACGAGGCCGGCATCAAGGTGCGTTATTTGCATTCGGATGTTGAGACGCTGGAGCGGATCGAAATCATCCGCGATCTCAGGCTCGGCGCGTTCGACGTGCTGGTCGGAATCAACCTGCTACGCGAGGGCCTCGACATTCCCGAGTGCGCATTGGTCGCCATTCTCGATGCCGATAAGGAAGGCTTTCTGCGCTCCGAAACCTCGCTGGTGCAAACGATCGGCCGCGCCGCGCGCAATGTCGACGGCTTCGTCATTCTCTATGCCGACACGATCACGCGCTCGATGCGGCGCGCGATGGACGAAACCAACCGGCGACGCGAAAAGCAAATGGCCTATAACGCGGCGAATGGCATCACGCCGGAAAGCATCAAGCGGCAAATTTCCGATATCCTCGACGGCGTCTATGAGCAGGATTATGTGACGGTCGACACCGGCGATGAGGAAACCAGGCATCTGATCGGCAATAATCTGGCGGCCTATATCGCGGATCTCGAAAAGAGCATGAAGGCGGCGGCGGGCGAGCTGGAATTCGAGGAAGCGGCGCGCCTCAGGGATGAGATCAGGCGCCTGCGCGAAAAAGATCTCGGCCTCGCCACCGAACGAAAAACTTCAAAGTCCGGCGCTGGTGCAGATGGCCGCTGGATTGGCCGCAGCCATGCCGGCGCGCCCGGCACGCGCGCGGGCAAACGCGGCAAGGTCTCGCCGACCAAAATGAATTTCAAAAATTGAGGGCCGGCCGCGACCCAAGGCCGGCAAGCACCGCGCTCACGGATTGAGCGTATAGTTCTCGATCGTGCAAAGATCGACGCCGACCTCTTCCAACAGCGAGCCATCGGCCGCGACGAAGCGAATATCATAAAAGCACGTCTTGCCCTGTCCGGCGACGCTCACATCGGCCGCCGCGCCGGAGGCCAGGCGCTCAGGCCCAAGCACATCCTGGCTCCAATTATCTTCGAGGCTCGGGCTGACGCGGAGCTCGGTCAGGTCATAGCCCGAGGCGTTTTGCAGCTTGAAGCTATGCAGATTGCCGGCGACCGCCGCGCCCGGCAGCGCGATCGCGATACCAAGCACCGCGGCGCCGAGGATCAGGCCGAACGACAAGGGGACTTGGCTTTTCATGACGGTTTCCTTTTGCGCGGGGCACGGTCGGCCGTGCCAAAGCCGCCTATTTTGTTCCGCCTTTCATTGCTGATCCGTTAAGCATTGCAGGTCAGCACCATGACTTGAGTGCCCGGCCTGAACCGGTCAGGATGCGCCCGCCATGGCCGCCCAAACCACGCCCGCTTTGCCCAAAGCCGCCCTCATCACGGGCGGCGCGCGGCGTATCGGCCGGGCGATTACCGAAGCGCTTGTCGCGCGCGGCTTTGCCGTCGCCATTCACTACCATCGCTCCGACGAAGAGGCCCTGGCCCTGGTGAAGTCGATCCAGGCGCAGGGCGGCCGCGCGGTTGCGCTCAAGGCCGACCTATCGAGCGAGAGCGACGTGTCGACCCTGATGCCGCGCGCCACCGAGGCCCTCGGGCCGATCGGCCTTCTCATCAACAACGCCTCGGTGTTCGACTATGACGCGGCATCGACCGTCACGCGCGCGAGTTGGGACAATCATCTTGAAACCAATTTGCGCGCGCCGTTCGTTTTGATTCAATCGCTCGCGCAGGGCTTGCCCAACGACGCGGCGGGCGCTGTCATCAATTTGATCGACCAGCGCGTCTGGAACCTGACACCGCATTTCGTTTCCTACACGCTGAGCAAAGCGGGTCTGTGGACGCTGACTCAAACCTTGGCGCTGGCGCTCGCACCCCGCATTCGGGTCAACGCGATCGGTCCTGGCCCAACCTTGCCGAGCGCGCGCCAAACGCCCGCACAATTTGCCGAGCAATGCGCACGCATGCCGCTGAAGCGCGGCGGCAGCACCGAGGAAATCACCGCCGCTATGCGCTTTATTCTCGATGCGCCGTCGATGACCGGCCAAATGATCGCGCTCGATGGCGGGCAGCATCTCGGCTGGTCGCGCCACACTGATTCGCGCCCCGAGGAATAAAATCATGACTGAGGCAAAGCGCGGTTTGCAGGCATTACCGGAACAAACTCCCGGCTCTCAAGAGCGACACATCTTCGTGCGCGATCTGGTCTTGAAATGTCAGATCGGCGTGCACGCGCATGAGCGGGGCGGCATGCAACGCGTACGTATCAATGTTGATCTCGCGGTTCCGGATGAAGGGCCGATCGACGACAACATCCGGAACGTCGTGTCCTATGAAGACATCGTTGCCACCGTGAAGCGGCTGGTTGCCGGTGACCACATCAATTTGGTCGAAACGCTGGCCGAGCAAATCGCCCTCGCTTTGTTGCAGGACCAGCGGGTCTTGCGCGCGAAAATCAGGGTCGAAAAGCTCGATGTCTACCCCGAGACGTCGGGCGTCGGTGTCGAGCTCGTCCGGCACCGCCGCGGCGCCTGATCTTCAAACTGTTCACATTGGCGGGGCCGGCCCCAACGAGCGCCGCGCGCACTAGGACCGAACACTTAGTCATCGAATAATTACCTTACGATAACAATAGCTTGGCCTAAAGGTCTGGCTGTGACTAAAGCCCGGAAAATCAAACAGAACAATCTATCCCGATGACCAGCCCGGGAAGTTTTCAACAGGCTTGCCCACAGGCCGTTCGGCCCAAACGAAGCCCCCTGAATGTGGTGCAAACCCACGGTCGATGATTGGGGTCGGCTAAGAATTCGCGCTGAGTAGCGGAGAATCCCAATACCGGCCATAGAGCCGATCGATGTAATTGGCCGGACCAATTGGCCTATCCAAGTCATATGGACAGCTCAAAATTTTGGGTTGAAGATATTTGCGGGGGATTACCCGTCGCCTTGAGGTGCCACTGAGCGTAACGAGACCGAGAAAAAAAGATTATCGCGCAGGCGACAAAGGAGGGGAGCCGCTATGTCGAGTTTACCCGATTCCTTAAACGTCATTTTCACCGAGGCCTATTACTGGGTCACGGTGGTGATGATGTTTCTAATCCACGTGGGTTTCTGTACCTACGAGGTCGGCGTCGCCAGACGCAAGAACGCGATGACTGTGGTGATGAAAAACACCATGCTCATCCCGCTCGTGACGGTGACGTTCTTCTTCTTCGGTTGGTGGGTTTATTTCGCGTTCTCGAACGTGCCGTTCAATGGCGGCTTCATCGACGCGCCCTTCGCACTGCCATGGGGCGAATTGATGGGCGGGCCGCATATGGGCGGCGGCGCGGATGGCAACGCACCGGTCTGGGCGCGCCTAAATGGCGTGTTCTGGGCCGCCTTCCTGCTCTTCTCCTGGACCACCGCCTCGATTGTTTCGGGCGCCGTGATGGAGCGTATCCGCACCGGCGCGTTCTTTATATTCGCGGTGCTGGTCGGCTCGTTCACGTGGATTCTCGATGCCTCTTGGGGCTGGAATCCGGCCGGCTGGATGGTTCAGATCATGGGCTATCACGATGCCTATGCCTCGGGCGTCGTGCATGCCATCGCCGGCGGCTCGGCGCTTGCCATCATCGTCGTGCTCGGCCCACGCATCGGCAAGTTTGGACCGAATGGCGAGGTCCGCAACATTCTGCCGCATAACCCGTGGTTGGTGACGATCGGCCTGTTCCTGATCTTCACCGGCTTCTGGGGTTTCTACGCCGCTTGCAACATCCCGATCTTCGATATCGACGGAACCGACGGCGTGTTCTATTCGGCGACGAACATCTATCTGATGCCAACCACGCTCTCCGGCATCACGTTCAACTTCATCCTGTCGCTCTCGGGTGGCTTGATGGCCACCTACATCGTGAGCAAAGGCAACCCATTTTGGACTTATTCGGGCGGCCTGTGCGGCATCATCTCTGCCTCCGCCGGTAATGATCTCTACCACCCGATCATCGCGTTCGGCGTGGGTGCGATCGGCGCCGGCAGCGCGTATTACGTGCACAACATTTTGGAGCGTCGCTTCAAAATCGACGATCCGGTCGGCGCCGTCGCGGTGCATGGCTGGGGCGGCTTCTTCGGTACCGTGGTGGCCGGGTTCATTTTGTGGGGTTACCCGGCGGCCAATCCAACGAGCGAGGGCGTGGCTTGGTTCGCCACCGCCGAGGGCGCACCGATGGTCAATCCGCTGGGCAATTTCCTCGGCGCGATCATCATGTTCTGGGTCCTCGGCTTCGTGCCTTGCTATTTGGTCGCGCGTTTGCTCAAGCGCCTCAACATGCTGAGAGTGCCGCGCGAAGTCGAACTGGCCGGGTACGACACCTACAAATACGGCGATCCGTATCCGTACTTCCCGCACGAAGAAACCGAGTTCGAACCGGTTGAACGCGACCACGCCAAAGACGGTCGGTAGGAGGGCACCATGTTGATATCCACTGTGTTCGGCACGGGACTGACGACCTTCAGCAATCCCTCGACCATTGGGCCCCTTTATCCGGGCGTCGGGGTCGAGTGGTTGTTGGTGATTATCGTTTTCGTGGCGTGGCTAGCCTGGCATATCTACCAGTTCCGCGACGAAACGAAGCAGCTGAAGAAAGAAGCCGAGCATTTTCGAAAACTCGGCCTCGAAAAGGTGATGAACAGGAAACCTCACCGCGACACGATGCAATAACGGATCGACGAGGAATCGACATCAGGAGGGGCGGGCTCGATTGGGCCCGCCTCTTTCTTTTTCACAGAAAGGGTTCGCGAGGCGCCCCTCGCCTCATTGGTTATGCCAGGAAAAACGTTTGCCTGACAGTAAACGCGCGACTATCGTAGCCGCGATTTTCCGCGGAATCTCGCGGCCCAGAGTAGAGGTTTGAAACGATGGCGACCGCCCCGATTTCTCTCCACGAGCGCTACAAGACCGATATCGAGATCGCGCGCGAGGCGAAGAAACGACCGATCATGGAACTCGCCAAGGACCGCCTCGGCATCGCCGCCGAACACCTCGAGCCCTATGGCCATTACAAGGCCAAAATCAGCCTCCCCTTCATCAAGACCCTCGAGAACAAACCCGACGGCAGACTGATCCTGGTCAGCGCGATCACGCCGACCCCGGCCGGCGAAGGCAAGACCACGACCACCGTTGGCCTCGGTGATGGCCTCAATCGGATCGGCAAAAAAGCCATCATCTGCCTGCGCGAGCCAAGCCTTGGCCCCTGCTTCGGCGTCAAAGGCGGCGCGGCCGGCGGCGGTTATGCCCAGGTCGTTCCGATGGAGGATATCAACCTCCATTTCACCGGCGATTTTCACGCGATCGGCACGGCCAACAATCTGCTCGCCGCGATGACCGACAATCACATCTATTGGGGCAATGCGCTCGGCATCGACCCGCGGCGCGTAACTTGGCGTCGCGTGCTCGATATGAACGATCGCGCGTTGCGGTCGATCGTCTCCTCGCTCGGTGGTGTCGCCAATGGCTTCCCACGCGAAGACGGCTTCGACATCACGGTCGCGTCGGAAGTCATGGCGATCTTTTGCTTGTCGCGCGACGCGGCTGATTTGCGTCAGCGCCTTGGCAATGTCATCGCCGGCTATACGCGCGACAAAAAGCCGGTGCGCGCGCGCGACCTTAAAGCCGATGGCGCCATGGCGGTGCTGCTTGGCGAGGCGATCGCGCCCAATCTGGTGCAAACGGTGGAGAATAATCCTGCGCTGATCCATGGCGGGCCGTTCGCCAATATCGCCCATGGCTGCAATTCGGTGATCGCCACGCGCACGGCGCTTAAGCTGGCGGATTATGTCGTCACCGAGGCGGGCTTTGGGGCCGATCTCGGCGCCGAGAAATTTTTCGACATCAAATGCCGCAAGGCCGGGCTCAAGCCCGCCGCCGCGGTCGTGGTCGCCACCATCCGCGCGCTAAAAATGCATGGCGGCGTCGCGAAGGACGATCTCAAAACCGAAAATCTCGCGGCGCTTAAAAAGGGCATGGCAAATCTGGAGCGCCATGTGAAGAACGTCGGCAAATTCGGCGTGCCGGTGGTGGTCGGCATCAACCGCTTTTCCGCCGATACCGAGGCCGAGATCAAGCTCGTTCGCGAGGCCTGCGCGGCACTCGGCGTCGAGGCGGTGTTGTGCGATCACTGGGCGCTGGGTAGCGCCGGCACTGAGGAGCTGGCGCGCACCGTGGTGCGCACGATCGAATCGAAGCCATCCAATTTCAAGCCGCTCTATCCCGACGACATGAAGCTGTGGGACAAGGTTTCGACCATCGCGCGCGAGCTTTATGGCGCGTCGGAGGTCGTGGCCGACACCGCGATCCGTAAGCAGTTCAGCGAACTTCAAGAGGGCGGTTTCGGCCACTACCCGGTGTGTATCGCCAAGACCCAGTACAGCTTCTCGACCGACCCCAATTTGAAGGGCGCGCCGAGCGGCCACGTCATCCCGATCCGCGAGCTTCGGCTATCGGCGGGCGCGGAGTTCGTAGTCGTGGTCTGCGGCGAGATCATGACCATGCCGGGCCTGCCCAAAGTGCCGGCCGCGAATTCGATCGAGCACGACGCGGACGGCCATATCGCCGGCCTCTTTTAGTCTCGTGGTCGCGCGGCGATTGGGTGGGCGACGCCTCATGCTATGCTGCGTCGCCACCAAGGGCGTTTCCGCATGTATATCCCGACACATTTCGACATCGATGAACTCGCGGCCAAGCACGGCCTGATCGAGGCTCATCCCTTCGGCACGCTGATCGTCACGCGCGACGGCGGCCTCGAGGCGACTCACATACCGTTTGTACTCGACCGAGGCGACGGACCGCTCGGCACATTGCGCGCTCACATGGCACGCGCCAATCCATCATGGCGCGCCTTCGATGGCAAAGCCGAGACCTTGGTCACGTTCCTCTCGGTCGACGGCTATATTTCGCCCGACTGGTATGAGAGCGAGCACCAGGTGCCAACCTGGAATTACGTCGCGGTCCACGCCTATGGCGTCGCGAAGGTGCTGGATGACGCGGGCACCGTGCGCTTGCTCGATCGATTGAGCGCACGACATGAGAACGAGCTCGCGCCGAAACGGCCCTGGACCAGCGACAAACTCGATCCCGATTATTTCGCTAAACTACGCGGCGCCATCATTGCCTTTGAGATCTCCATCACCAGATTAGAAGGCAAGGCGAAATTGAGCCAAAACAAAACCGCGGCCGATGTGGCCGGCGCGGCGGCGGCGCTTGAGCATGGCGGCAGTGCGAAGGGCAGAGCGCTCGCCGCCGAGATGAAGGAGAAATTTCCGCGTAAATAGCGGCCGTTGATCCATATCAAGGCGCTCGACACGCGATGCCAGCAGATTAAAGGGGGCAAATCGAGCCCAGCAAAGGAGAGACCCATGAGTTTTGGTACGATCCTGCTTCACCTTGATGGTAGCCCGCGCGAGACGGCCGATTTGGGTTATGCGGTGAAACTGGCGGCGGAACATGGAGCCCGCCTGGTCGCTCTGCGCACCATCGCGCCGTTCTACCCAACCATCGGTGCTTTTGGCGATGCGGCGGTCGGCGTGATCGCGGAACTTCAGGACCGCTACCGGGCCAGCGAACGCGCGGTCGCGGTCAAGACGCGAGAAAACGCTGAACGCCAATGTGCCGCCGCCGGTGTCACGCTCGAATGGCGCGAGGAAGAAAATTTCGCCGACGATATCGTGCCAATCCACGCGCGCTATGCCGATCTCGCGATTGTCGGCCAGCCGGAGCGCAGCAAGATCGAGCCGAACCACTCACCGGATCTGCCGGCGAACACGGTGATGGGCGCTGGGCGCCCGGTGATCGTGGTACCCTATGCCGGTCATTTCAACGCGACCCCGCGCCATATCTTGATCGGGTGGAGCGGCACACGCGAGGCCACCCGCGCGGTGCACGACGCCCTCCCTATTCTGAAAAGAGCCACGAAAGTGTCGGTCTTGAGCATCAACCCGAAAGACGGCAAACATCTGCCAGATGCCGACATCGCCGCGCATCTTGCACGCCATGGTTGCAAGGTCGAAGCCGCGCGAACCGTGGCGTCGGACATTTCTGTTGCCGATGCGATACTGTCCGATGCCTCGGATATCGGCGCCGATTTCATCGTCATGGGCGCCTATGGCCATTCGCGACTGCGCGAATGGGCGCTCGGCGGCACCACGCGCGACGTCCTCAACACCATGACCGTTCCAGTCCTGTTCTCGCATTGACGGCGCTTGAGGACTTGACTTTTGTCAACAGGCCATCACAGGCCAGCCGGCCTTCGGCTCATTTTCAGTTCGGCGCGATTGTTGAATCGCCGGTCATCGCCGCGCAATGGTTAATCACTTTTATATCAATAACTTAGATGGCATGCACATTTTTTGGGCAGACGCGGGCAAGGCCGCGCCGAATCGGCCTCGACGCGGCTTATCCGTTGTCTTTTCAACAGACTTATCCCCAGGCGCCGTGGATTGGCGGGCGGCGAGCGCCAAGCCTCTGAATCGGCTGAGCCTGGTGCGTTGACCCGAAGGCCGCTTCTGCCAATATCCTGGCCATGGCCCCTCTGACGGACCGCGCCCAAAACCCCGGCGACGCGCCGGCCCAACCCAAGGCGCCGGCGTCGACCGTGTCGTCCTTGCAACGCGGTACGGCGATGTTGCGGGACGCGCTCCGCAACCTGCCACTCGCGCCCGGCGTCTATCGCATGCTCGACCGGCATGGCGAGCCGCTCTATGTCGGCAAGGCAAAGAGCTTGCGCAAGCGCGTCGCCGCCTATGTGAAGGTCGATCGTTTGCCGGTGCGCTTGCAACGCATGGTGGCGGCAGCGTTCAGTCTTGAAATTGTCACAACAAACAGTGAGGTCGAGGCGCTGCTGCTTGAGAGCAATCTGATCAAGAAGCTGAAGCCGCGCTACAACATCACGCTGCGCGACGACAAATCATTCCCGTACATTCTGATCACCAGCGATCATGAATGGCCGCAGGTCGTGAAATATCGCGGTGCGCGCGCGCGCAAGGGCGAATATTTCGGTCCCTTCGCCTCGGCCGGCGCGGTCAATCAAACCATCAACGCTTTGCACCGCGCCTTCCCGCTGCGCTCATGTCCTGATTCGGTCTTCGACAGCCGCACGCGGCCGTGCCTGCAATACCAAATCAAACGCTGCAGCGCGCCCTGCGTTGGTCGTATCACGAGCGACGCCTACGCCACGCTGGTCGATGAAGCGCGTCAATTTCTTTCCGGCCGCAGTCAGGAAATCCAAGAGCGCCTCACCGAACGCATGGTGAAGGCGAGCGAGGGTCTCGAATTCGAAACCGCGGCGGCCTATCGCGATCGCATTCGCGCGATGACGCTGATCCAGGCCCGCCAAGGCATCAATGTCATCGGCTTGGGCGATGCCGATGTCATCGCGGCCCACACCGAGGCCGGCGAGGCTTGTGTCCAGGCGTTCTTCTTTCGCAATGGACAGAACTTCGGCACCCGCGCGTTTTTTCCGAAACACGCGGACGACGCCACGCCGGCCGATGTGATGGCGGCGTTTCTTGGTCAATTCTACCACAGCCACACGGCGCCGCCTCTGGTGCTGGTCAATAAGCTGCCGCCCGAGGCGGATTTGATCGAACAAGCGCTCAGCCAAAGCGCCGAGGCGCGCGTGAAACTTCTGAAGCCCGCGCGCGGCGATAAACTCAAATTGGTCGAGGATGCCGCGCGCAATGCCCGCGAGGCGCTCAGCCGGCGCCTGGTCGAGAGTGCCTCGCAGCGCGCGCTGCTCGATGGGCTCGCCCGTGCGCTCGATCTCGACGATCCGCCGGGGCGGATCGAGGTCTATGATAATAGCCACGTGCAGGGCACCAACGCGGTCGGCGCGATGATCGTGGCGGGCGCCGAGGGCTTCATCAAAACCGCCTACCGCACCTTCAACATCAAACTCGCGAGCGCCGAGGCCGGTGCCGGTAAAATCACGCCGGGCGATGATTACGGCATGATGCGCGAAGTGTTCGCCCGCCGTTTTGGTCGGCTCTTGAAGGAAGACCCCGAGCGCCAGCGCGGCACGTGGCCCGATCTCGTGATCATCGATGGCGGCGCGGGGCAACTCAGCCAGGCCGTCGAGGTGTTGGCGCAGCTCGGCATTGAGGGCATCGCGCTCGCCGCCATTGCCAAAGGGCCGGACCGCAATGCCGGCAAAGAGCGCATTTTCATGACCGGCCAAGCGCCGATCGAATTGGAGCAAAAAGACCCGGTGCTTTATTTCTTGCAACGCCTGCGTGACGAGGCGCATCGTTTCGCGATCGGCACGCATCGCGCGCGCCGCGCCAAGGCGGCGACCGGTTCGACGCTCGATGAGATCGCAGGCATCGGCCCTACGCGGAAACGCGCGCTCCTGCATCATTTCGGCTCGACGCGCGCCGTATCGCAGGCCGGCATTGAGGACCTCATCCGCGTCACCGGCATTTCGGGCGCAACAGCGAGGCTGATCTATGACCATTTCCACCCGGCGCCGGCGCGCTGATCGCACACGAGAAGGCGAAGGAACGGCCATGCTGACGCTGCCGAACCTGCTGACTTTTGCGCGGATCGCCGCCGTGCCGGCCTTGATCGGGTTCTTTTATCTCGATCAACCCCTGGCCGCCTTCGTTTGCTTCGGCATCTTTGTCGCGGCTAGCGTGACCGATTTTTTCGATGGCTATATCGCGCGGCGCCGCGACCAACTCTCGGAGCTCGGCCGCGTGCTCGATCCCATCGCCGATAAGCTCTTGGTCGCGGCGGCCCTCATCATGCTGACAGCGTTCGATCAAGCCCCCCTGATCGCGGCCGTCGCCATCATCTGCCGCGAGTTGTTTATCTCAGGCCTGCGCGAGGCACTGGCCGGACGCGTTTCTCTGCCGGTGACGGGGCTCGCCAAATGGAAAACCGCGAGCCAAATGGGCGCGCTCTCGGTTCTCTTGATCGCGCCCGGCCTCGGCATTGACGCGTTGGATTCGGCTGGTGAAGGCTTGCTGTGGCTCGCGGTCGGCCTCTCTTGGGTGACCGCGTTTCACTATGCTCAGGCCGCCTACCGCGCGGTTCGATCGCCCCCGGCGCCCTAGGATCATGCGCATTCTCGGAATCGCCGGCTTCAGCGGCAGCGGCAAAACCACTCTATTGACCGCGCTTCTGCCCTTGTTGACCGCGCGCGGGCTTGAGGTGGCGACACTCAAGCACGCCCATCATGGCTTCGATCCCTTGCCGCTGAATCATGCGAGCCAAGCTTGGCGCCAAGCCGGTGCGCGCGACATCATCCTCGCCGCGCCGGCGCGCCACATGCTGGTGCATGAATTGCGCGCTGAGCCGGAACCCGATTTCGAGACGCTCCTGCCGCTCCTCTCGCCGGTCGATCTGCTCTTGATCGAGGGCTATAAATTCGGCGCGCACGACAAGATCGAGATTTACCGTGGCACGGGCGATGCACCTCTGCTTGCCGCCGACGATCCCCACGTCATCGCGCTGGTGACCGATGGCGGCCGGCCGCCCGGCCTACCCTCGACCCGCGTGATCCCCCTCTTCAAGATCGACGATGTGGCGGCGATCGCGAATTTTGTCGTCGACCTGTGCGGCGCCAAGCCAAAGACCCGCGTCGCCGCGCCCGCCCCGTGCTAGAGCATGTTCCGACCAAGTCGAATCGGTTGCGCCGGAGGAATTTTGCGTCGCGGGCAGAAGCAGGGCGAAGCGCGTAGCGGGGCCTACGGGCGAGCCCTGTGACGAACCCGCGCCGCAAAAGGCCCCGGCCCGGCGGGTTGCGTTG